>DATJHN010000520.1:0-6125 GCA_035493915.1 Bordetella sp.
GTACTGGCCGTCGAAGCAGGACGCCTCGAAACGCGACATCGCCGGATTCAGGTCGCGCACCGCTTGCTGCATATCGCCCAGGTCCTGATAGACCAGCGCATCGGCGCCGATGGTGCGCGCGATTTCCTCGTCGCTGCGGCCCGTGGCGATCAGTTCGCTCTGCGTCGGCATGTCGATGCCGTAGACATTGGGAAAACGCACCGGCGGCGCGGCGGAGGCAAAGAACACCTTGTTGGCGCCGGCCGCGCGGGCCATGTCGACGATCTCCCGGCTGGTCGTCCCGCGGACGATGGAGTCGTCGACCAGCAGCACATTCTTGCCCTTGAATTCACGGCCGATGGCGTTGAGCTTTTGCCGCACGGATTTCTTGCGCACGGCCTGGCCCGGCATGATGAAGGTACGGCCGACGTAGCGATTCTTGATCAGGCCTTCGCGGTAGTCCAGGTTCAGGCGCGCGGCCAATTGCATGGCGGCGGGACGCGACGAATCGGGAATGGGCATGACGACATCGATGTCGCCCAGGCGCAGATTGCGCGCCACCTTGTCCGCCAGGTATTCGCCCATGCGCAGGCGCGCGTCATAGACGGAAACGCCGTCCATCAGCGAATCGGGCCGGGCGAAATACACATACTCAAAGATGCAAGGCACGAGCTGGGCATTTTCGGCGCACTCGCGGCTGTAGAACTTGCCGTCCAGGTCGATAAAAACCGCCTCGCCAGGCCTGACGTCACGCACGAAGTTGAAACCGTTGCCTTCCAGCGCGACGGATTCGGAAGCGACCATCCATTCGACGCCCTGGTCGGTTTCCTGGCGCCCGATGCACAGGGGACGGATGCCATAGGGATCGCGGAATGCCAGCAACCCGTAGCCCGAGATTTGCGCAACGACCGCGTAGCCGCCGCGCACGCGGCGATGCACGGCCCCGACAGCGCGGAAAATGGCGTCGTCGTCCAGCGATATGCCATTCGCGGCCGACTGCAATTCGTGCGCAAGCACGTTCAACAGGACTTCGGAATCGGAATTGGTGTTGATGTGGCGGCGATCGACGCGGAACAGCGATTCGCGAAGTTCGCGCCAATTGGTAAGGTTGCCGTTGTGCGTCATCATGATGCCGAACGGCGCGTTCACGTAGAACGGCTGGGCTTCTTCTTCGCTGGAACTGGAGCCGGCGGTCGGATAACGAACCTGCCCGACGCCGCTGCTGCCCGGCAGGGCCCGCATGTTGCGCGTGCGGAAGACGTCGCGCACCAGGCCGTGGGCCTTGTACAGGTTGAACTGATTGCCCTGCGCGGTGGCGATGCCGGCCGCATCCTGGCCCCGATGCTGCAGCAGCAGCAGACTGTCATAGAGCAGCTGGTTGACCGGCCCGCGCCCTATGACCCCTACGATTCCACACATGGCAATTTCCTGTTGATACTGCGTTCTATCCGAATGCGTTCAATATGGCTGCGATAAGGCCATATTCAATAAGGCAGCATCGCCGCCAGCGAAGGCGGCAGCCACACTTTGGTATGTTTGACGGCTTCTGTGGCCGTATGGGAAAACATGGCGTCGCGCCACCAGGCTTCCTGGGGCAGCGGCGTATAGCCGGCGACCGTAACCAGCACCAGCACGATCAGCGCGCCGCGCACCAGCCCGAACAGGCCACCCAGGCCGTGATCGGCGGGCGACAGGCCGGTGGTGCGGATAAGCGCCGACAGCGTCATATTGACCAATCCTACCCCCAGCAGCACGACCAGGAAGACAGCGGCATAGGCGGCGCCCATGCGCAGCACCGTCGTTTCGATCCACCGGGCGAGCCAGCCATAGACTGTCGGCCCCCACCAGATCGCGGCCACGAAAGCCAATATGTATGCCAACAGGGACAGGATTTCCTTCAGCAAGCCACGCACCAGGCCCAGCAGACCTGATATGGCGATGATCGCCAGGACGACGAAATCGAACCCGGTCACTGCGCGGCGATGAAACCGTTGTCATAGCCCAAGGTGCGCAGCCTTGCCTGGGCCGCCTGGGCTGCTTCGCGCGAGGGGAACGGCCCCACGCGCAGCCGGTATTGCTGTTTGCCGCTGACGCTGGCTTCCTGGACAAAGGCATTGGTCACGCCCGCCGCATGCAGCTTGTCGCGGCGAGCCTGGGCGTCGCCCTGGGTGGTATACGCCGCGATCTGCAGCACGAAGTTACCCTTGGTGTCCGCGCTGGGGCGGGATTCCGTGGCCGGCTTGGCGGGCGCGGATGCCGCGCCGCGGCCTTCGAGCAGGGCCAGCGCCTTGCTGCCGTCGTCCGTGCGGGACGCCGATTCCGGCTTGGCGGGCGGTTTGGATTCGGGGCGGCTTTCCGGTTTGGGCTCCGGCTTGGCGGTGTCCGCGCGGGTATCCGGACGCGGCGTGGCGGTGGCGCGACCGGCGTCGGCATGCGCGGGATCGCCGCTGGCGCGTGCGGTATCCGGCCGGGCTTGCTGCGCCGCCGGCTTGCCCGCATCAGGGACGGCCTGCTGCTGCCCCGTGCCCGACTGCTGGGTCGTGGCGGGCGCCTGCGTACCGCCCGTGGCGGGCGAGGTCACGCCAGCCGTGCCCGATGTCGACGCACCGGCATTGGTGGACGCACCCGCATCGCCGGCGGCCGGCGTCTGCGGGTCGGATACCTGCGGTTGATAAGGTGAGTTGCGATCGGGGATACGGATGGGGATGTCGTCGCTGACCCGCGCGGGCTCGGAATCCAGCACCATGGGCAGGATGATGACCGCCGCCAGTACCAGGGCGACCGCGCCGGCAAGCCGGCGGCGGGCTCGCGAACGGAGTTCGGCCGCCTGGGCCTCGCTGGATACGGATGGGCGTGGCCGGCCGCTCGGTGCGTCGGACGCCGAATCTTTCCGATTAAACAAACCCATGAAGCACGAATTCCTTGCAGCCGGCGCGCCCAGGCGCGTTGGGAAACTCAGGATTTACGCCCCAGCGACTGGAGCACGGCCGCGACCGTAACGAACGATCCGAACACCACGATTCTATCACCCTCCCCCGCATGGGCACGCGCCGCCGCATAGGCCTGGGCGGGGTCGGCATGGGTGCAGATCAGGGGTACGTCGTCACCGGCGGCAGGGGGCGGCAATGCCGCCCGCACCTGCTCCGCCAGGGCCTCGCCGCTGCCGCCGCGCGGCCCGGGCAGTCCGGCGCAGTACCAGCGGTCGATACGCCCCGCAAGCTTGGCAACCACCCCCGCGACATCCTTGTCGCTGAGCATCCCGAACACCGCGTAGGTATACGGATGGAAACCCATGTTGTCCAGGTTCTGGGCCAGGACCGCCGCGGCGTGCGGGTTGTGCCCGACATCCAGGATGACGGTCGGCTGGCCAGGCAGTATCTGGAACCGGCCGGGCAGCGTGGCCTGCAGCAGTCCCAGGCGGACGGCCTGCTGCGGCACCGGCAGGCGATCGCGCAGCGCTTCCAGGACGGCCAGGGCGGCGGCGGCATTGAGCAGCTGGTTGGCGCCGCGCAGGGCCGGATAGGCCAGCGCGGCGCGGCGCTGGGCGCGGCCGCCGTAGGCCCATTGCTGGCGATCGCCCGAATAGTTGTAATCCCGCCCGAACAGCCACAGGTCGGCGCCGATGGCGGCGGCGTGATCGAGCAGGCTTTGCGGAGGCACGGGGTCGGCGCAGATGGCGGGCTTGCCCGGGCGATAGATGTGGGCTTTTTCGTAGCCGATCTTTTCCCGGGTATCGCCCAGCCAGTCCGTATGATCCAGGTCGACGCTGGTGACAACGGCGCAATCGGCATCGACGATATTGACGGCATCCAGGCGGCCGCCCAGGCCGACTTCCAGGACGATGGCGTCCAGGTGGGACTGGGCGAACAGCCGCAACGCGGCCAGCGTGCTGAATTCGAAGTAAGTCAGCGACGTGTCGCCCCGGGCGGCCTCCACGGCCTGGAACTGGGCGACCAGGGCCGCATCCGATGCCAGTTCGCCGTTGATGCGCACCCGCTCGTTGAAATCGATGAGGTGGGGCGAGGTATACAGCCCCGTTTTGAAACCCGCCGCGAGCAGCATGGCTTCCAGCATGGCGCAGGTGGAGCCCTTGCCGTTGGTGCCGCCGACGACGATCTTGACGCAGTCCAGTTCGATTTGCAGGCGTTGCGCCACCTGGCGGACACGTTCCAGGCCCAAGTCTATGGTTTTCGGGTGCAACGATTCCAGATATGCCAGCCACTGGGGTAGCGTGGCATTGGCGTCCGGAGGGGTGTAAAGAGACATGGCGTGAAACTGAACTGGAGCAAACGTAATTTTAACAGGGGCCCCCTGGGCTTAAGTTTCCCGATCTCCTGCCGTTACGAGGTTGTCAACCCAGAAACCTGCGTCGCCGACGCAAAGCAGAAAGTGGAGTCCTTATGGCTGTCAGCCCTATCGCCCCCGCGGCCCTTCCGGTCCAGCACGCCGAGACACCTCCGGCCCCGCTGCCCGACGCAGCCGTTCTGGTTACTCCTGCCGGCGATGCCCAGAAAGGCGGCGGCACGGGTGATTCGACCGCCGACGGCGGTTCGTCCGGACAATCGTCGGACCAGCAACTGCCCCTGGATCGGGCGTTGCAAAAAATCAACGACGAGATGCAGGCCTGGTCGACGCAGATTCAGTTCGACATCGACCCCGACACGCATCGGGTCGTGGTTTCCATCAAAGACAGAAAAACTGGGGACGTTATAAGGACCATACCAAGCGAGACCGTCCTGAATATCGCCAAAATGATCACGAAGCTGCAGGGTGGGGGCGTTAAAACCAGCGCCTGACCAGGCGATTCCCGCCGTCCGTCACGGAAAAGCACCGAACAAACCCGCCTTATGCCGCTTACCCGACGTATCGGGCCGGCAAGGTGTTTGACAGAATAAGCGCAACAAGGAAACAGCACGATGGCAACCTCCGCCCTTCCGCCTATCACCTCCCTCGGTTCCGGCTCCAATCTGGACCTGCAAGGCATTCTGGACAGCCTGCAGAAGAACGAACAGCTGGCGCTGGTGCCCATCAAGGACCAGGCAGACGCGATCTCGACCCAGTTGTCGGCCTACGGCACCCTGCAACAGGCGATAGAAACGCTGCAGACCTCGGCGGCCGCCCTGGCCGATCCCAAGACCTTCAATGCCACGACGGCGACGATCGTCGGCGGCAGCACCGCTTTCACCGTCAAGACCTCGGCCGGCGCCACGCCGAACCAGTACAAGATCACGGTCGATCAGCTGGCCACCGCGGAACAGTTGCAGTCCGGCGCCATCGGCGACCGTAAGGCGGCCATCGGTTCGGGCGGCACGATCACGGTGACGCTGGCCGATGGCACGAGCAAGACCATCGACGTCAGCAAGGACACTTCGCTGAACGGCATCGCCGCGGCCATCAATGCGGATGACAAGGCCGGCGTATCGGCAAGCATCCTGACCGACGGCGACGGCAAGAGCTACCTGCAGTTGACGTCCTCCGCCACGGGTACCAAGGCCGCGGTCACCAAGATCACCTCGACCAACACCGATATCCAGAGCGCGATCGGCTATGACGCATCGGCCACGCCGACCGGCGGCATGACGGAGCAGGTCGCGGCGACCGACGCCAAGGCAACCATCAACGGCATCCAGGTCGTCAGCGGATCGAACACGCTGGACAAGAACATCGACAATGTCACGCTCACGCTGAGCGACCTGACGACGGGTCCCGTGACGGTCAACGTGGCGACGGACCCTTCCGGCGTCGTTTCCGCCGTGCAGAATTTCGTCACCTCGTACAACGCGCTGCAGACGATGGTGAACTCGTTCACCAAGTACGACTCCACGACCAATCAGGGGTCGGCACTGACGGGCGACAGCACAACCCGTACCATCGCATCCAGCGTGGCCAACGCCCTGCGCGTGCTGGGCCCGAGTTCGGATACATTGAACACGCTCGCGGACCTGGGAATTACCACCGACCCGACCGACGGCACGCTGGATCTGAACCTGAACACGATCGACAGCACGCACCTGCATTCGCTGAACGACTCGCTGTCCAGCAATCCCAAGGACGTCACGGACATCCTGACCGCGTTGGGCACCAGCATGGGCACCGCCATCAACGGCATCCTGGGTACCGGTGGCCTGCTCGACACGAAAACCGCC
>DATJHN010000521.1:0-2431 GCA_035493915.1 Bordetella sp.
CATGGCAGTACTCCTAGTCCTGGTTAAGTGATCCGGGCCGTGCATCGCGTTGTCCTTGAGGGTTGGGACCTTCGCGATGTCCGTTGCTGTTCCCGATGAAACGCATTCTGCGCCGCCAAACCCTAGGGATAAACCCTGATCCTCGAAAATCATCTTTCCATAAAACGCATCAATCCAGAATTATTCCTATATTCTGACTATTGAATTCATTAACAACGCCTATTGATGCGGCGTAGAAGGTAGCTGCGCCGCGATTTCGGCGTGCAATCGGATACGGCCGCGCCGCAAAGGCGTCCGTCAATGCCAAGGCAGACACGAATCCCAAAGGCTGGCGCCCATGCGAAAAGGGCGGCAAGCGCCGCCCAACAGCCACCGCAAGGTCAAGCCCGCTTTCGATCTGGCCGTATACGGCCTTAGATCCCGCTGAACCAGTTGTAGCCCTGGTCTTCCCAATACCCGCCTGGATAGGTATTCGTGACGAACATCGCCATGATGTGTTTCGGGTTCTTGAATCCCAGCTTGGTCGGCACTCTCAGCCGCAGCGGCTGCCCGTAGTCGGGCGCCAGCTCCGAACCGGCGAAGTCCAGCGCAAGGATGGTCTGCGGATGCAGCGCGGTCGGCATGTCGATGCTGCCGTAGTAGCGGTCGGCGCATTTGAAGCCGACATAGCGCGCGGTCAGGTCCGCGCCCACGCGCTGCAGGAATGTCTTCAGCGGAATGCCGCCCCACTGGCCGATGGCGCTCCAGCCCTCGATGCAGATCAGCCGCGTGATCTGGCTGGCCTGCGGCAGCTGGCGCAGTTCTTCCAGCGTCCAGGCGTGTTTGTCGGCCACCATGCCGGAGACTTCCAGCTTCCAGGTAGACAGGTCGATATCCGGCACGCTGTATTCCGGATAGTAGGCATTGAAGGGAAAAGGATCGGTGACCTGGTTGGCGGCATAGGTCGGCGCCAGCTTGTTCTGGTTGAACAGCCAGGCTTGCACGCGGTCGTTCCAGCGCGACATCGCCCACAGGACTTTGTCGAATGTATCGCCGTCCTGCATATTGCAGCCGCTCATCATGGCCAGCGCGCCCAGCGACAGGCCGCCGCGCAGCAGCAGGCGCCGCTGTGCGCGATACAGCTGGCTGCGCTGGGCAGGCTCCAGGATCAGGCGCGGACGTTTGCGTTCAGGCATCGTGGCCTCCATGGCTATGGCCACCCGCGCGGCCGGTGATCATCGGCGGCAAGGTGCGCGGGACCAGAATCACCAGCAGCAAGTGCACCACGACGAACAGGCCGATACCCGCCATGGCGCAGAAATGCACGATGCGCGCGGTCGCGAAGCCGCCGAACAGATCGGTCAGCCAGCTCAACTGCACAGGCTTCCAGACGGCCAACCCGGACAGCACGATCAGCACACCCAACAAGAGCACGCCCAGGTACAGGGCCTTCTGCACGGCGTTATAGCGGCCGGGCGTGTGCGGCAGGCGCAGTTTCAGCGCGGCCACGGCATCGCGCACCACGGCGCGCGGTGTCACGTCCATCAGATCGCGCCGCAGGTGGCCGGACAGCGCGCCGGCGATCAAATACACCAGCCCATTGCCGACCAGCAGCCACATCACCGCGAAATGCCAGATCGTGGCCGCGCCCAGCCAGCCGCCCAGCGTGGCCCATTGCGGGAAATGAAAATCGAAGATGGGCGAGGCGTTGTAGATGCCCCAGCCGCTCATGAACATGCAGACCATCGCATAGACATTCAGCCAATGCGTGATGCGCACATACAGGGGATGGGCGCGCAGGCGAACGCGCGGCGCGGGCGCGCCTGCCCCAGGAAGCATGCGTGCGGACAAGATGAATCTCCGGATGCCTGACGAGCCGGACCGGCCGGCGCATCGTCGCGGCAAAACAGTGCCTGGAAAGGTCCGGCCACGCCGCGTCATGCCGCGCCAGCGCCAGCCCTTTCCCGGTCATTACATCGGCGGGATCGTGCCGTCCTTGCCGGCGATGATGCTATTAGCAGTCAGGCTGCCGTCGGCATTCTTGGTGGGGAACACCAGCACGGGCGCACCGGTCTTGAGCAGGCTGCGGTCACCGGGTTCCATGTAGACGATGGGCACATCGGCCGGTACGACCACGGTCTTTTCGCCGTCCTTGTACTTGACCTTCATGGTGGTACCGTTGGTGGCCAGCAGGCTGCCGACCGTACCGTTGGTCATCTGGCCGGTCTTGCCGTCGGCGCCTTCCCAGGGCCGGTTTCCTTCGCCGGAACCGCGCAGCGAAGCCGCGAATACGTGGACTTCCAGTGCCTTTAGTGTGCCGTCGGCTTGCGGCGTCGCGGCCGTGCCGATAAAGCTGTCGGGCTTGATGTCGCTCAGCTTGGCCAGCGACACCGCGCGCACCGCCGCATTGGCCGGTATCGCCACGGTCACGTCCTTGCCGTTGCGCGCCTTG
>DATJHN010000522.1:0-7157 GCA_035493915.1 Bordetella sp.
TCGCGCAGACGCAGCCGCACCTCCGGGTAGCTGTCATGAAAGCCGGCCAGCGTATCGTTCACCAGGCCCAGCGCCAGCGACGGCAGCACCGCCAGCGACAGCTGGCCCTGCTTCAGGCGGGTGATGGCGCGCGCGTTGTTGCACGCGTTATCGATTTCCAGCAGTCCGCGGCGCATCTGCTCGCGCAGCTGCATGCCGACGTCGGTGATGCGCACGCGGCGCGTGCTGCGGTCGAATAGCTTGACGTCCAGCGCGGTTTCCAGATCGCGGATCAATTGCGAAAACGCCGGCTGCGTCATGCCTATTCGCTCCGCCGCGCGCGAAAAAGACAGGGAATCCGCCGCCGCCAAAAAGCCTTCGACCTGCCGCAGCTTGATGCGCATCGAAACCTCCACGTTGGACCGGGAACGCGTGCGCCCGGGAGTGTAGCGCCCTGGTTCAGGGCCTCTTCACACTGGAACAGACCCTAATGCAACGAAGTAGCCCCCCAGCGCCGCATCGCCAGGAAAACTGCCAGCGCCAAGGCACAAAAAATCACCATGCTGCCGGTCACCGCCACCACCCCCAGGTCCGGAAAGTAGCGGCTGACCATCGCGCTGGAAAAGGCGCCGATGCCCATCATCAAGGCATTCATCATCGCGGAGGCGGCGCCGGCGATCTCG
Organism: Bordetella sp.; assembly: GCA_035493915.1. Classification (GTDB taxonomy): domain Bacteria; phylum Pseudomonadota; class Gammaproteobacteria; order Burkholderiales; family Burkholderiaceae_B; genus Bordetella_C. The sequence goes on from DATJHN010000522.1 coordinate 663, forward strand.
CGCAATGGCTGCAGCGCGCCCTGCTGCGTGCTGGGCGTGATCAGGCCATAGCAAAAAGTATTCACGACAAAAAGCGGCGCCAGGTTCCAGGGCGTGATCAGGTGCGTCAGCGTCAAGGCCAGCATGACCAGCGCGGAACAAAGGGCGGCGGACAAGCCGATCCGTATCAGGCGATCACCCGCGACATGGCCCGCCAGTCGTCCGCTCAGGAATGAAGCCAGCATGATCCCGCCTGCCGTCATCGCGAACAGCAGGCCGAACACCCGCGGCGAGACGCCCAGCGCTTCCATCAGCACCAGCGACGATCCCGTCACGTAGGCGAAATGACTGCCGAATGTCAGTGCGCAGATCATCATGTAGCCCAGGGATGCCGGCTTGCGCAGCAGCATCAGATAGGCGGACAGCACGGGCGCGGCAGGCGGGCGCCGCGACACCGGATGGCGCAGGCGCGGCGCCGACTCTTCCAGCCCAAGCCAGACCACCGCCAGCATGGCGAACCCGGCGATCGTCATCATGGCGTAGATCCAGCGCCAGTTGCCGATATCCAGCAGTGCCGCGCCGACGGAAGGCGCCACCATGGGAGAAATAACGCGGATGATCGCGATATGCGATAGCAATTCGCGCACGCGCGTGCCCTCGAAATGATCGCGCACCAGGCTGATGGATAGAACCCCGGCCGCGCCCGCGCCGGCCCCTTGCACCAGCCGCCAGGCCAAAAAGGTGGAAATCGAGCCGGACAAGGTGCAGCCGGCCGCGCCCACCGCGTACAAGGCCAGGCCGAACAGCAGCAGCGGCCGCCGGCCCAGCCGATCCGACACCGGCCCATAGATCAGCGGCGCGGCGGCGAAGCCCACGAAGAATATGCTCAGGCTCATCGCCACGCGGGCGGGATCGGTATCCAGGTCGCGCGCCACCGCACCGAAGGCGGGCAGGCCCACATCGATGGACAGCGACGCGAACGCCGTCAGCACACCGCAGAACAGGATGAACGCAAAGGAATGGGGAGAAATGCGGATACGCGGGGTCATCGGATGTGAAATGCGCCCCGGACAATGGGGCGCAGGCATTATTTCACACCCGTAACGCGGTCACATCTGGGCGCCTATCATCCACGGGACAAACTCTTCGTCGCCCACGCCCAGCGCCTCGCTCTTGCTGGGCGCGCCCGATGCGACGTCGATGATGGCGCGGAAAATTTCCTCGCCCTTGCGCTGCACGGTCGTTTCGCCTTCCATGATGTCGCCGCAGTTGATGTCCATATCGTCGATCATGCGCCGGTACATCTGCGTATTGGTCGCCACCTTGATCGAGGGCGCCGGTTTGGCGCCGAAACAGGAACCGCGGCCGGTGGTGAAGACGACCATGTTCGCGCCGCTGGCGATCTGGCCCGTGGCGCCCATGGGGTCGTAGCCGGGCGCGTCCATGAACACCAGGCCATGGGTGTCGACCGGCTCGGCATAGCGGTACACCCCCATCAGCGGCGTCGATCCGCTCTTGGCGACCGCGCCCAGGGATTTTTCCAGGATCGTGGTCAGGCCGCCCGCCTTGTTGCCGGGCGTCGGATTGTTGTCGATGCTGCCTTTCTCGCGCTCGGCATAGGACTCCCACCAATGGATGCGCTCGACGATCTTTTCACCCACTTCCGGCGAGATCGCGCGGCGTGTCAGCAGATGCTCGGCGCCATAGATTTCGGGAGTTTCGGACAGGATCGCCGTGCCGCCGTGCTGTACCAGCAGGTCCACCGCCGCGCCCAGGGCGGGATTGGCGGTAATGCCGGAATAGCCGTCCGACCCGCCGCATTGCAGGGCGACCGTCAGGTGCGACAGCGGCAGGGGTTCGCGCACGACCTGGTTGGCGGCCGGCAGCATTTTTTCTATGGCCGCGATCGCGGCATCGATCGTCTTCTGCGTGCCGCCCAGCTCCTGCATGACCAGCGGCACCATCATCGGGCCGGGCTCGATACCGCCCGTCATGAACATGGCGCCCATCTGGTTGGCCTCGCAGCCCAGGCCGATCACCAGCATGCCGGCGAAATTGGTGTGCTTGGCGAAGCCGCCGATGGTACGGCGCAACTGCTGGATGCCTTCGCCGTTATGGTCGATGCAGCAGCCGAAACTGTGCGTCAGCGGCACCACGCCGTCGACGTTCGGATAGGCATCCAGGCGACCCGGCATCGCAAAGTGCTGGGCCACGCGCTTGCTGACCGTGGCCGAACAATTCACGGTGCTGAGCACGCCGATATAGTTGCGCGTCGCCACGCGGCCATCGGCGCGGCGTATCCCCTGGAAAGTCAGCGGCGCCGCGGCCGGCGCCACCGCCCGCACGTCCTGGCCGAAAGCGTAGTCGCGCTCGAAGTCGCCGATCGATACGTTATGCGTGTGGACATGGTCGCCCGGCGCGATGTCACAGGTCGCGAAACCGATGATCTGGCCGTAGCGGTGTACCGGCGCGCCGGCGCGGATGGCGCGCAACGCCACTTTATGCGCGGGCGGCACGTCGGCGCGCACCACCACGCCGCCGGCCTGCGGCAGTTCGGTGCCGGCGGCGAGCGCCTGGCGGGCGATCGCGACGTCATCGCGTTCGTGCAGAAGAATGATGGGGGACAGGCTATCCACGGCGGTCTCCTCGATATTTTGGTAGGCGGCCCCAGCCATGGCCGCGAAGCCGCGCCATCATGTGATAATCGCCGCAACCAGCGCAAATTGGTTGGACCAGTCGGCCACAGGAATCCCGGCATGCCCCGCATCACGCACACATCGAGCGCCTTGCAGCACGCGATGCAATCGCTCGAACGTCTCGTCCTGGAACACGGCCTGGATGGGCGCCCCCGCCTGCCGCCGGAACGCGAACTCGCGCAGCGCTTCGACGTCTCGCGCACCACCGTGCGCGCGGCCATCCAGCGGCTGGTATCGCGCGGCATGCTTGAAACGCGCCAAGGCAGCGGCGTCTTCATCGCCAGCGATCGGCCAATGGCGGCCGCGGTGCCCTGGCCACCCGCGCCGTGGCTGGGCCTGGTCGACGCGCCCGCGCTGCGCGCCGACACACTGGAATTCCGCATGGTGTTCGAATGCGCCGCCGCGCGCTTCGCGGCGCAGCGGGCCGACACCCACGATCGCCGCCAGTTGGCCGGGACCGTGCGTTGCATGCGCAAGGCGGTGCGCGAAGGCGACGTGGCGGCCGAGGCCGCCGCCGACGCAACCTTCCACGCCCAGCTGGCCAGCGCATCGCACAACATGATGCTGGGCCGCTTCTACGCCAACGCCATTGCCTCCCTGCGCGAACACATCACCCGCAACACCTACGATGCGGGATTGGACGCCGCCCAGGCGACGCGCCGCGCGCTGGAACGGCTGCGGCAGCATGAAGCCATCTGCGACGCCATCCTGCGGCAGTCACCCGACGATGCCGCGCTGGCGATGCATGCGCACATCGAATTCGTGGGGCGGCAATTCCAGGACTAAGGGCAAGGCGCGTTTGCTATTGCCGTATGCCTTCGGCCTGGATATGCAAGGTGGTCTTCATGAAAAACCCATACTCCTTGCCGAACGACACGCCATAGTCGCTACGGTCGAACGTTGCCGTCGCCTCGGTGCCGCAGACCTCTTTCTTCTCGATCGGGTTCTGGTAGCACTTGAATGAAAGCAGCTTCAGCTTGAGCGGGCGCGACACGCCATGCAGCGTGAAGATGCCGTCCACTTCCACCGGCTTGCCATCCTTGAAATGGACTTTGCTGCTTTTGTAGGTGGCGGTCGGAAAACGCTTTACGTCGAAGAATTCCGGCGATCGAAGATGCTCATCGAGCTCCGCATTGCCGATATTGACGGAAGCCAGGTCGATCGTTACGTCCACCGAGCCGGTATGCGCCTTGGCGTCCAGCACCACGGTGCCGCTGCTCTTGTCGAATTTGCCGCGCCAGATCGATGCGCCGCCGAAATGGTCGGCCTCGAAACTGGGATAGGTATGGCTCGGATCCAACTGGTAGGTCACGGGCTCGGCCAGGACGGCGGCCGGCGCCAGGAGCACGGCGACTGCCGCCAGGGGCGATGTCAGGAAGCGCATGGGAGGGCCCTCGGGATTGATCGTGGAATGGATATGGAGGTGGTTGTTTTATTTCCACACAGCATATTGATACGTCCCTTTATGCTTTGTGGAAAAATAGCCACCCAGACAGAATGCGAATTCGGACGTATCTTAACCGTCCCTCTTTCAGTTCCGTGTTATGGAGACCGAGATGAAGCGAATTTTTACTGCCATGCTCGCCGGCCTTCTGGGCTGCGCCGCCACTACCTTCGCCCATGCCCAGGACGACCTGGCGCGGATCAAGTCCGCCGGCGCCATTCAGATCGGCACCGAAGGCACCTATGCCCCCTTCACCTATCACGACGCCTCGGGCCTGACCGGTTTCGATGTGGAAATCGGCCGTGCCATCGCCCAGCGCCTGGGCGTCAAGGCTGTATTCGTCGAAGGCAAATGGGATGGCCTGATCGCGGGCCTGGACGCGAAACGCTATGACGCGGTCATCAACCAGGTAGGCATTACCGACGCGCGCAAGGCCAAGTACGACTTCTCCGATCCATATATTTCGTCGCAGGCGGTGCTTATCGTGCGCGACAACAACACGTCCATCAAGTCCTTCGAGGACCTGAAAGGCAAGCGCTCCGCCAACACGCTGACCAGCAATTTCGGCAAACTGGCCCAGAAATACGGCGCCGAGGTGGTCGCCGTGCAAGGCTTCAACGAATCCATCGATCTGCTGCTGTCGGGCCGGGTCGACGCCACCATCAACGACAACCTGTCCTTCCTCGACTTCAAGAAACACAAACCCGACGCCAAGGTGAAAATCGTGGCCAGCGACAAGTCGGCCGAATTCAGCGAATCCGGCGTGCTGGTGCGCAAGGGCAATCCCGAACTGGTTGCCGCCATCAACAAGGCGCTGGCGGATATCAAGGCCGACGGCACCTACAAGAAGATATCGGTGAAATACTTCGGCACGGACCTGTCGGCAAAATAAGGAAGCTTGCCCGTGCCGGCCTGGCTGCACCTGATGGCGGATTCGTTCTGGCCCCTGCTGAAAGCGGGGCTGGAATTCACGGTTCCATTGACGCTGATCTCCTTCACCGCGGGCCTGCTGCTGGCCTTCGCGGTCGCGCTGATACGCCTGTTCGGACCGGCGCCCGCCGTGGCCGTCGTGCGTTTCTACGTCTGGCTGATCCGCGGCACGCCGCTGCTGGTGCAGCTGTTCGTGATTTTCTATGGACTGCCCAGTGTCGGCATCGTGCTGGATCCCCTGCCCGCGGCCTTGATCGGTTTTACTTTGAATGTCGGGGCCTATAACTCCGAAGTGATCCGCGGCGCCATCGAATCCATTTCCAAGGGGCAATGGGAAGCCGCTTATTCGCTCAGCATGACACGCTGGCAGGCGATCCGCCGCACCATATTGCCGCAGGCCGCGCGCGTATCCGTACCACCCTTGTCCAATTCATTTATCGCGCTGGTCAAGGACACCTCGCTGGCCGCCGTGCTGACCGTGCCGGAAATCTTCCAGGCCGCGCAGCGCATCGCGGCGGTCACCTACGAGCCGCTGATTCTCTATACCGAGGCCGCGCTGATCTATCTGGTATTCAGCAGCGTGCTGTCGTCCGCCCAGGTGCGCCTTGAAAAGCGCTTCGGCAAGCACGCGGCGTTCGCGGGAAGGACGCAATGATCCGCCTGTCGCATATCCAGAAGCATTTCGGCCAGGTGCACGTGCTGAAGGATGTCGGCGTCGACGTTCCGGAAGGCAGCGTCACGGCGCTGATCGGGCCATCGGGCAGCGGCAAAAGCACGCTGCTGCGCTGCGTGAATCTGCTGGAGGTCCCGGAATCGGGCGAGCTGGAACTGGGCGACGCTCGTATCGTTTTCCAGCCGGGGGCGCGCACCGCCTTCGACGCGATACAGAGCGTGCGCAGGCAAACCGGCATGGTGTTCCAGAACTTCCAGCTGTTTCCGCATCGGACCGTGCTGGAAAACGTCATGGAAGGCCTGGTCACCGTCCAGCGTTGGCCGCGCGAGCGTGCGGCCGGCCGTGCGCGTGAACTGCTGGCCAAGGTCGGCATGCTGGAAAAAGCCGATGCCTGGCCCGCCACCTTGTCCGGCGGCCAACAGCAGCGCGTTGCCATCGCGCGCGCCTTGGCGCCGTCGCCGCGTGTCCTGCTGTGCGACGAACCCACCTCGGCTTTGGACCCCGGCCTGGCGAAGGAAGTGGTCGACGTGCTGCGTCAGCTGGCCGCCGAAGGCATGACCATGCTGATGGCCACGCACGACCTGCGGCTTGCCGCCAGCATCGCGCAACAAGTGGTCTTCCTGGAAAACGGCACCGTCGTCGAAGCCGGCTCCGCCGAAGCCCTGTTCACCCGGCCGACGGATCCACGCACCCGCCAATTCGTCGCCACGCTGACCGAAGGGCTACCGCAGGCTTGGACCGTACCGGTCCGCCCATAAGCGCCTGCCTCCCAA
>DATJHN010000523.1:0-7238 GCA_035493915.1 Bordetella sp.
CACCTAAAAGCGTCAGGGAGGCAATTTTTTGATCCGGAACGACCATCTGCGCATGGCCAGGGCGGGGTTAGGGTGGACGTTGCGAGATTTGGCCCGCCAAGCCGGGGTTAATCCCAACACCATCTCCCGCTATGAGACCGGCAAGGATATTATGGCTGGCACCTTGCGTAAGATCGAAGCAACGCTTCGCGCTGCGGGAGTGGGGTTTATCGACCAACCAGATACGATCGGGGTTACGTTACCTCGCAATAAGGTCCCCTAACCGCAGTGAAGCGAGGCTCCGGTAAGAACGTTAAAAAAGGCTTGGCCAAAAGCTTGCGCCGGGCAATGCTATCCTCCGCGGACCACATCATATATGCAAGGGACGATCGATCGTCGCGCGCCGAACTTTCCGTCTCATGTGTTGGCTATGAGCGGGCATTTCAACGGCTAGCAGCTACGACGTCAGACGGTTCCTTGGAAGGGCCTGAGGCCAGCTTGATCGGCCTCCTTTTATTAACTCTTTCCGGACTCCCAAGTTACCGCGCCTTTCGATCTTAGGGCCAAATGTTCCGGACCGCTATTTTCCTGCCTTCCGACTCAGAAAATGCCATCCAGGCGCGACAAAGGTTACGTCTGACGTTATGGCGCACGCACCGCATCAAACTCCTGCAAATATTCCACACGATGCGGAGATAGCACGCTTGGCCGTTTTTTACCGTCAGGCGGTTGCAGTGCGTGCCACAGGCGTTAAGGTCGCAACTCGATGCCCTCAAGGCGTGTTGCGATGCTGGAGTTCGATGATGTCGTCGCGCCGCTGACGCGGGAACAGTTCCTCGCGAACTATTGGACCAAATCGTTTCTCGCCGCGAAGGGAGTAGCGGGTCGCTTCGCAGGTCTTCTCGGTTGGGATGAACTCAACGCGATTCTGGAGCAACATCGGCTCGCGCCGCCGCGGTTCCGGCTGACCTATGAAGGCCGCACCCTCGAGCCTTTCGGTTACATGTCACCAGGGATGGACGGCCAGCCGCAACTGAACGCTGGCAAACTTGCGGCCTGCCTTTCGGATGGCGCAACACTGGTGCTGGACTGTGTGGAGGAGCTCGCGCCTAGGGTACGCAAGCTAGCGTCGTCGTTCCGGGACGTGCTTCACGCGGGTAACTATGTCAACCTCTATGCTAGTTGGCATAGCCAGAACGGCCTGAGCCTACATTGGGACAGCCAGGAAATCGTGGTGCTGCAGGTGGCGGGGAAGAAGCACTGGCAGGTTTTCGAACCCACGCGGGCGAACCCGCTGCCCGATGACAGCGAAGCGCCGCCGCGCCCTACTGCACCGCCCGTGTGGGACGGCATGCTGGAAGACGGCGACATGCTCTACATTCCGCGCGGCTGGTGGCACGTGGCCTTCCCAGTCGGCGAGCCCAGCCTGCATCTGACGGTGGCGACCGTACCGCCGCATGGCTTCGACCTGTTGCAATGGCTGATCGGTCGCCTGCGCCGGCATGAAGCGGTGCGCGCCGATCTTCCGCAACTGGATGATTCCCGCGGGCAGAAAGGATATCTGAAGGCCTTGCGCCCCTTGCTTGCCGCGGCCTTGTCGGACGACGTGATCACGCAGTTCCGTCACGAATGGGAAGGCGATTTGCGGCCGCTTCCCCATATCCGCCTGCCAGAAATGCCTTATGCCCGGGCCAAGATGCTGGACGATGGTGACCGAATCCGCCTGTCAGCGGCGCATCATCTCCATTTCGTGCAGAACGGCGCCAGCATGGAATTCAAGGCTCACGGCGTGTTATGGGGCGGCCTTGCACCCGACCTCGTGCCAGCGCTAGAGATTCTGGGAGACACCCATGCCGTGCGCTTCACTGATCTCTGCGCCCGGCTGAAGGACGGCTCGGCGCAGGTGCGATTGCGGGAGACCCTGGCTGCTCTTGCCCGCGCCGGCGTGATTCAGATCGAAACGCCCTGAAACGCGTCCTGGCCTGGGCCTATCAGACCCACTTCACCCGGCAGATCCAGCCCTTATCGTCGCAGAAGTACATGTAGCCGGCCTGTGGTCCATCAAGGAACAGCTTGGCGCCATGGACGACGGTATAGGGATCGTCCTGCAACTGGACCTTCTCCACGATGCGCCCGGTGGTGGTCTCGAACTTGTAGAAGGCATTTAGGTTGGAATCGGCATTCCAGAAATGCGTCCTCTGCTTGTCGGCCCAAGTGATGCCGTGGGGACGGTTGCCCGGCGTGGGGAACACTGACTGAACTTCCCACTTCCTCTTGTCGATGGTGAATATCGCACGCGAGGGCGGGCTCACATACATCAGGATATTGCCGCCCACATTGAGCAAGCCGTGCGCGCCGGTACGGCCATCCGGGTCGTCCTCGGCATTCATGGCCAGGTGCCCATAGCCCAGCACGAAGCCCTGGCCCTGCACGGCGCCGCCCACGGTGCGCGGCTTCGGATACGCCACCGGCAGCTTGGAATCGCGCCGCCCCGGATCACCCTTCTTCTGGTAGACGCGGCCGGAGCCCGGGCAGAAATACTTACCAATTGTCTTACCGGTCCTGGCGTCAACAGCCACTATCAACGTGTTATGGGTCGAGGCGATCCACATCACATTGTCTTCGTCGATCACCAGGCCGCTGGGGCCAACCACATCGGTCTGGAATTCGCGGATCACCGAACCGTCCTTGACGTCGGTCAGGGTCATCCATCCACCCCTGCCCTGGTCCAGCACCCACAGCTCGTTGGGGTTCTTGGTCAGCGCCAGGCCGTTGGGCTGGCCGTGGGTGGTCTTGTAGAGCACCTCGGTCTTGGGGGCGGTACGGGTCTTGATCTTCGACCAGGCGGTCGGCAGGCAGCCGTTGACGCCGGAGCGTTGCGCGGTGAGGCTGGAGTCCGGATTTTCGGCCGGCATGAACTGCGCCAGCGCACGCCCAGACAACGTTGCGGCCGCGGCCGGCGCGAGCGCGGCAAGGCCGAAGAGATTCCGACGCTTGAGCATGAAAATCCTCCCAGGATATCGTTTTGTTTTGATTTCCCAACCGCCTGTGCCGGTGGCCCGATCACTGGACGATGGAGGAATAGGACATCCTCAGCGAGGCGTGAAAATTTTTGCTAATGCAAATGCACGGGGCCTAATAGCGTACCCGCAAACCCAGGCTCATTACCCGGCCCAGGGGGTTGGCGCCGTAGGGATCATAGCCGTTGGCATTGTTGAAGAACGGCGGCGCCTCGTTGAAGACGTTGTTGACGTCGATATAGACTTGGCTCTTGGCCAACAGGCCACCGTGCGAGAAGTCCCAGGAGGCGTGCAGGTCGACTGTGGTCCACGACCGAACATAATCGCCGCCACTCGAGACGTTGCCATTGGTATCCAGAACCAGTGGATTGACGGTGCCGCTGCCCCAGTTGCGGTAGCCGCCGACATTGTTGACGTACAGCTCGAGCGAATAATCCTCCCTGTCCCAGCCTGCGGCCAGGCGTGCCTGGCGGGCGATCGAGGGGAAGGTCGAGTTGATGCCCACCGTGTTCACGATGCTGTATTTGGCGCTGCCGCCATAGGATTCGACGAAGCGCAGGAACTGGGTGACCGAGCCGCTGAAATTGAACCGACCCCAGCCCGTATCGAAGTGGTAGCTGGCGGACATATCCAGGCCCGAAACATCCAGGTCCAGCGCATTGGTCTGGGCACGGCGGAAAATGTAGTAGGTGGTCTGCGGGAAGACACTGACGATCGGCACGTCGTTGACCTTGGCCGAAATCTCAGCCGGCGTCGCGCCGTTAGGATAGACGGAGAACTGGTAGTTCAGCGCGCCGTTGTTCAGGATACAGCCGGGTGCACAGGGCGAGGTGATGCCGCCACGCAGCAGGTTATTGAACAGCGTGATCGAGCCAGTGAACCCCTCCAGAAAGTGTGGCGAGACATCCAAGCCCACCGACCAAGTCTGGCCTTTCTCGGGGTTTAGGTTGGGATTGCCGGTGTCGACAACGATGCCCTGGATGTTGTTGCCGATGGTGCAGTACCCGGCTGTGCACGGAATCCCCGGAATTTGTGTGATGGCGGGGAAGCGTGAAATCGGAACCTGGGTCACTGTGGAGATCGATCGGGCAGTAGAATTCGAATAGGTGCCGTAGAGCGGGTCGCCCATCGCGCGCATCGACGGCGCCACGAAAGAGGTCGACCAATTGGCACGCAGTTTCAGCCCGTTCATGAATTCTACATCAGCGGCGAATTTGGGATTGAAGGCACCGCCGAAGCCGCTGTAGTGGTCATAGCGGCCCGAGGCGCTGAGATCGAGCCTGTAAAGGAAGGCGTTCATCTCCGGCGAGATCATTGGCGCCAGTACTTCGAAGTAGCCGGACTCGACGTGGCGCTTCAGCGGGAAATAACGATAGGAGGAGCCCAGCGACGCCGGACCGGAATTGATCGGATTGACCACATCGGTGTTGAGAACATAGATCACCGATTCCCCGCCGAATGCCAGGCGCAGGTCGCCCGCTGGCAGCTTGAACAGGGTGCCGTCAACGCCGACACGGATCTGCTGGATGTCGCTGACCTGGTTGATATAACTGCGAGAATCGGTCAGCACCTTCAGTACCGCCGCGGAGGTGCGATTGTTCCCCACCGGGTTCCACACATCCAGCGCATTGTCGGCGGTTAGTGGAAGTTGTGTGGGCGTGAGCGTTGTGCCGGGTACCACGGCGGTAAGGCTTCCACTGGTATTAGTGGTGCCGTTCAGTGCCAGCGTGGCACAACTTTGGCACAGCGTGCCGACCGTGGTCGAGGCGGTTCGATCCTCGCCCTCCATAAGAAAGGCGGTAGCGCGCCAGTTGTCATTGATCCGCCATTCGGTATCGAGGGTGCCGTACCACACCGGCGCGGTGTTGTTGATGTAGGCGCCTGGCCCCAGCAGCTCGTCGGCATCCCAGCGGATGGTCTGGGAATCGCCTGCGCGCGCGCCCGGCGTCACGCCGGGCGGATTAACGTAGAAGGGATTGGCCTGCGCGCCGGTGCGGAACACCGTGGCCTGAATCGTGCCGCGCGATTGCGGCGTGAACGTCCGACGATCGGAATAGACGAAGTTGCTGGAAACCGTGACTCTGTCGCCGATGTCCTGCTCGGCGCGAAACAGCATGTTATAGCGTGTTTCGCTGCCATAGACGCTGCCATACTGCTGACTATTGCATGGCGCATTCGCCGTGCTGTTGGCGATCGGGGCGGCCGAGGTCAGCGACGGATAGATGGTCGAGAACCCGGATGGCTGGATAGCGGCCGGCGAGCAGTTGAAGGACTGGAAGTTGGTGCCGCCGTAGGGCGTCTTATCGGGCCTCAGATAAGGCCGACTAATATAATTGTAGCGCAGCGCACTGGTGTGCGCATAACCGAGGGCCGCCATCATCGAACCGCCCTGCCAGCTGGTGCCACCGAGCATACCGGTCGAAAGCGTGCCGAAGTCGTCGCCCGTGCCGGCCTGTGCCGTCATCTGCACGCCGTCATAGTTCTTGCGGGTGATAAAGTTTATCACGCCGGCGACTGCGTCGGAGCCGTAGACCGAGGAGGCGCCTTCGGCTAGTACTTCCACGCGTTCCACCGCGATGGGCGGCACGATGCTGGGATCGGGCAGCGCCAGCGAGATACCGCCCAGCGGAATACGATGGCCGTCAATTAGAACCAGTGTCGAGTTCGAGGACGAGGCTCCCAGACTGTGAATGGTCGGCGCGTAATAGGAGTTGCCGGCATTCATGGTCACGCCCGACATGCCGAACCCGGTGACGCCGGTAACGGTCTTCAGCATCTGCTGGGAGTTAATGGCGGCGGTCTTCTCAATCACGCCCCTGTCCACGGAGGTGAGGTTGCCGCCCACAGGCGACACACCGCGGAAACTGGTGCCGGTGATGGTCACGCTCTCCACCGGCTGCGCGACGGGTTCGGCCGCTGGTGGCACGGGCGACGTGGAAGGCGGGAGCTGAGACGGGGAAACGATGGCGGCGTGTGCTTCGCGTACCACCAGGCTGTTCGAGCCGCCGGGCAGCACTTCCAGTCCGGTTCCGGAGAGCAGCCGCTGCACGGCGATCCGTGCAGACATGCGCCCGCGCAGGGGCGCGGTGCGGATGCCCACCACGGAATCCGCGGTGAACAGGATGTCCTCGCCGGTCTGCTGGGCAATCTGCTTCAGCGCATCCGACAGCGGCACGGCCGGCAGCGCGATTTCGAACTGGCGCTCGGTATCCGCACGGGCTGGCGCCGAGACCAGGATCATGCCGGCAAAGGCGAGGGCAGCGCCGAGGGCCAGGGGAGACGAAAAGTTCTTGGAGCGCGCCCGCGACCTTCCGGGCGGGGAAACCGGCTGTGGATGAGTCGGAGGGCTCACTGTTTCGTTAGCGGCTGGCCATCATTTGCAATCAAGAATACGCGCCCGCGCATTTCCTGAACCCTGGCCCCCGTCAATACCGCCACCGTTTTGGCGAAGGCGATGCTGTCGCCATTGCGATAGACGCCGCTAATGCGCTTTTCGCCGAGATCGCGGCCCTGGACCTCCAGTCCCACCACGCTGTAGCGGTTCATCTCCGCCACGGCTTCCGACAACCGCGTGTCCTCGAACACGGTGCGGCCCGAATGCCAGGCGCCAGCAGCGGCCGGCCGGGGCCGGTCCACGGCGCCGACGCTTGGGCCGACCAGCGCCATGCGTTCGCCGGGCGTCAGGCGGCGAGTCTCATTCTTGAGGTTGACCGAAGCCTGGCCCGAAAACAGCATGACGCAGGCCTTGTTGCCGTCGCATCGCACGTCGAAATTGGAGGCGTCGGCGATAACTTGGCTTTCAGCCGCCCTGACGACGAAGGGCCTGTCCTTGTCTGACACCACGGTGAAATTGGCGCGGCCATAGCGCAGCGTGACCACGCGCGTGGTGCGGTCGAACTGCACCTCCAAGCGCGAATTGGTGTCGAGCAGGGCGCGGCTGTTGTCGGGCAGCGCGATCGCCTGCTGCTCGCCGACCCTGGTGACATAGACGCTGGCCTGCGCCGGGTGCATCAGGGTGAAATAGGCGGCACTGCCGACGATCGGCGTGACCGCGAGTCCCGCCAGTACCGCGCGCCGCGAGCGGCTGGCCGTTTCGGGCACGCGCGCCCCGCGCATGTCGCGTGGATAGCTGCCCGCCATGTCCCATACCGCCGTCAGCGCGTCGAAGGCCTCCCCATGCGCCGGGTCCTGTTCCAGCCAGGCCTGGAAGCCGCGCACGTCCGCCTCGGTGCGCAGGTT
>DATJHN010000524.1:0-3109 GCA_035493915.1 Bordetella sp.
CGACCTTACCGGCCTGAATACCTTCGGCTTGGCGTCGACGTGCCAGGCCTATGTGCGCATCGTTTCTCCCGCCCAGCTTCCCGCGGTCTCGGCGCTGGCGCGGCGGTACGGCGGTATCTTCGTCCTGGGGGGCGGCAGCAATGTGGTGCTGCCTGCCCGCATGGGCGGCCTGGTCGCGCATATGGCCATTCCAGGCATTCGTCTGCTGGAAACGCGCGCCGATGCCTGGATCATCGAAGCCGGCGGTGGCGAAAACTGGCATCGTTTCGTCGATACCTGCTTGCGCAACGGCTGGGAAGGGCTGGAGAACCTGGCGCTGATCCCCGGCACCGTGGGCGCCGCGCCCGTGCAGAACATAGGCGCCTACGGCGTGGAGCTGGACCAGCGCTTCCTGGGCTTGACCGCCTGGGATGTCGTCCGCGGCGAGATGATCGAAATGTCGGCGGGCGATTGCCGGTTCGCCTATCGGGACAGCCGTTTCAAACACGACGAGCCCGGCCGCTGGATGATCGTGTCGGTGCGCTTCGCACTGCCCCGGCCATGGCGCCCCGTGCTGGACTATCCCGACCTGCAACGGCACGCCGCGCTGGTCCGCGGCACCAGCGATGAAGGTATCGGCGGCATTGATGGCGGCAGTAGCAGCGGTGTTGAAGGTATCCGCGTTGACGGTGATAGCAGCAGTGCCGTTGCAGGTGTTGGCGGTATGGGCGATGCCGGCGGCCTGGGCAGTACCAGCAGCCCGAGCAGTGCCCACGGTCCTTCGGCGCGCGGCATCTTCGATGCGGTCTGCGCCATCCGTCGGGAAAAACTGCCGGATCCCGCCGTCATCGGCAACGCGGGCAGCTTCTTCAAGAACCCTATAGTCTCGGCCCAGCAACATGCCGACCTGCGGCAGCGCTTCCCCGGCCTGATTTCCTATCCGCAGGCGGATGGACGCTTCAAGCTGGCGGCCGGCTGGCTGATCGACCAATGCGGCTGGAAAGGGCGTTCATTGGGCCCCGCGGGGGTACACGACCGTCAGGCCCTGGTGATCGTCAACCGTGGCGGCGCCCAGGCCGCGGACATCATGGCCCTGGCCGACGCTATCCGCGCCGATGTCCAGGCACGCTATGGCGTGGACCTGGAACCAGAGCCCGTGCGTCCGTAAACTTGGCAGGCATGCCCAGCTGGCTCACACCGTTGTCTACCCGCTGCAAGTAGCGGCACACCCAGGCCGCGCGGCTGCGTGGCCTTGCTTACAGCCCCAGCACGCCCTGCATATCGAACAACCCCTGCGTCTTGTCGCGCAGGAACGCGGCGGCGCGCAGGCTGCCTTGCGCATACGTCGCGCGGCTGCTGCTGCGATGCGTGATCTCGATGCGTTCGCCCACGCCGCAGAAGTACACCGTGTGATCGCCCACGATATCCCCGCCGCGCACCACGGAAAATCCGATGGTGCCCGGCTCGCGCACGCCGGTCTCGCCATGGCGCGTCCAGGTGGCCACGTCCGGCAGGTCCACGCCCCAGGCGTTGGCGATGGTTTCGCCCATTTTCAGCGCGGTGCCCGACGGCGCGTCGACCTTCTTGCTGTGATGCGCTTCGAATACTTCCACGTCGTAGCCGGAATTCAGGATGCGTGCCGCCATGTCCAGCAGGCGCAGCGTGGCGTTGACGCCCACGCTCATGTTGGGCGCGAACACGATGGCGATTTTTTCCGCCGCCTTGGCGATGGCCGCGCGACCCGCCTCATCCAGGCCGGTGGTGCCGATGACCATTTTGACACCGTGCCGCGCGCAGGCATCCAGATGGGCCAGCGTCGCTTCCGGCCGCGTAAAGTCGATCAGGCAATCCGCGCCGGCCAGGGCCTGCAGGTCGCCCGTAATTGCCACGCCGGTGTCGTGGCCCAGAAAGGCACCTGCGTCCTGGCCGATCTGATCGCTGCCCGCGCGATCCAGGGCGACCGCCAGCGTCATGTCGGGATGGGCCAGGACTGCTTCGATCAGCATGCGGCCCATCCGGCCGCTTGCGCCGGCAATGGCGATGCGCATGGAAAATCCTTCTTTCGGATGACTTCGTTGTTTCGCGGCGGCGCCGCTCTGTCGTTACTGCCGCGACGCCACTTCGGCGAAATCACTTGCGCGATATCGCTTCCATGGCATCACCTTTACCTCTTCACTTCCATCGCTTCGCTTCTACCGCCTGACTGCGACCGTATTACTGCGCGGAGCTGATCGGCGCCGTGGCCGGCTGGCTGGTGCGCGAGGTGCCTGCGGGCGCGCCGCCGGCGGGCGAGGTCTCTGCCGGCGTATTGACCGCCGGGCTGGCCGCGGCGGGGCCGTTGCCCGAGCTGACGCCAGCCGGCAACCCACCGCCTGACGGACCGGCGGGAGCGGTGCTGGCCGGCGCTGGAGCCTGGGGCGCCGGTGCCGTCGATCCGCTCGAGGACGAACCTTGCTGGCCTGCCAACTGGAAGGGCTGCACGTCTGGTTGTTTATCGCCGTCCCAGCGCGTGAGCTTGTCGTTTTCGAAATACACCGTGAACTTGCGTTCCTGGGCGGCACCGTAGCCGGGCTTGTAGTAATACGGGAAATCCCAGCGGTCGGCGTGCAGCACGCTGGTCAGGGTGGGGCTGCCCAGCGCAAAGCGCACCTGTTCCCGGGTCATGCCGGGACGCAACAGGGCAACTTGTTCACTGGTGATCCAGTTGCCTTGCTGAACCGGTGCCTTGTACGGAAACCCCCATTTGCCGGAGCTTCCGCATCCAGCCAGGGCAGCCGCGATCGCCCCGACGGCGATTGCCGCTTTCAGGCGGCGGGATGTGGAACTTGCGATCGTGAACACTGGGGATTCCCCGTAATGGATACTGGCAAAACCGTTATCATAAAGGTTTATCGAGTCATTCCGCGCGGCGACGGCGACGGGGCGCGCAAGCGCTGGGATATCGGCAGCGGATGAGCTGGCCGGTCGCCCACCCTCCGGGCAGTGGCGCGGAACTTTTTTTTCACTGGACCATGAGCGATCAAAGCGACCTCAAGACCATGGGTTTGAAGGCCACCTTTCCGCGCCTGAAGATCCTGGATATTTTCCGCAAAGCGGACCAGCGCCATCTTAGCGCGGAAGATGTTTACCG
>DATJHN010000525.1:0-3869 GCA_035493915.1 Bordetella sp.
CCGGGCTTGACGCCGGCAACCTTGAAAGGCTCGAGTTTGTCGCCAACAGTTTTCATGTGGACTCCTTGCGTTCTGGGTGGTGAAACTTAGGCTCTAAATTTTACGCTATTAAGTTTCACTGTCTAATTGATAATTCCTAAGGCGGGCTTTGGGTAATTCTATCCGCGCCGTCAGTCCTCCCCCCGACCGGGGCAGCATTTTCAGCGTTCCGCCCACATGCTTCAACAGGCGTTCGACGATGGCCAGTCCCAGCCCGGCGCCGCTGACACCTGTGCGTGCCGCCTCACCACGGGAAAATGGCCGCAGCAAGCGGTCTACGTCGTCGGCGGCGATGCCAGGTCCGCGGTCGGAGACTTCGATGGCAATGATATTGCCTTCAGATTGCACCCCCATGTACAGATGAGCCTGGCCATCGCCGGAGCGCCCGTAGCGGCGGGCGTTTTCCAGGAGATTGCTGACGATGCGCTTGAGGTCCAGGGCGGTGATCCGGGCGCGCAGGCCCGGCGTGATGAAAGCTTCGATCTCGCCGCCGGTGGAAGCCGTGTGGCTGCGTTCGCGGTCCAGCAGTTCGGCTAGCACCCCCGATACGTCCGTCGCCATCTGCGGCAGGGTGCCGGCAGGCCGCGCATATTCCATCAACTGGCCGATACTGTGGTCGATCTGGCCGAGATCGTCGTCGATCGCCTGGCGGGCGTCTTCAGTAACGCCACTCATTTCGATTTCCAGCCGCATGCGTGCCAGCGGAGTGCGCAGATCGTGCGAGATCCCGGCCAGCATCAGCTCACGATCCGCCTCGGTTTGCCGGATGTCCTTGGCCATGCGGTTGAACGAAGCGTTCAGGTCACGGATTTCAAGCGGGCCGTTTTCGGGCAGCGGGGCCGGCGTTTCCCCCCGCGACAGCACCTGCGCGGCGCGCGCCAGCCTGGACAGCGGCCGATTCACGAAACCGACGCTGACCGCGGCGCCGACGAGCGATAGCAGCAGGGCGGTAGCCCCCCAGCCCAGCCATTCGATGCCGCCGGTCAGACCTATCTGTTCCCGCTCAAAGACCAGCCAGTACAAATCGTGATCGATCTGGAAGCTGACCCAGAAACCGGGTACCTGGTTGACGCCCCAGGCGATCTGGGTCTCCGGGCCGAAACGGCCGCGGATATGATCCGCCACCCGCTGCCAGTAGTCGTCATTGGGCAGGGGCTCGGCGAAATCGGTCAGTTCCCGAGGATAGACCTGGATGCCCTCGTTGGTGGCCAGGTCCAGCAGCAGCTTGCTGCGTTCGTCGGTTTGCGAATAGACCAGCGCGGTGCGGGTGATATTGACGGCAGTAATCACCCGCTGCGCCATTTGATTGGCGCGCGGGCCCAGTTCCATGCTGAAGAAGACCTGCAGCCAGGCGCCAAGGCTGACAAGCATGAGCGCGGCCAACAGCAGGAAAGTTCGGCCGAAGAGCCCAAGACGTATACGCGACGTCATGGCTTTGAGGGCGCTGCGAAAACGGAGCATGGTGCGGCGTTCCTGCCCCGGGAACGATGAGGTTTCAGCTGCCACCGTCCGGCACGAAGACGTAACCCAGGCCCCATACGGTTTGGATGAACACCGGCTTGGAGGGGTTCGGTTCGATCAGCTTGCGCAGGCGGGAAATCTGTACATCCAGGCTGCGGTCGAAGGCTTCGTATTCCCGGCCACGCGCCAATTCCATCAGCTTGTCGCGCGAAAGGGGGATCTTGGGATGACGCGCGAACACCTTGAGCACGGAGAATTCGCCCGTGGTGATCGGCACCTGCTCGTTATTGCGGGTCAGGGTGCGCGTGGACAGGTTCAGCACATAAGGGCCGAAGGCAATGGATTCGTTTTCCTGGCTGGGTGCGCCCGGGTGTTCTTCCGTGCCGCGGCGGCGCAGGATGGCGTTGATGCGCGCCAGCAGTTCGCGTGGATTGAACGGTTTGGACAGGTAGTCGTCCGCGCCCATTTCCAGGCCGACGATGCGGTCGATTTCTTCCGCCTTGGCCGTCAGCATGATAATAGGCGTGTTGTCGTGTCCACCACGCAGGCGGCGGCAGATGGACAGGCCGTCTTCGCCGGGCAGCATAAGGTCGAGCACCAGGAGATCGAAGTGCTCCCGCTGCCAAAGCTTGCCCATTTCCTTGGCGTCTTCGGCGACGAAGACGTTGAAGCCCTGTTCCGACAAATACCGCCGCAGCAGATCGCGCAGGCGGGGATCGTCGTCGACAACGAGGACTTTGCGTGTAGGCGTGGTGTTTTGCGTATTCATGGCCGGAAATGTAACAGTGCCCGGATTGAGCGGCTAGTGGTAGTTCACAAGATATTACACATTGGACAGGATGGTTGAAATCCCCCTTACAAACGAGGGCAAGTCTTTGGTATTACGTACAATTCCGCACTATGACATCAACCCTCTTGGCCCTCGAAACATCGTCGTCCCGCTGTAGCGTCGCGCTGCTGCGGGCCGGCCCGGACGGCCCGGCCATCGCCACGCTGGAACACGACGGTGTACAGGAACACGCCGAACGCCTGTTGCCCATGGCGCGCGATCTGTTGCGTGACGCCGGCCTGGACCCCAGCGACATTCAGGCGGTGGCCTTCGGCCAGGGGCCGGGCGGCTTTACGGGGCTGCGCGTTGCCTGCGGCGTCGCCCAGGGAATCGCCATGGCGCACGATTTGCCGGTGGTGCCCGTCGTTTCGCATCTGGCGGTTGCCGCCCAGGTGCCTGCCCGTCCTGACCAGGCCATCGTGGTGGCGCTGGACGCTCGCATGGGAGAGGTCTATCTGGCGGTGTATCGCCGGGTCCAGGGCGCCGCGGACGATACCGTCTGGGAGGTGCTGCAGGATCCCCTGCTGATTGCCGCGGAGGAAGTCGTTCCCTGGGTGGAAGGCAATCTGGCCGACTGGCGCGTGCGTACGAAGCTGGCGCTGGAGCCTGTGCTGGCCGGCGACGCGTGGGAAGCCTACGCGCAGCCAATGGCGCCTCGCGCGGGCTGGACCCGCTACGATGCCAGGCGGCCGCATGCCAGGGATGTCGCCAGGTTGGCGCTGATGGCCTGGCGGCGTGGGGAAACAGTGCCGCCCGAACAGGCCATGCCCTTGTACGTTCGCGATCGGGTTGCCTATACGACGGCTGAACGGCTGGCGGGCCAGGGCGGCAATCCCAAGGCCGCCACCGCGCTGGCGTCGGTACCGGCGTCGCGGCCGGCCGGCGGTGTCGTCGCCGATGCCGCCATGCAGCGCACGGCGCCCCTGCCGCCGGCGGATGCGCTGCCGGTGGAGATGTCGCCCATGACGGTGCTGGACCTGGACGACATGGAGCGCATAGAGGCCTCCGTGCAGGCCTTTCCCTGGACCCGCCGCAATTTCGCCGATGCGCTGGCCGCGGGCTACGACACCTGCGTGCTGCGCCGCGCCGGCAGGATGCTGGGATTCTGCATCCTGATGCATGCTCCGGACGTTTCGCATTTGCTGGTGGTCGCGGTCGACAGGACCATGCACCGCCAGGGCCTGGGTTCCAGGTTGATCTCGTGGTGCGTCGAGCGGGCGCGCCAGCGCGGCATAGGCGGGGTGTTGCTCGAGGTCCGTCCGTCCAACGAGGGCGCGGTCGCATTCTATGAACATCACGGATTCCTGAAGGTCGGCCTGAGGCGTGGCTATTACCCGGCGGGCAGGGGACGGCGCGAGGACGCGCTGGTCATGCAGAAGGCTGTCCCGCTGAACGAGGCAGGGCATGGCTGAGGCGATTGTCGGATCCCCGAAGGCGCCGGCGCTGAATGCCTTGCAGCGCGCATGGCTGCGCGAAATCGGGATGGAAAAGGTATGGCTGCGGCAGGAAACGCCACAGCCGGACCCCGCCGGTGAAACGG
>DATJHN010000526.1:0-20904 GCA_035493915.1 Bordetella sp.
AGCAGGCAATGGCCGTCCTCCGGCCGTAATGGCCGATGGTTGCCGTAGAAGGCCTTGCTGCCGCCGCCGCAAATGAATAAGGGCTTGTGCCCGGCGCGCGCGGTCATGACCTGGTCGCACAATTCCGACAGGACAAAATCCATGACAACCCTGTATCAGAAACGGGATAGATCCGGGAATCGGAGCTCGCCGCCGTGCACGTGCATCTTGCCGTACTCGGCGCAACGCGCCAGGGTTGGAATGACTTTCTGCGGATTGAGCAGACAGTTCGGATCGAAGGCCCGTTTCACGGCGAGAAAGGTGTCCAGTTCCTCGCGCGAGAATTGCACGCACATCTGATTGATTTTCTCCATACCCACACCGTGCTCTCCCGTCACGGTGCCTCCCACCTGTACGCACAGTTCGAGAATCGCCACGCCGAATTTATCAGCGCGCTCGGTCTCGTCCGGCTTGTTTGAATCGAAAAGGATAAGCGGGTGAAGATTGCCGTCACCCGCATGGAACACGTTCGCGCAACGCAGCCCGTATTCGTCTTCCATCTGTTCAATGGCGTTGAGCACTCGAGCAAGATGCCGCCGCGGGATCGTACCGTCCATGCAATAGTAGTCGGGCGATACCCGTCCCGCGGCCGGAAAGGCATTCTTGCGGCCGGCCCAGAATCGCAGGCGCTCCGGTTCGGACGTGGACACCTGCAGCCGGGTCGCGCCCGCGTCCTGCAGCACTGCTTCCATACGCGCGACTTCGTGAGCGACCTCTTCGCGGGTACCATCCGACTCACAAAGCAGGATGGCTTGCGCGCTCATGTCGTAGCCGGCCTGCACGAATGGTTCGACCATATGCACGGCCTGCTTGTCCATCATTTCCAGCCCGGCGGGGATGATGCCCGCGCCGATCACGCGCGTTACGGCGTTGCCGGCGGCCTCCACGCTGGGGAAGCTGGCCAGCACCACTTGCGCGCAAACCGGCTTGGGCAACAGCTTGACGGTGATTTCCGTAACGATGCCGAGCATGCCTTCGGATCCGATGAACACCGCCAGCAGGTCCAGGCCCGGCGCATCGGGCGCCTCGCTGCCGAGTTCGACGATGTCGCCGTCGATCGTGACCACGCGCACGCGCAGAATATTGTGCACGGTCAGGCCGTACTTCATGCAGCGCACGCCCCCGGAATTTTCGGCCACGTTACCGCCTATGGAGCAAGCAATCTGGCTTGATGGGTCCGGTGCGTAATACATGCCGTAGGCAGCAGCGGCCTCGGAAATCGCCAGATTACGTACCCCGGGTTCAACCACGGCCAGGGCATTGTCGGCATCGATGCGCTTGATACGATTCAACTTCGACAAGCCCAGCAACACGCCCTGGGTGTGGGGCATCGCGCCTCCCGACAGCCCCGTGCCCGCGCCACGCGGCACGACCGGCGCGTTCAGGCGCCTGCACACGCGGAGCACCTGCTGGACCTGGACTTCGGTTTCCGGCAGGCACACCACCGCGGGCAAGGCGCGGTACAAGGACAGCCCGTCGCATTCGTATGGCCGCGTGTCTTCCTCGCGGAACAGCACGCAATGGGCCGGCAGCACGGCCTGCAGCGCCGCCACCAATTCAGGCACCGCCGGCGGCGCTACCTGCGCATCCGTAAGATCGGTCTCTACCAGGGTATTCATTGTTTAAAGATAGCGCGGGCAGGCAAATCGCACAGTCAGGGATTTACCCCAACGCATCAACCCGTTTCAACGGGCTGCTACCAGGTGATGATTTTGCCGGGATTGAGGATATTGTTGGGATCGAATGCATGCTTGAGACTGCGCATCAGCGCCAGCGCGTCCTCGCCGTGTTCTTCGACGAGAAAACCCATTTTATGCAATCCCACCCCATGCTCGCCCGTGCACGTGCCATCGGCCGCGATGGCGCGCCTGACAAGCGCCTGATTGATGCGTTCCGATGCCTGCCATTCCTCTTGGCTATCCGGATCCAGCAGCATCAGCACGTGGAAATTGCCGTCACCGACATGCCCCACGATGGTGGTCGGAAAAGGCGCATCGGCCAGGTCACGAGCGGTTTCGCGTACGCATGCCGCCAATGCCGAGATCGGTACGCAGACATCCGTGGTGCTGGAACGGCATCCGGGACGCAGCTGCAACCCGGCAAAGTAGGCATTGTGGCGTGCCGCCCACAATCGGCTGCGATCCTCGGGACGGTGCGCCCATTCAAAATCCATGCCGCCGTGTTCGTGAACGATGGCCTGCACGGAGGCGGCCTGCTCTTGCACGCCCGCTGTGCTGCCGTGGAACTCGAAAAGCAGTAACGGCGTTTCCCGCAGCTCCAGCTTGCTGTACAGGTTGACTGACCGTACAGCATGTTCGTCCAGGAACTCTACGCGCGCCACCGGTATGCCTGCCTGCATGATTTGGATGACGGCATCCACGGCATTGCCCAGCGTCGCGAAGTTGCACACCGCGGCGGAAACCGCTTCCGGCTGCGGATACAGCTTCACGGTGACTTCGGTAATGATGCCCAGCGTACCTTCGCTGCCGACGAAAATCCGTGTCAGGTCGTAGCCCGCCGAAGACTTCGGCGCCCGGCGCGCGGTACGCACCACGCGACCGTCGGCGGTGACCACCGTAAGCGACACCACGTTTTCGCGCATGGTTCCATAGCGAACCGCATTGGTTCCGGACGCGCGCGTGGCCGCCATCCCGCCCAGGCTGGCATCGGCGCCCGGATCGACGGGAAAGAACAACCCGGTATCCCGCAAATACTCATTCAGCTGCTTGCGAGTGACGCCGGCCTGCACCGTCGCGGTGAAGTCCTCCGCGTGCACTGCCAGGACCGCATTCATGCCCGAGAAATCGACCGTGATGCCGCCCTGCACGGGAAGCAGATGACCTTCCAGCGAAGAACCGGCACCATAAGCCACGATGGGCACGCCATGCGCATTGCATATCCGTGCCACCGAGGCGACTTCATCGGTGGTCTGCGCGAAAATCACCGCGTCGGGCAGGACGTCGGGATATGGCGACTCGTCGTGCCCATGGTGTTCGCGCACCGCCTGAGCCGTCGACAGGCGATCGCCGACGATCGCGCGCAATTCTTCCAGGCATGCGGCCGGCAGCGGACGCCGCAGCCGGGAGGGATCGGTCAGGTCATTCATGTTGTTATCCGAGCCGGAGTGTCATGCCGCCATTCTACGACGGCCCCCCTCCCGGCGCTTCCGGTTTCGCCCCATTATTTGCCGCTGCCGGCGACACGCCGCCGCTCGCGCACGGCGCCGGCCAGGCCTTCCAGCAGCTCGACGGACGCCTCCCAATCTATGCAGCCGTCGGTAATGCTCTGCCCATACGTCAGCGGTTGACCGGGCACGAGATCCTGTCGCCCCGCCAGCAAATGGCTTTCCACCATCAGGCCGACGATCCGGGCGTCGCCTCTCGCGATCTGGCCGCCGATATCGCGTGCCACCAAGGGCTGGTTCTGCGGATTCTTGCTGCTATTGGCGTGGCTGGTATCGATCATCAAGCGCTGCGCGAGTCCGGACTTCGCCAGATCCTGGCTGGCGGCCTCGATACTGGCGGCATCGTAATTCGGCGTCTTGCCGCCACGCAGAATCACATGACAGTCTTCGTTGCCGGCCGTGGAAACGATCGCGGAATGGCCGCCCTTGGTCACGGAAAGAAAATGATGCGGCTGCGATGCCGCCTTGATGGCGTCGACGGCGATTTTCACGTTGCCATCGGTTCCGTTCTTGAATCCGACTGGACATGACAAGCCGGAGGCCAGCTCCCGATGCACTTGGCTTTCGGTGGTGCGGGCGCCGATCGCGCCCCAGGACACCAGGTCGGCGATATATTGCGGCGTGATCATATCCAGGAACTCACATCCCGCCGGCAGGCCAAGGCTATTGATTTCGAGCAGCAATTCGCGGCCGATACGTATGCCTTTATTGATGTTGAAGCTGCCGTCAAGGTCGGGATCATTGATCAGTCCCTTCCAGCCGACTGTCGTGCGCGGCTTTTCAAAGTAAACACGCATCACGATTTCCAGGTCGGCGCTAAGGCGGTCGCGCACCGGCTTGAGTCGGCTCGCGTATTCGAGCGCTGCCTTGGGATCATGGATCGAACACGGGCCGATTACCACGGCGAGACGGTCGTCCATCCCGTGCAGAATGCGGTGCAAGCCCTGGCGCGCCGAATAAACGGTGTCGGATACCGCTTGGCTGCAGGGAAATTCGCGCATTACATGCGCCGGCGGCGTCAACTCCTTGATTTCTCGGATACGCAGATCATCGGTATTGTGCGACACGGTAGAGCTCCTTCCTGGGATACGTTGCCAGGCTGGCGGACATAAAAAAAGCCGCCAGATCGCTGGCGGCTTTTTCGGGGGATTTCGCGGACTTCAGTTTGCGCGCAACCCTTCCTCCGCCAGCGGCATCGGAAAGCCATAAAAATAAAAATAAAATCGGGCGGCCTGGCCGCGGTTGCTTGCGTGCGTCATATTCAGTTCAATTCAGCCGGATGCAAGGTAACACCCTGGATGGATCGCGTTGACCTGCTGCGGTTATTCCGCCTGGGGTTATCCGCCTGAGTTCAGTGCGGATCGCCACCCTCAAGGCAACACGTATTTACATCGCGGCAAATCCTAGCACAAAAAAGGCCGGCGGTCATGGCGAAAAAATCACCGTGCCGCCGATCGCGACACAGGGCCGCCGCGTCAAATCGCGACGTCCCCATGCTCAAGCCGTTCCGCCGACTGTCAGCCCTTCCATGCGCAGGGTGGGCATGCCTACCCCGACAGGGACGCTCTGGCCTTCCTTGCCGCACGTACCCACGCCAGAATCAAGCTTCATGTCATTGCCGATCAGGGTGACGCGCGTCATGGCATCGGGACCGTTGCCGATCAGCGTGGCCCCCTTGACCGGATAGGTGACTTTGCCGTTTTCGATCATGTAGGCCTCGGATGCGGAAAACACGAACTTTCCGTTCGTGATATCCACCTGCCCCCCGCCGAAATTCACCGCATACAAACCTCGCTTTACTGAAGCCAGGATTTCCTCGGGCGGCGTATCGCCCCCCAACATGTACGTATTCGTCATGCGCGGCATCGGCAAATGGGCGAAAGACTCGCGTCGTCCGTTGCCGGTGGCAGCGGTCTTCATCAAACGCGCGTTCATCGTGTCCTGCATATAGCCGCGCAGAATACCGTCCTCGATCAGGACGTTGCGCTGGGTGGCATTGCCTTCGTCATCCACATTCAACGAGCCGCGCCGATCCGGCAAGGTACCGTCATCGATCACGGTGACACCCTTGGAAGCAACGCGCTCGCCGATGCGCCCGGCGAAAACGCTGGACCCCTTGCGGTTGAAATCGCCCTCGAGCCCGTGGCCCACGGCTTCATGCAGCAAGATTCCAGGCCAGCCCGGCCCCAGCACGACAGTCATTTCACCGGCCGGCGCGGGTCGCGCGTCCAGATTCACCAAGGCTTCGTGCACCGCGTGTTCGACATAGCCACGGAGTATCTCGTCGGTGAAATAGCCAAGGCCGGAGCGGCCCCCGCCGCCCGCGTGCCCCATTTCGCGGCGGCCATCGCGTTCGACGATCACGGTCAAGGAAAGCCGCACCAGCGGCCGTACATCCGCAGCCAAGCGGCCGTCGCTGCCGGCCACCAGAATGACGTCGTATTCCGCGCCCAGCCCGGCCATGACCTGTATGACATGAGAATCGCGCGCCCTGGCCATGCGTTCGACGCGTTCGAGCAAAGCGACTTTGTCCGGCGCGCTGAGAGTCAACAGCGGATCGACCCCGGGATACAGGTCATGCGCGCGGGCCGGCTCGCCGTGCTCGCGCACCTTGACCTTGCCGGCGCCTTGGCGGGCAATGCCGCGTACCGCGCGGGCCGACGATAGCAAGGCATCGGAGGACAGGGAATCGGAATAGGCGAATGCGGTCTTTTCACCGCTGATCGCGCGCACACCCACGCCCTGTCCGATGGAAAAACTGCCGGTCTTGACGATACCTTCTTCCAGGCTCCAGCCTTCGCTGCGCGTGTACTGAAAATAAAGATCGGCGTAGTCCACCTTGTGCGTGAATATTTCGCCCAGCGCGCGCGCCATATCGGCCTCGCTCAATCCCCAGGGGTCGAGCAGCAGGGACTTGGCGGTGGCCAGGGCTTGAATATCGGGATCGGTAATCTTCATATCGGCAACTCGATGGAATTCACATGACACGGTGGCGCAATGCGGGCAAAGCGGTTCGGACTTCCGACAGCCGTTCGGGATCTATGTTACCCGCTACGACACCTGGCCCCTCGGCCAGGACGTCGACGATATCCCCCCAGGGATCGATAAGCATGGAATGCCCCCATGTGCGGCGACCATTGGGATGCACGCCACCCTGCGCCGGCGCCAGCACATAACACTGGTTTTCAATGGCGCGCGCGCGCAACAGCAGTTCCCAATGAGCCTTGCCGGTGGTGTAGGTGAACGCCGCGGGTACCAGAATGAGGTCGACCTGTCCCAGCGCCCGATATAGCTCCGGGAATCGCAGGTCGTAGCAAACCGACAAACCGACCTTCGCGAATGGAGTATCGAACGTCCGCACCTCCGTTCCCGGCCGTATGGCGATGGATTCATCGTACGACTCGGTGCCGCGCTTGAAGTTGAACAAATGGATTTTGTCGTATCGAACCAGCGCCTTGCCATCCGGTCCATATATTAGCGAAGTGTTGTATACCCGCCTCTCATCCGGACTGGCGAGCGGCAAAGTACCGCCGATCACATATATGCTGTATCGGCGAGCCTGATCGGCGAGAAATTCCTGGATGGGGCCGGCTCCATCCGTTTCCCGGATTGCCAGCTTATCGTGATCTTTTTGCCCCATAAAGCAGAAATACTCCGGCAAGCCGACTAATCGGGCCCCGGATTCGGCCGCTTTTGCAATTAATTGGGACGCAGCATCCAGATTTTCCCGGACAATGGGAGTACTGACCATCTGGATTGCAGCCACGCGAGCTGGCATGGAAGTGGCGTTAGGAGGAAGGGTCATCGGAAACAAATAGATTCAAGAATTTCAGGGATAATCCGCAACTCGTTTTGTGCTATTGTCGACAAAATAACTATAATCTGGTCGGAAAATCAATTCCATAATAAGGATCGATATACCATGCCAAGAGAGACCTACTCCGCGCAGCAAGCCAGGATCGAAAAGGAAATCGGCAAGCTCCGCAAAAAAGCCGAAGTACTTCACATGAAGCGGCGCAAGCCTGTAGTGGCAACGATTGTTCGCTCTATGCGCGAGTACGATATCACTCCCGAGGAAATCGCTGCCGCCTTCGGCAAGCCGGCCACGCGCCGCGGCCCGGCGCGCAAAAGTGCATCCGGAACAACCGGCACCCCCGCGAAACGCGCGGTGGCGCCGAAATACCGCCATCCGGATACCAAGGAAACCTGGAGTGGCCGTGGCAAGCCGCCTCGTTGGCTTACCGCGGCGGAAGCAGCCGGCGCATCGCGCGAAAGTTTTCTCATTCAGTAGCTCGACCCGCATGGTCGCCGGCATGGCGCCCATGCTTTCGGCATGAGCCTCGCCTGTTTCAGCGAGGCTTTGTCTTTTGGATACCATGGCCCGGCGCCATCAAACTCGGGCGACCGGCGCACTTACTTGCCCATGGTATAGCGGACTTCGCGTTCGGAACCATTGTTCGCCGGAAAATTGTCGAAGAGCGCGCGCACCAGATATGGCATGACTTTCAACAGGCGGTCATTGTCGGACACGCTGTAGGCGGTTGCCCGGTAAACCTCTTTTCCGCCCTGGCTGGCATCGTGGATTTCCACGGTCAACGCATTGCGATAGGCCACCGACGGCACATCGACCCAATCAGGTCCCCAATACGCGGGGCCCCACGGGGCGCCCCAATAACGGCCGCCATAGTAGCCGGGACCATAACCCCCATAAAAGTAGGGATCGTACGGACGCCGCACATTTACCTGGGTCTGCGTCACGCCATATCTGAACGACACGTCGAAACGTGCGGACTGGCCAGGCTGCGCTTCCACCAGGCCGGTCGGGCTGATGCCACTGCGAACCATGTCCTGAAAATTCTGATACTCCAGGTTGTTATTCTGGCTGGGATCCGCCGGCACGAAGCGATATCGCTGCCCGGTCGCGCCTGCCGGCCATTCCTGGAACGACGTAACACGTGCGGATACGGTCGGGGTGGTCGCGCATCCGGCCAAAAAGCCCCCGAACAGCAGCAGCGCCAGTGCCTGCGCGAAGCGCCAGGAACGGGACGTGTGGACTCGATACATAAAAGCTCCTGCAAAACGACGACGCCTCGGTGCGTCGGTGCTCATGCGAGCATCATAAGGGCTGCCCGTATGCTTGGACAGGAAACCGGAAGCAAAGTTTTGCGGCTCGCGCCAGGGGCCGCCCCTACAATAACGTCCAACTCCCCTTCGACAGGCAAGGCCATGCGTACTGAATCCTCCGTTACCGTCTACCGCAAGGATTACCAACCCTATCCATTCGATATACCGGACGTCGAACTGGCCTTCGATCTGTCGCCAGAAACGACTACGGTGACGTCCCGGCTGACGGTACGGCGGCGCAATGGCAATGATGGCGCGCCGCTGGAACTGGACGGCAGCGACCTGGAATTGGTTTCTGTTTCGGTGGATGGCCGGGTGCTGGACACCAATGAATATGTGGTCGACGAACATACCCTGGCGCTGCACGGCCTGGGCGCAACGGCCACGATAGAAATAATCAACCGCTGCCGGCCCGCCGCAAACTCGACATTGATGGGCCTTTACGTCTCCGGCGGAAATTTTTTCACGCAGTGCGAAGCGGAAGGCTTCCGCCGCATTACGTGGTTCGCCGACCGGCCGGACGTCATGTCCCGCTATCGCGTGACGCTGCGCGCGACCGCGGAATATCCCGTCCTGCTCAGCAATGGCAATCTGCTGGAACGCCTAGAGTTGCCCGATGGCCGTACGCAAGCCATCTGGGAAGATCCATTCCCCAAGCCCTGCTATCTGTTCGCCCTGGTTGCCGGGCAGCTTACCCATCGCGAAATGCGCGTAAAAACCATGTCGGGACGCGAGGTCCTGCTGCAGGTCTATAGCGATCCGGGGTCGGAATCGAAAACCGAATGGGCACTCGAATCCCTGGAGCGTTCGCTGCGTTGGGACGAAAGCCGATTCGGGCTGGAACTGGATCTGGACCGCTTCATGGTCGTAGCGGTGCGCGATTTCAACATGGGCGCCATGGAAAACAAGGGCTTGAATATTTTCAATGCCGCCTATGTCCTGGCCGATGCCGATACCGCGACGGACGCCAACTATGAAGCCATTGAAGCCGTCATCGGCCACGAATACTTCCATAACTGGACAGGCAATCGCGTCACCTGCCGCGACTGGTTCCAACTCAGCTTGAAAGAAGGCTTGACGGTATTCCGCGACCAGGAATTCAGCGCCGACATGATGGCCAGCGGACTTGATGCGCAAGCCGCCGCCAGCGCGCGCGCGGTGAAACGCATCGACGATGTGGTTACCCTCAGGGCTGCGCAGTTTCCGGAAGATGCCGGCCCGATGGCTCACCCGATCCGGCCGGAAAGTTACCAGGAAATCGGAAATTTCTACACCGCCACGGTTTACGAAAAAGGCGCGGAAGTCATCCGCATGCAGCACACCTTGTTGGGCGAGGCGGGATTCCGTTCCGGCATGGACGAATATTTCCGTCGCCACGACGGCCAGGCCGTAACCTGCGACGATTTTGTGGCGGCCATGGAATCGGTATACACGCGCCAGCACCCGGGTCGCGATCTGCGGGTATTCCGGCACTGGTATCGTCAGGCCGGTACGCCCCGCGTCTCGGTGGAATTGCATTACGACGCAGCTGCGCGCCGCTGCACCATCACGCTGGCGCAGCGCTGCGCGCCGGTCGGCGTGGAAAAAACCGCACCCCACCCCGACAAAAAGCAGCCATTCCACATCCCGTTCGCCCTGGGTCTGCTCGACCGCGACGGCCAGCCAATCACGCTGCGGGTGGATGGCCAGCAAACCGCCACCGCGCTGCTGGAGTTGACCCAGGAGCGCCAACAGTGGGTGTTCGATGACATCGGCAGTGCGCCCGTCCCTTCCCTGTTGCGCGGGTTTTCCGCGCCGGTGATCGTGGAATATCCATGGGACAACGAAGAGCTCGCGCTGCTGTCGGCGCACGACACGGACCCCTTCGCGCGCTGGGAAGCCGGCCAGGAATTGGCCACCCGGGAAATCCTCGGCCTGACGAGCTTGAAACAGACCGCTGCCGAAATGAATGTCAGCCGTGGTTTCATGGCGGCATGGCGGGCCTTGTTGGAAGATCCGCGCCTGGACGCGGCGTATCGCGCGCGCACGCTTTCCCTGCCGTCTGAAAAGACCCTTGCCGAACGCATGGCCGCCATCGACCCGCCCTCGCTGGCCGCCGCGCGCGACTTTCTGCGGGCAACAGCCGGCAGCCAGTTGGCACAGGCATGGCGCCAGGCATTCGCAGATTGCCAGACACCCGGACCTTATTCGCCGGCGCCGGAACCCGCCGGCAAGCGGGCCCTGAAAAATATGGCTCTGAGCCACCTGATGGCGGGTGGCGATGCCGACGCCGCGAAATGGGCGTTGCAGCAGTACGAGCAGGCGGCCAATATGACCGACCGGGTGGGTGCACTGACGGCGCTGGTGAACCACGGCGACGAGGACGCCGCGACGCGCGCCCTGAGCCGCTTCTATGAGCAATGGCAACATGACCCGCTGGTCATCGACAAGTGGTTCGCGCTGCAGGCGACAGCGCGTGCCACCACGGTCGAAACCGTACGCGGCCTGATGGCGCACCCCGCATTCACGCTGCGCAACCCGAATCGCGCCCGAGCCCTGGTTTTCCAGTTCTGCCTGAATAATGCGCGCGGACTGCATTGCGCCGATGGCTCAGGCTATGCGTTCTGGGAAGAACAGGTGCTTGCGCTCGACGCGCTGAACCCGGAGATCGCCGCGCGCCTGGCACGTGCGATGGACAACTGGTCCCGCTTCGTGCCGGCCCTGCGCACGCCGATGCACGCCTCGCTGGAACGCGTACGTGCCCATGCCGGCCTGTCGCGCAACGTGACGGAAATCGTATCCAAGGCGCTTGAATTGGCCGCCTGAGAATTATCTGCTCTAGGAGAACCCTTTGAAACGCAAAACCCTAACCCAATACCTGGTCGAGCAGCAGCGCCAGGCCCAGGCCGTCGGCCCGGAAGTACGCCTGCTTATCGAAGTCGTGGCACGCGCCTGCAAGGCCATCAGCCACGCGGTCAGCAAAGGCGCGCTGGGCGGCGTGCTCGGCAGCCTGGACACCGAAAACGTGCAGGGCGAAGTCCAGAAGAAACTGGACGTGATGTCCAACGAGGTCCTGCTCGAAGCCAATGAATGGGGCGGCCATCTTGCCGCCATGGCCTCGGAGGAAATGGAAACCATCCACCTGATTCCCAACCGCTACCCCAAGGGCGAATACCTGCTGCTGTTCGATCCGCTGGACGGTTCGTCGAATATCGACGTCAACGTTTCAATCGGCACGATTTTCTCGGTGCTGCATGCGCCGCATGATGCCCACGGGCAACCGGTCACGGAAAAAGACTTCCTGCAATCCGGCAGCAAACAGGTCGTAGCTGGTTATGCGGTGTACGGGCCGCAAAGCATGCTGGTATTGACCGTGGGCAAGGGAGTGGTCGGTTTTACCCTGGACAGGGAAATGGGTTCCTGGGTGCTGACGCATGAAAATATGCAGATTCCCGCGGATACCAAGGAGTTCGCCATCAACATGTCGAACATGCGTCACTGGGCGCCGCCCGTGAAGCGCTATATCGACGATTGCCTGGCGGGCAAGACGGGACCTCGCGGCAAGGATTTCAATATGCGCTGGGTTGCTTCGATGGTGGCCGACGTGCATCGTATCCTGACGCGCGGCGGTATTTTCCTGTATCCCTGGGACGCGCGTGAACCGTCCAAACCGGGCAAGCTGCGGTTGATGTATGAAGCCAATCCCATGAGCTTTATCGTCGAGCAGGCTGGCGGCGCCTCCATCAACGGCAAACAACGCATTCTGGACATCGAACCGACCCAATTGCACGAACGCGTCAGCGTCATATTGGGGTCGCGTAACGAAGTGGAAACCGTCGCCCGCTATCACCGAGAACACGATTCCGCCCAGTAAAGGCGCGATTCATGCAAAAAACGGCGCCTGGGCGCCGTTTTTTTTATTACCGGGCCGCCCCAAGATAAAAAGGGCCCCCTCAAGGGGCAGCAAGCCTGCTTGCTGGCGCAGCGCGGGGGCCCTATTTATCGCCGCGGTACGAAGGCGGCTATTTGACCTGCTGGATGGATTTCACATCGTCCTTGTTTATCTGGACCTCCCGCCCGTTGTCCTGGTATTGGTACATGCCGGACTTCTTGTCGTACTGAGGAGTGTCCGGCGTCACGATTTGCGAGCCGTCCCTGGTATTCACAACGGATGGCGAAGAACATCCGGCCAGGACGGCTACGGTGGCTAGCGACATTGCGGTCAACTTCAAAGTCATGTCATCTCCTTGCATAAGGGACATAACCAATTTATCGAAGGCCACAGGCGCGTGCAGTGACGGGATGTGCTGAAAGTGCGAGCATCTGTTAACCAAACGCGAAATAGACCGTTTCCGATGCTTACGCGCTATTCCCATGTCTTTATCGCAAAGTCCAGGGCGTCGTCTCAAGGACAGAAAGGGACACAGAAAATAGCCGCCAAATTGAACTCCGCCGCCGGAGCCGGATCGCGTCCAGCTTCCTGAAGGAGGCTTTCAAAGTGGCGGCCTTTGCGAACGCGGCCGAGCTTTCAGGGCTTAATGGTTCAGCGTAAGCACTGTAGCGCCGGTGGTCTTGCGCGATGCCAGCGCGGTCTGCGCGTCACCAGCCTGCTCCAGCGGGTAGCGCTGGTCGATGCGCATGCGGATCTTCTTTTTCAGGACCAGATCGAACAATTCATCCGAGGCGGCCTTCAGTTTGGCGGGCGTGTTGACGTGCACCCCCAGCGAGGGTCGGGTCAGATAAAGGCAGCCCTTCTGATTCAAGATCCCAACATTGACACCGGTAACGGGACCGGAAGCATTACCGAAACTGACCATCAGGCCGCGCGGTTCGATGCAATCCAGCGAGATGTCCCAGGTATCCTTGCCCACGCCGTCGTAAACCACCGGCACCTTCTTGCCGCCAGTCAGCTCCAGCATGCGCTCCACGACGTTTTCACGCGAATAATCGATGGTCTGCCAAGCGCCGTGTTCGCGTGCCAGTTCCGCCTTTTCAGGACTGGAGACCGTACCGATCAGTTTCACGCCCAGGGCCTTGGCCCATTGGCATGCGATCAAGCCGACGCCGCCCGCGGCCGCATGGAAAAGAATGGTCTCGTGGCCCTGCAGGCGGTACGTCTGGCGGAACAGGTATTGCACCGTCAAGCCCTTGAGCATCATTGCCGCCGCGTCATCGAAAGCAATGCCCTTGGGCAATTGCACCACGTTGGCCGCGGGCACGTTGCGCATTTCGGCATAGGCGCCCAGCGGACTCTGGCCGTAAGCGACGCGGTCGCCTTTCTTGATGTGGGAAACGTCGCTGCCCACGGCTTCCACGATGCCCGCGCCCTCGAAGCCCAGGCCATGCGGAAGTGGATGAGGATACAGGCCGGTGCGATAGTAGATATCGATGAAATTCAATCCGGCCGCGTGCTGGCGTACCGTCACTTCGTTCGGACCGGGGGGAGGCACCTCCACGTCAACCAACTTCAAAACTTCTGGACCGCCATGCGCCTCCAGCTGGATTGCCTTGACTGTATTGCTGGCCATACAACGCTCCTTTCTTTGCGTTTGTCGTGGATAAGAGGGGTGGGTAATCAATAACGATCGGACGAAGCGGCGCGAGCCGCGCTCAAACTCGTTTCGCCGCGGCGGCGCCGCGTCCGGTCAAAACGAAGATGCCTGCCAGGACGAAGGCCGTGCCCGCCAACTGCCAGGAAGTCACGGGCTCGCCGAGAAACCAGAACGCCAGGAACAATACCGACACCGGCCCCAGCATACCCAGTTGCGCCGCCAGCGGCGGCCCGATACGGGACACGGCACCCATGATCATGAACACCGGCAAGACAGTATTGACGGTGGCATGGATGAGCGACAAACCGTAAAAGCCGGCGGGCTGGACCAATAGCGAGGGCGGATGCACCAGGAAAAACTGGATCAGGCAGGCGATGCTGGATACCGACATTGCATAGGCGGTCAAGCGCATCGAACCTACGCGCTTGACCAATTCCCCCGAGCCGATCAGATACAAGGCGTAGCTGAACGCCGACGCAAAGACGAAGGCCGAGCCCAGCAGGACCGCGTCATGGCCGCTCTGCGACATATCGTGCGCGAAAACCAGCACGACACCCAGATAGGAAAGCAGCAACGCCAGCCACTGGCGCCTGGCAATGGGACGCTTCAGCCAGAAGGCGGTGATCAACAGCACCAGCGTGGGCGCCAGGAACAGGATCAGGCGCTCCAGACCGACGCTGATATAGCGCAGTCCAAGGAAATCCAGGAAGCTCGACAGGTAGTAGCCGATCAGGCCGAGCAGCACCACCTTCAAGCGTTCCGCATTGGTGAGCACCGGAAGCTCGCCGCGCACGGCACGACGCGACTGCCGCCAGCCGATCAAGGCGAAGAACGGCAGTGAAAACAGCATGCGGAAGGCGATGAGCGTGACGGCATCCACCCCGTATTCATAGGTGAACTTGACGACAATGGCCTTGCCGGAAAACAGGATGGCGCCGAAGGCGGCCAGGAAGAACCCGACGGCGCGGCTGGAAAAAGCCGCCGTGGCAGGTGTTGCGACTGTGGAATTCATGGCGGGGATTTTATGTGCCGCACCGCGTTCTTTGCACGGCCTTTCTCGTGCGCGCCATGCCGGTCGCGTCGCCGAACGGCGGGATCGAACGTCCGTGCCCGGGAGGGCACGTTCACGAGAAAGGAGTCTTGACAATGACTGACTAAACAGCTAATATCCGTAGCATGAACAGCGAACCCATTGCCCCGTCAGAGGAATCGCCGCCTTACCGGTGTGACCGCACCCGGGTCGAGGACAACCCCGGCTACCTTATCCGCCTGGTCTACAATTCCCTCAATCGGACCTTGGATCAGGAAATGGCGCCGCTCGGACTGACCGCGACGCAATGGCGGCCGCTGGCAATGGTGGCCTTGGGCCGCGCCGACACAGCGGCCGAACTGGCCCGCCTGAGCGAAGTGGACACAGGCGCGATGACGCGCACGCTTGACCGGCTGGAGGCGAAGAAATTGCTTCGCCGCAAGCGCAGCGATCAAGATCGTCGCGTCATCAAGATCGAACTCACCGAAGAAGGCCAGGCCATGGTGCGTGAGATCCCCGCAAATATTGCCCGTACCCTGAATCATTACCTGCGCGGCTTTTCCGAAAAGGAAGTCGAGCTGCTGATGCACTTCATGCGCCGCATGCTGGCGAACGGTTCGGCGCCCGTCCCGCCCATCAAGAGTTGAGCATGAAGATAGTTTTTTTCGCCCAAATGACTGTCTAGTCAATTAGTAATTGGTCAACAAAATGACATTGCGCTTAATGCCTAGTTCCCGTTACGTAATGATCTTCCAGCCCCGTATCGCACGCTAATCGCTATGAAACGCTTATCAGCTTTGTTATTGGTGATCGCCTTGGGCGGTTGCGCATTCATGGAGAAAGGTCCAACACCTGTCGCCGAAGTAACGGGGCAGAAACTGGGCCTGACGGATCAGGCGCCGGCATGGCCGACGACGCAATGGTGGGAGCGGTACGGCGATCAGCAGCTCGATACCCTGGTGCGGGAAGCCTTGGCCAACAATCCCTCGATGACAGCAGCCCAGGCGCGGCTGGCGCAGGCCAACGCGGCCGTTGGCGGTGCGCGCGCTCCGCTCCTTCCGCGCGTGGACGGGGACTACTCGTTGCAGCGAGAACATATCTCCAAGACATATATCTATCCCGCGCCCCTTGCCGGCTCCGTGCAAAGCGACAATCGCCTGGGACTGGACTTCAGCTACGAGCTGGATTTCTGGGGCAAGAACCGGTCCGCCCTGCAGGCAGCCCTATCGCGCGAACAGGCGGCGGAAGCCGATAAGCAGGCGGCGCGCACCATGCTGTCCAGCGCCATGGTCCAGAGCTACCTGAGCCTGCAGAATGCCTTCGCGCAACGCGCCGTGCTCAATCGCATCATCGCGCAGCGCGACGAGACTCTGTCCATCACGCGCCAGCGTTTCAGCGCCGGCCTGGACACCCAGGTGGAGGTCAAGCAGGCCGAATCCCAGCTTTCTTCCGCCAAAGTCCAGCTGACGCAAATCGAAACGACGCTGGCGCAATTGCGTAACCAGGTCGCGGCGCTGGCCGGCGCCGGACCGGAACGCGGACAAGGCCTGCACGAAGCCAATCTGACCATTCCAGCCGGCGGCGTGCCCGCCTCCGTTCCGCTGGAACTGCTTGGCCATCGCGCCGATGTCGTCGCCGCCCGCTGGCGCGCCGAAGCCGCGCGCCACACGATCGACGTGGCCAAGGCGGATTTCTATCCCAACGTGAACATCACCGCCTTTATCGGCTTCCAGGCCCTGGGCACCAATAACCTGCTGCAGGCCTCCAGCTATGCCGGAAATATCGGTCCGGCCATCTCGCTGCCGATATTCCACGGCGGCGAATTGAATGCGAATCTGGCCGGCCGGCGTGCCGACACCGATCTCGCGATCTCCGACTATAACCAGACCGTGCTGGATGCCGTGCGCCAAGTCGCGGACGCCCTGGACGCACTGCGTCTTATCGGCCGGGAAACGACGGAACAGCGCCAGGCGCGCGAGTCCATCGACGCGGCCTACAAGTTGGCGGTGGACCGCTACAAGGCCGGCCTTGGCAACTATCTGATCGTGTTGGTCGCACAGAACGATGTGCTGACACAGGCGCGACTTGAAACGGACCTGCGCTTCCGCGCCTACAAGCTCGATGCCGACCTGGCCAATTCGCTGGGCGGCGGCTACGTACCCGCGCCCGCCAACGCCGAAGTTGCGCAGAACCAGGACAACTCGAATACCACCCATTGAAGAATCGGACCGAAGTGATGAACGCTCCTAAAAGCTCCAATCCCAAACGCAAGCTCCTGATGCTGACCGCAACGGGTGTGTTCGTGCTGATCGCCATCGCCTACGGTGCGTGGTGGTGGCTGGTCGGCTCGCATTTCGAGAGCACGGACGACGCCTATGTCCACGGCAACCTCGTGCAGATCACACCGCAGGTTCCCGGCACTGTCGTCGCCATCGAGGCCGACGACACGCAAACCATCACGGCAGGCGCACCGCTGGTGCGCCTGGATCCGTCGGACACCGATATCGCCCTGCAGCAGGCCGAAGCCAAGCTGGGGCAGATGGTGCGCCAAGTGCGAACCTTATACGTACAGAACGACGCGCTGGCCGCCGACATCGCCGTCCGCAAGGCGGACGTGGAACGCGCACAGGCCGATCTGACGCGTGCGCGCAGCGACCTCGCGCGGCGCCAGACCCTGGCCAAATCCGGCGGCGTCAGCGGCGAGGAAATCCTGCACGCCCAGACGACGCTGAAATCGGCCGAATCCGGGCTGGCGCAAGCCCAGGCCTCGCTGGAAGCATCCAAGGCCAAGCTGGCGACCAACCAGGCTCTGACCCACGGCACCACCGTGGAGAACCATCCCGACGTTCGCGAGGCCGAAGCCGAACTGCGCAACGCGTGGCTGGCGCAATCGCGTACCGTGCTGCCGGCCCCGGTCACGGGCATGGTTGCACGGCGCAGCGTACAGGTCGGCCAGCGCGTGGCCCCTGGCAACACCCTGATGAATGTCGTACCGCTGGACCAGGTATGGGTGGAAGCCAACTTCAAAGAGGGCCAGTTGCGCGAAATGCGCGTGGGCCAGCCGGTCAAGCTGACCGCGGACCTGTACGGCAGCAGCGTGACTTATCACGGCAAGGTCGTGGGCCTGGATGCGGGTACCGGCAGTGCGTTCGCCCTGCTGCCCGCGCAGAACGCGACCGGCAACTGGATCAAGGTGGTGCAGCGCGTGCCCGTGCGCATCGCGCTAGATCCGCAGGAACTGCAAGCCCATCCCTTGCGGATTGGCCTTTCGATGGACGTAGAAGTCGACCTGAGCAAGCAAGATGGTCCCGCGGTTACGCAGCAGGTGCAGCGCGGCGAGCCGGCGCTTGCCACGAGCGCGTTCGATCCCGACCGCAAGCAGGTCGACGCCATGATCCAGAAGATCGTGCAGGCCAACCTGATGCAATGAATCCCGCCAAAGCGAGCCTCTTGCGATGAATCCCAACACCAACACCGCACCGGCCCTGCCTGAACCGCCCGAGGCCCCCGCCGCCCAACGCCCCGCCTCATATCCTCCCCTGGAGGGCGGCCTGCGCATCGTCGGTTCGATCGCCCTGTCGACCGCGGTGTTCATGAATGTCCTGGACACCTCGATCGCCAACGTCTCCATCCCCACCATCTCGGGAGACCTGGGCGTCAGCACCAGCCAGGGCACATGGGTCATCACCTCGTTCGCGGTGGCCAACGCCATCACGGTCCCGCTGACCGGCTGGCTGACGCAACGCTTCGGCCAAGTACGCCTGTTCGTCACTTCCACGCTGCTCTTCGTGCTGGCGTCATGGCTGTGCGGCTTTGCCCCCACACTGGAAACGCTGATCGGTTTCCGCGTGCTGCAAGGCGCCGTGGCGGGACCGATGATTCCGTTGTCGCAGACGCTGATGCTGGCGAGCTTTCCCAAGCACAAGGCAGGTATGGCGCTGGCGATATGGGCCATGACCACTCTGGTGGCGCCCGTCGCCGGACCGCTGCTGGGAGGCTGGATTTCCGATAACTATTCCTGGCCGTGGATTTTCT
Organism: Bordetella sp.; assembly: GCA_035493915.1. Taxonomy (GTDB): domain Bacteria; phylum Pseudomonadota; class Gammaproteobacteria; order Burkholderiales; family Burkholderiaceae_B; genus Bordetella_C. Next base: position 18,944 of record DATJHN010000526.1, read on the forward strand.
ATATCAACATCCCGGTCGGGCTGCTCGCGGCCTGGTTCAGCTGGCGCGTCTATAAGGACCGCGAATCGGTCACGCACAAGCTACCCATCGACAAGGTCGGTCTCGTCCTGCTGGTCGTGTGGGTGGGCGCGCTGCAGATCATGCTGGACAAGGGCAAGGAACTGGACTGGTTCGCCAGCTCCACTATCGTCACGCTGGCGGTGGTGGTGGCGATCGCTCTCGTCTTCTTCATCATCTGGGAGCTGACCGGGGACCACCCCGTCGTCGACCTGCGCTTGTTCAAGGGCCGCAATTTCACGATAGGCGCCAGTACCCTGGCAATCGCCTACGGCGTCTTCTTCGGCAATGTGGTGCTGCTGCCCCTGTGGCTGCAAAGCAATATGAATTACACAGCCACCGATGCCGGCATCGTCACCGCGCCGGTAGGCATCCTGGCCATCGTGCTTACGCCGCTGGTCGGGCGGATGCTGGCCAAACGCGATCCGCGGCTTATCGTGACATTCGCATTCTGCATCTTCGCGCTGGTTTGCTATATGCGGGCAAGCTTCACGCCTCAGGTCGACATGGGTGCGCTGATGATTCCGACCATCATCCAGGGCGCGGCCATGGCCGCGTTCTTCGTGCCGCTGACATCGATCACGCTTTCGGGCCTCGAACCCTGGAGGATTCCCGCGGCCGCCGGGCTGTCGAACTTCTGCCGCCTGACGGCGGGGGCCTTCGGCACGTCCGTATCCACGACGCTGTGGGAAAACCGCGCGACCCTGCATCATGCGCGTCTATCCGAAGCTGCAACCCCGGGCTCGCAGGCCTACGATCAGGTCATGCATGCGCTGGGATCACTGGGCATGTCGGCTGAACAGGCACTCAATGCCTTGAACGGAATGCTGGATACCCAGGCATTCACCATGTCGGCGCTGGACGTTTTCTATGGCTCGGCGATCGTGTTTCTGCTGCTGACTGGTCTGGTGTGGTTCGCACGTCCAGTGCGGGCGAAAGATGCAGGCGCCGCGGAGGCCGCCGCGGGCGCGCATTGAGCCAAAGCACCTGAGAAGGACAAGGCCCCCTGCCCGTCATGCGGGCAGGGGGCCTTGTCTTGAGGAATTCAGGAAACCAGCGTCCGCCAGTCCAGCTTGGGAATGATCCGATCCGACAGGGCGCTATTCAGCGAAAGATTGAACACGTCGATGCCCCGGGCCTTCAGCAGCGCGGCAGCCTGCGAAAAAGACGGTTCGATCAGCCGGTCGAAGTTGCGCACCAGGCGGCTGTTTTCAGGCTGTGCTTCCTTGTAGAAGCGGCGCGCGCCGGAAAAACCCAGATCGAGCCCGTGCATGTAGATGCGGCCCACGCCCCCTGCCACGAGTATTTGCAGCGCGGCATAGGCGACGGTGTCGGCATCGAACACACCGGTCGCCAGGTCGAAGCTGTATCCCAGCGAGCGCTGGGAATCGAACAGCGAAAGAGCCGGATTGGCTTGTGCCAAAGCCGAGAGTTCGTCCGGATTGAAATGCGGCAGGTAGGCGCGTTCCGAAACGACTTCGATAACGCAGATACGGCACTTGTAGCGCTCGGGCCAGGGCATTCCCTGCACCATGTAACGCAGCACGTCCGGCGTGACGAACAGGGTGAGGTCGCGTTCCACGACCTCGCGCATCAGGTCGATGCGACGCCGCACGAAATTCTGGTCGATCACGCAGTAAGAGCGGAACGGGATATCGAACTGGCGCGCCAACGAAATGGATCCGTTCACGCCCATCGCGGCCTGCATGGGCAGGCGATCGTACGCGATCTCGGCCACGGAAGGGCCACTGAGAATCACGTGTACCGTGTCATGGTGTTCTTGAAAGGCCTGCTGCAGCGGCAGTACCGGAACGACGTGTCGAAAGGCCGAAAAGGCGCTGATGGCACCTTGAGCGTCGCGTTCGATGGCCACATAGGGCCACAGGTGGCGGTTGTGCTGCATG
>DATJHN010000527.1:0-6807 GCA_035493915.1 Bordetella sp.
GGCGCCTACACCGCCACCTGGCGCGGCGCAGGCTGCCGGATCCGCCAGCGGGCAGACCTGTGCCAGCGCGGGCATGGCGATGCTGGCCAGTCCCACCGCCACCAAGGCCGCGTACAGCGGCCGCCCGCATATCACGATGCGCTTGCCGCTTTTCATGCGGCGCGATGGTAACGATTCCGAGGGGACGCGGGCGACGCCCAATTCAGCGTTCGAAACTCGGCAGTGCTTGCGGCTCATTCCCTCACCCTTATGGCCTAATCTGGGGGTAATATGGGCGAGAATCCTAGCATTCGTTGTCGAATGTTTCTTCGCGAAGTTACAAACCGCTAACGTTTTTCGTCGCGGGCTTCATACAGGGCGGCGTACTCCTTGAAGATCGATGCCGTGATGTCCTGCCGCGCATGTTCGCGGCGTTCGATCATGCCGACGGAGCGCACGACCGGGCCGATATCCTCGGGCAGTTCAAGCACGCGCAGGTCGGGTGCGGTGCGCCACTGAGCCCACATCAGGAGCGGCAGCAGGCTGACGCCGACTTCCTGTCGCACCAGTTCAACCACGGTTTCGATCGCGTTCAGCTCCAGGAATTCGTGGACGTGCACGTTCATTCGCCGCAGCACGCGGTCGATCTGCAGGCCGGTGCGCTGGGTGCGGTCGAAGCGCAGGAAAGGATTCTGTTCCAGAACTTCCCGCACGGTCTTGCCGGGCGCCGTGGGCGACGCCAGCGCGACCAGGGGTTCCTCATGCAGCGGAGTCCAGCGCATGCTGGCCATGCGGCGGCCGGATTCCACCACCAGCGCCGCATCCAACTCGCCGCTTTCCACCTTGCCGGCCAGCTCGCCGGATTTGCCGGTGAACAGGCGCACGTCCAGGCCGTCATGGCGACGCTTCAATTGCGAGACCACTTTGGATAGCGCTCCCATGCAGGAAACGATGGCGCCCAGGGCCACCGAACCGGCAAGCTCGCCGGGCCCCGGTTTCTGCGGCAGCTTCATGCGGTCGTATAGGTCCAGTAGTTGCTTGACTTCCGGAAGCAGTTCGCGGCCGGCCGCGTTCAGCAGTGCCAGGCGGCCGCTACGGTCGAACAGTTCGCGGCCCATTTCCTCTTCCAGCGCGCGCATCTGGAAGCTGACGGCCGCCTGGGTCAACGCCACGCGTTCGGCGGCCTCGGAAAAGGAGCCGTAGCGAGCGACGGCCATGAAAGTGCGCAGGAAACGAACGGTGCTCATGGGGCGGGGGAGCGCGGTGACGCAAATCAGTTAGGGGGTTATGTTGGCGAAGCAGCTAGGGGAATGCCCTGAGACAAGCCGCCGCCATTCGGGTACTCAAGAATGAGCGAGAACGATCCATAAAAAATTCTTTTGTGACGCGAAAAAAATTCAAATTGATCTAATTAAAGCACGCGTGTACCTTCCACGATTTAGCCCCGCCATACCCTCGAGCCAGCATCCGACATCATGAAGACCTTCAACTGGGAAAACCCGTATCCCACCATCCGTGCGCCGCAATTCGCGCGCAATTTCGTCTCCACATCCCACCCGCTGGCCGCGCAGGCCGGCCTGCGCATGCTGCTGAAGGGCGGTAGCGCGGTGGACGCCGCCATCGCGGCGGCGGCGACGATCACGTTGACGGAGCCGGTGTCGTGCGGCCTGGGCAGCGATTGCTTTGCCATCGTCTGGGACGGCAAGCAGCTGCAGGGCTTGAATTCTTCCGGCGTGGCGCCGGCCGCCTGGAGCACCGAGTACTTCAAGAAGAAGTACGGCACGGGCACTGACGGCCTGGCCAAGCAGCCCAAGCGCGGCTGGGACAGCGTGACCGTTCCCGGCGCCGTGGCGGGCTGGGCCGCGCTGCACGAGAAATTCGGCAAGCTGCCCTTTGAACAACTGTTCGACCCGGCCATCGAAATCGCCGAACGCGGCTACGCCGTGCCGCCTATCGTGGGCCGCAAGTGGAACGCCGCCGCGGCCGAACTGAAGGACCAGCCCGGCTATGCCCAGGCTTTCATGCCGAACGGTCGCGCACCCCAGGTGGGCGAGCATTTCCGCATCCCCGAAGCCGCCTGGACGCTGCGCCGCATTGCCGCCAGCAAGGGCCGCGACTACTACGAAGGCGACATCGCCGAGAAAATCGCCGCCTTCAGCAAGGAATGCGGCGGCGCCATGACGCTGGACGATCTGCGCAACTACAAGCCCGACTGGGTCAAGCCGATTTCGCGTTCCTACCGCGGCTATGAATTGCACGAAATTCCGCCGAACGGCCAGGGCATCGCCGCGCTGATCGCGCTGGGCATCCTGGACAAGTTCGACGTCGCCGGCCTGCCGCTGGATTCCGTCCAGTCGCAGCACCTGCAGATCGAAGCCATGAAGCTGGCCTTCGCCGACCTGTACAAGTACGTGGGCGACCCGCGCAGCATGGAAGTCACCCCCGAACAGATGCTGGACGATGCCTATCTGGCGTCGCGCGCCAAGCTGATCAGCATGGACAAGGCCACTGCCTTCGCGGCGGGACGTCCCCATGCCGGCGGCACGATCTACATGTCGGCCGCCGACGAAAGCGGCATGATGATTTCCTTCATCATGTCCAACTATATGGGCTTCGGTTCGGGCATCGTGGTGCCCGGCACCGGTATCAGCCTGCAGAACCGTGGCGTGGGTTTCTCGATGGACCCGAAGGCGGCCAATGTGGTCAAGGGCGGCCATCGTCCCTTCCACACGATCATTCCGGGCTTCCTGACGCGCGGCGGCAAGCCGGTCATGAGCTTTGGCGTGATGGGCGGCGACATGCAGCCGCAGGGCCACCTGCAGACCGTCGTGCGCATGTTGGACTATCATCAGAACCCGCAGGCGGCATGCGACGCGCCGCGCTGGAAGGTCAACCGCAACTTTACGGTGGATCTGGAAAACACCATGCCCGCCAGCACGGTAGAAGGCCTGAAGAACCTGGGTCACAAGCTGGATAGCGTCAACGATCCCTATATGGATTTCGGCTCCGGACAATTCATCTGGCGCATGTCCGAGGATGACAACGAATTGGGGTACGTAGCTGCCAGCGACAGCCGTCGCGACGGCCAGGCAGTCGGTTTCTGATTTCCAAATCGCGTACGAACGCAAAGAAAAGGGGAATGAAATGAAGAAACTTGGTCCCGCGATCAGCGCCGCCTTGCTGGCGCTGGCGGCCGGGTCGGCCGTCGCGCAGGAACTGCGCGTGGGGCTGCAGGAAGACCCGGATGTGCTGGACCCGGCGCGTGCCCGCACCTATGTGGGCCGCATCGTGTTCACGTCGCTGTGCGACAAGCTGGTGGACATCGATCCCAAGCTGCATATCGTGCCGCAACTGGCCACGTCCTGGACCTGGAACGCCGACAACACCGAACTGACCATGAAGCTGCGCACCGACGCGCTGTTCCATGACGGTTCCAAGTTCGACGCCACCGCGGCCAAGGCCAACCTGGACCGCGCGCGCACGCTGCCCGATAGTTTCCGCAAGGGCGAGCTGGCATCCGTGCAGGACGTGCAGGCGCCGGACCCGGAAACGCTGGTACTGAAGTTGAAGCAGCCAGACGCCACCCTGCTGTACCAGTTGACCGACCGCGCGGGCATGATGCTGTCGACGGCCAACTTCGGCGACAAGGACACCAACGCGATAGGCCGCAAGCCCATCTGTTCCGGGCCTTACAAGTTCGTCGAACGCGTCCAGAACGATCGCATCGTCCTGGAAAAATTCGACAAATACTACGACGCCAAGGACTACCACTTCAGCAAGATCACCTTCCTGCCGATTCCGGATACGACGGTGCGCCTGCAGAACCTGCGTTCCGGTGGCCTGGATATCCTGGAACGCCTGAACCCTTCGGATGCGCCGGACGTCAAGAAAGACTCCAACCTGCATTTCTCGTCGATCGCCGGCCTGGGTTTCCAGGAAATCGTGTTCAACCAGAACAATGGCGACCGTGCCAAGAGCAATCCCTTCCGTGACGAACGGGTGCGCCAGGCCTTGAACCTGGCGGTGGATCGCCAGGCCATCAACGAAGTCATCGGCGGCGGCATCTACGAACCCGCCAACCAGGCCTTCCCGCCGGCCAGTCCGTATCACAGCGACAAGTTTCCGGTGCCCAAGCGCGACGTGGCCAAGGCCAAGGCGTTGCTGAAGGAAGCCGGCATGCCGCAGGTAAAGGCCGAGCTGGCGTTCGGCAATAACACCACCACCGCGGCCATCGCCGAAATGATGCAGGCCATGGCGCGCGAGGCGGGGATCGAGCTTAGCCTGCGTCCGACCGATTACGCGGCGCTGCTCACGCAGATGCGCGGCGGCAACTTTGAAGTCGCGCTGCGCGGCTGGTCGGGGCGTCCCGATCCGGATGGCAACGTCTATCCCTTTATTACGTGCAAGGGTTCGCTCAACGACGGCGAATACTGCAATCCCAAGGTGGACGAGTTGCTGAACGACGCGCGCAAGGTGCCCGACGAGGCCAAGCGCAAGGCGCTGTACGAGCAGGCGGAAGCCATTATCCAAAAGGAAATGCCCGACGCTTTTCTATACTTCCAACCCTGGCCCTTCGCGATGCAGAAGAAGCTCAAGGGATTTTTGCCGTATCCTGACGGGATGATCCGCCTGAAGGGTGTCAGCTTCGCCCAGTAATAGGCGTATCGAGTCGAGCGGGGTGTCCGGGGCGCTTGTCCCGGCGCTTCGCTCTTTAGTTTTTAGCGGTTTTTCCCCATGTTCAAACTCATACTACGCCGCGTCCTCGTGGCGATCCCGACGCTGATACTGGTGTCGATGATCGTCTTCCTGTTGCAGAAAGTGCTGCCGGGCGATCCGGTATTGACCCTGGCGGGAGAAGAGCGCGATCCCGCCGTGCTGAATTACCTGCGCGAAAAATATCATCTGGACGATCCGCTGCCCGTGCAATACGTGGCGTGGGTCAAGCAGGTCGCCACCGGCGACCTGGGCAAATCGCTGCGTACCGACGTACCCGTCACGTCGCTGATTTCGCAGAAACTGCCCGTGACGCTGCAGCTGGCGGCCATGGCCATGATCATCGCCTTGCTCGTGGGGATACCGACAGGCATCCTGGCGGCGGTCCGCAAGGGCAAGCTGATGGAGTATGGCGCGAACGTGGCGGCGCTATCCGGCATGTCCATTCCGAACTTCTGGCTTGGGATCATCCTGATCATGATCGTCTCGGTGCAGCTGCGCTGGCTGCCGGCCTCGGGCTATGTATCGCCGTTCGAGGATTTCTGGCTGTCCATGAAGACCATGATCATGCCGGCCATCGTCCTTTCCACTTCGCTGGCCGCCTATCTGATGCGCCATACGCGTTCGGCCATGCTGGAAGCCCTGGGCGCCGATTATGTGCGGACCGCGCGCGCCAAGGGCGTTTCGCCGCGCACGGTGGTGCTGCGCCATGCCTTGCGCAACGCGCTGATGCCCATCGTCACGCTGGTCACGCTGCTGTTCGGCGAATTGCTGGCGGGCGCCGTGCTGACCGAGCAGGTCTTTACGATTCCCGGCTTCGGCAAGCTGGTGGTGGACGCGGTGTTCAACCGCGACTACGCGGTGGTGCAGGGCGTGGTGCTTTGCGTCGCGGTGGGTTTCATCGTCATGAACCTGCTGGCCGATATTCTTTACATTGTTGTCAATCCGCGGTTGAGGCATTCATGAGCACGACGTCCACAGCGAATCCTGCGGCGATTCCCGGCGGCGCGACGCCCCGGCGCACCAACCGGGCATGGGCCAAATTCCGCCGCAACCGCATCGCCATGATCGGCGCGGCCATCGTCCTGTTCTTCGTGATCGTGGCGATTTTCGCGCCGCTCCTGGCCAATCACGATCCTTTCCAGACCAGCTTCACGACCATCCGCAAGGCGCCGTCGGCCACCTTCTGGCTGGGCACCGACGAACTGGGACGCGACATCTATACCCGTATGCTGTTCGGAGCACGCGCCTCGCTCATGGCGGGCCTGGCGTCGGTGCTCATCGCCATGATCGTCGGCATACCGTTCGGCCTGTTGTCCGGTTACTTCGGCGGTTGGGTCGACAGCTCGATTTCGCGCGTGACCGAAGCGCTGCTGGCGATTCCCTTCCTGATCCTGGCGATCGCGCTGGCGTCTTTCCTGGGCCCCAGCCTGATCAATGCCATGATCGCCATCGGCGTATCGGCGGCGCCCAAGTTCGTGCGGCTGGCGCGCGGGCAGGTGCTGGCGGTGAAAAACGAAGACTACGTCGCCAGCGCGCGGGCATTGGGCGCATCGGATACGCGCATTATCGTGCGCCATATCCTGCCCAATATCATGCCGCCGCTGATCGTGCAGGCCACCATCACCATTGCCACGGCCATCATCGCCGAGGCCAGCCTGTCCTTCCTGGGCCTGGGCCTGCAACCGCCCAATCCGTCCTGGGGTTCGATGCTGAATACGGCCAAGAACTTCATGACCCAGGCGCCCTGGATGTCGATTTTCCCCGGCACTGCCATCTTCCTGGCGGTGCTCGGTTTCAATTTGCTGGGCGACGGTCTGCGCGACGCCCTCGACCCGCGTCAGGAGAAGTAAGCGCAATGGAATCGATGGAATCCAACCGCGTCGTTGAAGTCAATGACCTGACCGTGCGTTTCAAGACGCACGACCGCACCGTCGAAGCCGTGCGCAATGTGTCCTTCCACGTCGATCGAGGCGAAACGCTGGCCATCGTGGGCGAATCCGGATCCGGTAAATCGGTGACATCGCTGGCGTTGATGCGGCTGGTCGAATACGGCGGCGGCAAGATCGTCAACGGTTCGATCCGCCTGCGCCGCCGCAACGGCGAAGTGCTGGA
>DATJHN010000528.1:0-6747 GCA_035493915.1 Bordetella sp.
TTTATCGCGCTGTTCCCCGCCGCGGGCGGCGTGCTCGGGCGCTGGCTGGCGCCGCTGTCGGCGGACACCAGCCCAGCACGCCGGTTGCGCGCGGCGCTGGCATTCGCCTGCGGCTTCATCGCGCTGGAATGGGTGCGTGGCACGCTATGGACAGGCTTCCCCTGGCTGAATATCGGCTACGCGCACGTGGACAGCCCCTTTGCCGGCTGGGCGCCGGTGCTGGGCGTATACGGCGTGGCCTGGCTGGCGGCTTTTTCCGCCGCCGCGCTGGCGGTACTGTGGCGGCCAGCCGGCGCGCCGGGCGATCCGCGCTACAGCCTTGCCGCCGTACTGGCCATCGCCGCCGCGCTGGCCGGATGGGGCATGTCGCACATCGAGTGGTCGCGCCCCGATGGCGCCGCGCTGCAAGTACGGCTGATCCAGGGCAACATCGAACAATCGCAGAAGTTCGATCCGGCCCAGATGGAAAAAGGCCTGCTCCAGCACATGAACCAGGCGGCCTTGCCGCCGGGGCCCGGCGAGCCCGCGCCGCAGGTCATCATCCTGCCCGAAACCGTGCTGCCGGTGTTCCAGGACCAGCTGGACCCGCGCGCCTGGGACCTGTGGCGCCGCATCGCCGAGGAACGCCAGGCCACCATCATCATGGGCGTACCCCTGCACCGGGTGGTCGACGGCCACGACCGCTACACCAATAGCGCGGTGGCCTTCGACGGATCGACGCCGGTGGAAGATCTGCGCAGCGGCAACGTGGCCCGGCGCTACGACAAACACCATCTGGTGCCCTGGGGCGAATTCATACCGTTCGGCTTCCATTGGTTCGTGCGCATGCTGGACATCCCCCTGGGCGATTTCGATAGCGGCGATGCACGCCAGCCGCCTTTCGATATCGCCGGCCAGCGGATGGCCATGGACATCTGCTACGAAGACCTGTTCGGCGAAGAACTGCTGCCGGCGATACGGCATGGTGCCAACGGCGAAGCGGGCGCGTCCATTCTGGTGAACATCAGCAATCTAGGCTGGTTCGGCGATACCTGGGCATTGCGCCAGCATCTGCAGATCGGCCGCATGCGCACCCTGGAAACGGCGCGGCCGATGCTGGCCGCCACCAACACCGGCCTGACGGTGTCGATCGGTCCCGATGGACGCGTTCTGGCGCATGTACCGCCCATGCAGATGACTGCCCTGGCAACCACCGTTCAGGGCATGACTGGGTTTACGCCTTACGTGCGCGCGGGCAACGCCACGATCATGGGGTTGGTGGTCCTGGGTCTGTTGATCCTGCTGGTATCGCGGCATCGTGTAACGCGCTAATCGTCGCGCAGCGGCAGGTCCGCGCCGGCCTGGCGCCGCGGCGATGAAGGTCCGGTGCCGACGCCGCTGGTCTCGATGAAGTTGGCGATTTCCGCCATGTCATCCTTATCCAGTTCCAACGTGGCGGCGCCCAGCCAGCCGTCCACCTGCCCAGGCGAACGCGCGCCGACGATGGCGCCGGTAACGCCGGGCCACGCCAAGGTCCAGGCAATGGCGGTGGCGGCCGCCGTGGTGCCATGCCGATCTGCGACACGCCGCAGGACGTCGGCCAGGGCCAGGTTGCGCCGCAGGTTTTCCCCGGTGAATTCCGCGTTGCGCGAACGCCAGTCGTCGGCCGGCAGCGATGCCGCGCGATCCTCGCTGAAACCGCCACTGAGCAGGCCGGACTGCATGGGGCTATAGACGATGACGCCAGTTTCGTGCTCCGCGCACCAGGGCAGCAGATCCGCGGCCGCGTCGCGGCGGATCGCGGAAAAAGGCGGCTGCAAGGTATCGACATGGCCAAGCCGCTCGGCATCTTCCAACTGCGCGGCGTTGTGATTCGACAGGCCCACGGCGCTTACCTTGCCCTCCTCTTTCAGGTCCAGCAGCGTTTGCCAATACTCTGCCAGCATGGAGCCGTCATTCGCCGGCCAGTGCATCTGGTACAGGTCGATCCGCTCCACGCCCAGGCGCCTGAGCGAGGCATCGACCTCGGCGCGCAGGCTGCGCGCCGCTCCAACACGGCGCGGGAAAGCAGTCGGCTGGTCCTTGTCCCAGACCAGGCCGCATTTGGTGAACACATAGGGACGCTGGCTGGGCGCCATGCCCTTGAGCGCCTGGCCGACCAGTTCCTCGGAATGGCCCAGACCGTATACCGCGGCCGTGTCGATCCAGTTGATGCCACGCGCCACGGCGTGGCGGATGGCCGCGATGGAATCGGCATCGTCCTGCGCGCCCCAACCGGCCGCCCACCCTGGCCCGCCAATGGCCCATGCACCGAAGCCGATGCGGGTGACGTTCATGTCCGTGCGGCCCAGTTGGCGAACCGGAAAGGAAGTAGGACTCATGCGATATCTCCTGTGGAAGGATGTACGGGCGGCATATGCCATGCCCGCGCAGGCATTTGCCGCGCCACTGCCGCGGCGTCCGGCGCCCATGATGCGGGTCGGCCCGGCCGACTGCCCTCGTGGCGGGGCATTTTTACTGAGCGCACACCGGGCGATCTCACGTTGCGCAAGCAGCCGTCCCCGCTAACTTGCATGCCCAAAAAAAGTCGTGCATAATCTCGTTTCTTCGCCAACGGCGCAGGAAAAACCGGCAAGAACAGTTGTAAAACAAGCGCTGTGAAAACAAGCGGCTGCATGTCCAAGCACTGATTTTGCGGTTTTTTTTGAGATCTCATCATTGATGAAATTTCAAGACTCCGGGTTAAAAGCCGGGGGCCCGACGGGGGTATAGCTCAGCTGGGAGAGCGCTTGCATGGCATGCAAGAGGTCAGCGGTTCGATCCCGCTTACCTCCACCAGTCGAAAGCGAAGTAGATTGTGCAAGTCCAAAGTCCCCTTCGTCTAGAGGCCTAGGACATCACCCTTTCACGGTGAGTACAGGGGTTCGAATCCCCTAGGGGACGCCAGCTTTCATGTTGGCAAGGTTGTAGGATCGGCGTTGTTCGCGACGTTGTCCAGTAAACCGCTGCGGAGCGGTAGTTCAGTTGGTTAGAATACCGGCCTGTCACGCCGGGGGTCGCGGGTTCGAGCCCCGTCCGCTCCGCCAGAATTCAGGATCGATGATGTGACATCATCGGCCAAAGCGAAAAGCCCCGAGAAATCGGGGCTTTTTGTTTCTGGGCGGCATGCCCAGGTAGTGCCCCGAATCAGCCGGGGCGCAACCTTTCTCTACGGAACGTACCCCCACAAATCCAGGATCATCGCCGCGCCGTGCAGGAACAGTGTGTCGGCGACCTGGATCGCGCTGAATGGTAGGCCGTTGCGGCGCAGGGATGGATCCCAGGCCATGTAACCGCGCCGGAAATCAGCCAGGTCGGTGTGGAAATGCAGGGCGCGTGTGACGTGGCCCAGGTCGGTGCCGGCGGCGGCGAAGATGGTCGCGGCTTTTTGCAGGATGTCCTGCATCTGCGCATGGACGGCATCGTCGTAGAACGGCGCGGCGGCATGAACATGCGCGCCCGCGCACAGGCCGCCGTCCTCTATACCCATCAGGCCGGCGACGAAAAGCACGCCGTCGAAGACTCGCGCCGGCAGCATGTCGGGAGCGATCAGGGAGACGTCGCAATCGATGTCGCGCACGCGGCCGGCGGCCGATTCGTGCGCGGCCACCAGGTTGACTTCGATCGTCGCATCGCGCGTCCCGAAAGCGGGGTGGCGTACCGGCACGACGGTGGTGGGCGGCACGCTGCCGTTGAACGCGCGGGACCATGATTGCCAGAAGGCGGGCAGGTCTTCGCCGTGGCTGAGATAGACCTGCGCCTTCAGCACCAGGTCCAGCCGGCTGCCGGCTGCTTCCAGCGCCGGCACCAGCCGCTTTTGCACAAGGTAGTCGGTTTCCAGCTTGATACGCGTGCCGTTCCACATCTGGCCGTCGGGCACCTGGGCTTCCGGCGCGATATTGCCGCTGCCGTCGCGCGCCAGTTGGCCGGCGACGAAGATCATGTCGCCCATGCGCAGGCATGGCGCGTAGCCGGAGGTCTGCGGAACGCTCAGCTTGCCGGTGCCGGCTTTTTCCGCGGTATAGCCGCTGGCGGCCGTGGCTGCCATGACCTGGACGTCCATCGACGTATCCAGGTTGAGCAGGCGGTCGACGACGACGGACGTGCTGGGCGCGACCTGGCCCGCCAGGGCCTGCTTGCGTGCGACGTGATATGGATCGACGTGCCGGGAATCCGGGTAGTACTGGTCCAGGCGCGCCACACGGTCCATGCCGCTGCCGGCCTCTTCCAGGTGGCGGCGCATGGTGTCGAAAATGGCCTGGGCCTCGCGCTGGGCCTGGGGCGGAAGGCCCAGCGGCCGATCGGCGCGCAAAACGGCGGAATCCGCCAGGCCATTGGGCAGCACCGCCCGCAGGCCGGTGCCGAATACCCAATTGCCGGCACGCACGAAAGGCACGTGAATGATGTCGCCGTTGCCGTACCGTCTGGCACCGTAGCGTTCGAAGGTCATGCTGTCTCCATCTGTTCTCACTGGCCGGCGCTGGCCGGCCCGCCGTGCATTTCAATCCATTTATCGCCAGGGCGCATCAGCCCGGATGCAAAAACGCATCAATCGATTTTCAGGCCGGCATCCTTGATCGCCTTGGCGTCGCGCTCTTTTTCCTGCTGGAAGAAGGCCTGGAATTCCGTGGGCGTGTCGGTGACGATTTCGACCGACGCGTTGTCCATGTACGTCTTGACCGTCTCCGACTCCATGGCTTTCTTCAGCTCACGGTTCAAGCGATCGATGATGGCGGGCGGTGTTCCCTTGGGCGCGACCAGCCCGGACCAGACATAGGCGGAAAAGCCGGGATAACCCGATTCGGCCAGGGTGGGTACGTCCGGCAACAAGGGGGAACGCTTGTCGCCCGTGACCGCCAGTGGAATCAGGCGTTTTTCGCGGATGTGGGGCATCATCGCCGCAAGTCCGGGCATGGCGACGGGGACCTGGCCGGCGACCACGTCGGTGACCGCCTGCGCGCTGCCGCGATAGGGAATGTGCATCATCTGCAGACCGGCGGCCGACAGGAACATGGCGGTGAACAGGTGCTGGGCGCTGCCGTTGCCGGAGGACGCATAGTCGACCTTGCCCGGACGCGCCTTCACGTAGTCGACGAATTCCTTGATGCTGCGCACCGGCATATTGGGGTTGACCACCAGCACGCCGGGCTCGCGGCCGAATAGCGAGATGGCGGCGAAATCGCTCACGGGATCGAAGTTGAGATGGCTGTACAAGGTGGCGCTGATCGCTTGCGGATTGGACGCCAGCAACAGCGTGTAGCCGTCCGGCGCCGAACGCGCGACGTATTCGGCGCCTATCATCGCGCCCTGCCCCGGCTTGTTTTCGATGACGATGGCCTGGCCCAGCTGCTGTCCCATCTGCTGCGCGATGACGCGCATGGGCGCATCCGACGAGCCGCCGGCCGAATACGGGACGATGATGTGGATCGCGCGCGAAGGATAGTTGTCGGCGGCGCGGGCCGTCGGCGAGGCCACGACGGTGGCAAGGCAAACAGCCAGGAACGCGGCCGGCGCGAGCAACTGCGCAAGGCGCGCCGGGATACGGCGGGGCAACAAAGCATCCATTACGGACTCCTGCATTGAAGAGCGGCTATGCCCGCATGTTGCGGCGGCCCGGGCCCTGGAACAATGCAGCCTGGGAAATTCACTATTCAGCGGAATTTCCAAATCCGCCCGTTAAATCCGCGCGAACGCCAGATCGCGTTCCCAGTATGGTCCCTGGGCGAAGGCGGCTTCGAGAAAGCGCACGAACGTCTGCACGCAGCTGGCCATGGTCGGATTGGGTAGATAGGACGCATACATGACGCCTTCCGGCAGCACATGGTCGGGCAGCAGGCGGACCAGGCGGCCGGCACGGATTTCGTCGGCGGCCGCCATGGTGGTAATCGCCGCCACGCCCAGTCCGGCCAGGGTGGCCTGCAGCACGCCGTCGGCGTTGTTGGCCTTGAAGTTGCCCTTGACCCGCACGGTTTCCTCGCCCTGCGCGTGCCGGAAGGTCCACTCTCCTTGCGCGTTGGAGCAGTACACGATGCAGTTGTGCCGCGACAGGTCCGCCGGGACCCTGGGCGCGGGATTGCGCGCCAGGTAGGACGGCGCGGCGCACAGCACGAAGCGCCAGGGCGCCAGCGGGCGCGCCACCAGCGACAACAGACGCGGCTCCTGCGCGGTGCGGATGACGACGTCGTCACCACCGGTGATCAGGTCGGCGAACTTGTCGGTCAGGTTCAACTCGATGGTGATGTCGGGATACTGCGCCAGGAAGCGCGTGATGACGGGGATCAGGTGGAGGCGGCCGAAGGCGATGGCGGCGCTGACCTTGACGTGCCCGCCCGGCGCGCAACGGAACTGCTCAAGTTCGTGCACAGCGTGCTGCGCATCGGACACCAGGCGCTTGCACCGTTCGTAGAACAGGCTGCCGGCTGGCGTCAGGCCTATCTTGCGCGTGCTGCGGTGCATCAGCTTGACGCCCAGCGTGTGCTCCAGATCGGCGACGTGCTTGGTGGCCAAGGGGCGCGATATGCCCAGCCGTTCCGCGCCGGACGAAAAGCTGCCCGCGTCAGCGATCGTGACGAAGGTGGTGAATTCATTCAGGTTCAACATCCCGGGCATCCATTGCGACATCGATGCAGTAAGTAAAAGCAATATGCGCGCCAGTTTTGCGCCTTACGCACCGGCCCATAGGATGCACCGCGATGGGGACGGGGAGGATCGGGTATTTCCCGTGGATTG
>DATJHN010000529.1:0-4018 GCA_035493915.1 Bordetella sp.
TGGTGCCGCTCCGGCGATCTGGCCCGTATGGACGAAGACGGCTACCTTTGGTACGCCGGCCGCAGCGACGACGTGTTCAAGTCGGCCGGCTACCGCATCGGCCCGGGCGAAATCGATAGCTGCCTGCTGGGCCATCCGGCGGTCGCCAATGCGGCCGTCGTGCCCAAGCCCGACGCGGAGCGCGGCGCGCTGGTCAAGGCCTATGTAGTGCTTACGCCGGAATTCGCCGGGCAGCCGCACGATGCCATCACCCAGGCCCTGCAGGACCACGTGCGCGAACGGCTGGCGCCGTATGAGTATCCGAAGGAAATCGAATACCTGGACGAACTGCCCATGACGACCACCGGCAAGGTACAGCGCCGGGTGCTGCGGCAGCAGGAAGAGGCAAGAGCCGAAAAGGCAAGAGCTGAAAAGGCGCGCGGCGACCAGCCCGCCTGACGCGAACGGGAATTTATCCATGGCCATCTACGAACTCGAAGGCATCGCGCCCAACATCGACGCCAGCGCCTATATCGCCGACAGCGCCGATATCATCGGTGACGTCACCCTGGAAGCGGATGTCAGCATCTGGCCGCAGGTCACGATACGCGGCGACAACGCGCCCATCGTTATCCGCCAGGGCAGCAATATCCAGGAATCCTCCGTTCTGCACGTCGATAAGGGCCATGGCCTGGTCGTCGAGGCCCGTGTCACCGTGGGCCACCAGGCGATGCTGCACGGCTGTACGATCCGCGAAGGCGCGCTCGTCGGCATCCAGGCCATCGTGCTGAACGATGCCGTGGTCGGACGCAATTGCCTGATTGGCGCCGGGGCCATCATCCCGGAAGGCCGCATCATTCCCGACAACAGCCTGGTCGTGGGCATCGGCAAGGTGGTACGCGAACTGACGCAGGAAGAAATCGACCGCATGCACAAGAATACGCAGGGCTACGTTGACCGTGGCCAGCAGTTCAAGCGCGTGCTGAAACGCATCGGTTGAGCTGGCTGTTTCATTGCGCATTCAGCGCGACACGGCGTCCGGTATCCGGTTCCGATATCCGGGCCCGGCATGCACGCCTGTCCTGCTCAACCATGAAACCCAGCAGGACATGTCCGGACAAAAAGATCGGATCGGCTAAGATTCGCGCATGACTGATCTTCTGAAAAAATACCTATTCGAGGACCGTACCGTGCGCGTGCAAGCGGTGCGTCTGCACGATACCTGGCGTTCTGCCCAGGTCAATCACGACTATCCCCTGGCTATCAAGCGGCTGCTGGGCGAATTGATCGCCGCATCGACGCTGCTGGCCGCCAATCTCAAGTTCGACGGCTCGCTGGTCATGCAGGTGCAGGGCGACGGCCCGATTGCCCTGCTGGTGGTGGAGTGCCGCGCGGATCTCAGCCTGCGCGCCACCGTCAAGCTGCGCCAGGACCACGCGGTGCCCGATACCGGCACCATGCAGAGCCTGATGAATCCGGGCGGCAACGGCCGGTTCATCGTCGTGCTCGATCCGCAGCGCAAATCGCCCGGGCAACAGCCCTACCAGGGTATCGTGCCCATCGTTGGCGACACCGTCGCGGATGCGCTCAGCCATTACATGCAGCAGTCGGAACAGCTGGAAACGCGTCTGTGGCTGGCCGCCGATGAAAACCATGCGGCGGGCGTGCTGGTGCAGCGCCTGCCCGGCCAGGGCGGCACCGCGCTCAGCCCGGAAGCCGCGGATGAAACCTGGACCCGGGCGGTCCATCTGGCGGAAACGCTGCAGCCGGACGAGCTGCTGGCCACGGACATCGATACGCTGATCCACCGCCTGTATTGGGAAGAAACGCTGCTTACCTTCGAGCCCGCCGGGGTACGCTGGCATTGCCCATGCAACCGCGGCAAGGTCGCGGATATGCTGCGCATGCTGGGCCGCGCGGAAATCGAGGACATCCTGGCCGAGCGCGGCAAGGTGGACGTGGCCTGTGACTTCTGCGGCAAGCCCTATATGTTCGACGCGGTGGATTGCGCGGGGCTGTTTTCAGGATCGCAAGCGCTGCCGGAGCAGGATCCGCCGACGGTCCATTGATCGTGCGGTGACGCGCGGCGGCGATGGCGTCCGCGCGCGTCGGGCCGGTTTGAACGTACCAGGCAGAGAGCAAGGATACCGGGTCGCGTCGGGGTCGAAACCTGCCCGGCCGGGATTGTGTGCTCCCCTCATCACGCGTAGATATCGCAATCGACGCGCTGTCGGCTACGCCGCAGACTGGCGGGATGCAGTTTTCGTCTTCGCGTCCCGCCGCCCGCCAACGCGGCGCCGCCATGGCGGCCTTCGCCGTGACCGCGCTGCCGCTGTTGTTCTGCGCGCTATTCGTCGTCGAGGCCGCGCGCTGGCACATCACCCGGCAAATGCTGAACCTGGCCCTGCTGGACGCGGCCCGCGCCGGCGCCACGTCACATGCGCGGCCCGCGGTCATCGACCAGGCTTTCGAAACTGCCCTGCTGCCGCTGTTTTACCCGCCCGGACGCCACGGCGATGCGCGTGCGCGCATGCGCGCGAATTTTCTGGATGTGGCCCAGCAGACGGGCGCGATGCCCTGGCGCATCGATGTCGTGGCTCCGGCAGCGCCAGCTTATGCCGACTTCGGCGATGCCTCGCTGCGCGTGGCGAACGCGCCCGGCCTGCCCACCATACGCAACGACTACCAGGCGGAACAGCACCTGCGCCGCCGCCGCATGGGATGGCCGGGCGGGCGCGGCCCGCGGTCGGGCCAGACGATTTTCGAAGCGAATACGCTGCGGCTGCGCCTGTCTTATGCCCATCCGCCATCCGTGCCCGGCCTGCGCGCCGTATTGCGCGGGATCGCGGCGATGCACGGCAGCAGCGATCCCGCGGCCCGCGCCGGCATGCTGGTCATCGCGATGGAGATGGAGCTGCCCATGCAATCGCATCCTGTGCAATGGCAGGGGCCGGTAGAAGGGCAAGCATCACGCGCCGCCGCGCGCTACGGGGCAGTGCCGAAGCCGTGGGTGACGAACGGCAATTCCAGGAATGATGCGAGCATCGGTATCAGTTCGGATACGGGCCACGCCTCGCACCCTGCCGCGGAACCAGGCGGCACCGCGATGAGCCCCGACACAAAAACTTATCCGTACGCCACCGCAGACTCGCAGGATGGCAACGCCCCGTCGAACGACGACGAGGCTTGTGGTGTCATTTTGTGTTGCGTGAAATCGCCTCCCGCCTGAACGGCGGGCCGCTCACCGGCGTGCCGGCTGCTGGACTGGGGCTTGCTCGGGACGGTTTGCCGGCGCGGGCGACGGGCGATTCGCGGCACCGGTTGCCGGGCGATTCGCGGCGGCGGGCGCGGCGGGCGCCGCCGGCACCACACCGGATGACGCGGTTGACTGCGCCCCGGCGGGCGTACCGCCGGCGGGCACGATCTGCACGAAGACCTCGCCGTCCTTCATCATGCCCAGTTCGCTACGGGCGCGTTCTTCCAGCGCGCCGGTACCTGTCTGCAGATCGTTCACTTCGGCATCCAGCGCCGCATTGCGCGCGCGCATGCCGTCATTGACGGCGCGCTGCGCCGCCACCTGTTTCTGCAGGTCCCAGACCTTGAACCACCCACCCTTGCCCAGCCACAGCGGGTATTGGATCAGGCAGACCAGGGCCAGCAGAACCAGGAACAACAGGCGCATGCGTGGATATCCGTTTGAGGTTGTACGACAGCGCGCAAGCGCCAGCGCGCCGCGGGGCGCGCTGGAGAACGCTAGCGCAGGTTATAGAAGGCTTCCAGGCCGGGATAGGACGCGACTTCGGCCAATTCCTCTTCGATGCGGAGCAACTGGTTGTACTTGGCCATGCGATCCGACCGCGACAGCGAGCCGGTCTTGATCTGCATGGCGTTGGTGGCGACCGCGATATCGGCGATGGTGGAGTCTTCGGTTTCGCCCGAACGGTGCGACACGACGGCGGTGTAGCCGGCGCGCTTGGCCATTTCGATGGCGGCGAAGGTTTCGGTCAGCGTCCCGATCTGGTTGATCTTGATCAGGATG
>DATJHN010000530.1:0-5087 GCA_035493915.1 Bordetella sp.
TAGATGCCCGATTGCGAATGGCTCATCAGCACGGTGCCCTTGAGCTTGATCGCCAATTGAGACAGGTCGGGCACCGTCGGGTTAGGTGTGGGCATGGCGGTCAGCCAATCGGGCACCATCTGTTGCCACAGCACGGCCTGCGACTGCACCGGAAACTGCGAGTCCTTGTACGCCTCGGGATATTTCGGGCCGAATCGGAAGATGGTCCATGCCGCCTCGTGGCCGGCCGCGAAAACCGCGGGCAGCGTATCCGCCGCCGCCTTGCCCAGGTGAACGGCGTTGATCCCGGACACGTCCGTTGCCGAGCGGCCGCGCCCGGCCTGATCGATAGTGTAGGTGGCGTAACCCTTGCGCACGAAATACTGCTGCCAGCCCATCCTGCCGTCGGGTGTCGTCTCCCATGTCTTGCCGGTCAGGCAGCAGCCATGGATTAGCGTAATGGGATAGCGCCGGGCGTGCATAGGGATCTGGTACTGCACGTACATCTGGTCGACCGTAACCGTACCGTGCGGGTCGTATTTTTGCGTCAACGACAGGGTATCGGAAGTCACCTCGCGGCCGCCGACAAAGAAACTGCCTTCGTCGGAAAGGACCAGCGGCGTTCGCTGGGTAGACGTGCCGGCGCCAGGAGACGACCCGGCGCCAGGCGCGGCGGTGGCGGAGAATGCGATGACGATGAACAGGCCGGCGGCTAGCCGGGCAAGTAACCGGTGCAAGGACATTGAGATAGCTCCATGAAACTCGTGGATACGAAGGGGAGGCGCTGTCCGGCTTCTGACGGCCGGTCCGTAGTCGCGAAAAGCCCCCGCGGCCGAATTTCGCTGGAAGAAGTTAATGTGTCTTGTCAATTGCCGCAAGATACTTTCGATGCGCGCGGGAGAGCGGCTCTGCGAATGGATACACATGGCGGACGACGCGGTTCACGGTGTCGTCCACGGTCTTGACCGAGATGTTTTCCTGGGCAAGCACGCCGAGTTCATCGCCCAGCGCATAGACGCCGTCCTTGTCGACCCGCTCGCGCGGCAGCGACGGTGTAGATCAAAGGGGGGTTGCCGATTCAGCAAAGCCACAGCCTTATGGAATCTGTAAAGTCATTCGGATTTCTAGGAGGACTGGACTTGACACACCACACATCGCGGGCCCGGCTGCGTGCCATCCTGGCGGGCCAGGAATGCCACATGATGGCGACGGTATTTGATCCCATTTCGTCGCGGATCGCCGAGGACCTTGGCTACAAGGCCGCCTTGATGGGCGGCTCGTTGATTTCGCATTTCGTACTGGGCGCGCCTGACGTGAATGTGCTGACGTTGACGGACGTGGCGGAGCACGTCTGGCGTTGCACGCGTGTTTCCGAGGTGCCGCTGCTGGTCGACGCTGACGATGGGTATGGCAATGCACTGAACGTGATGCGCACCGTCCAGGAGCTCGACCGCGCGGGCGCGGCCGGGATAAAGATCGAAGACACGGCGTTGCCGCGCGCCTATGGGTCGTCCGGCGCGCCTGCGCTGCTGTCGCGTGAGGAGTCGGCCGACAAGCTGCGCGCGGCGGTGAAGGCACGCGGGGACTCGGATATGCTGGTGCTGGGTCGCACCAACGCCAGTGCCATTGTTGACGTGGACGAGGCCATCGTGCGCTACAAGGCGTTCGAGGCTGCTGGCGTGGACGCGCTGTTCATTCCGCGTCCCAAATCGCGCGAGCAGCTCGATCGTATCGCCGCGGCGGTCAAACTGCCGCTGGTGCTGGGCGGCTCGGGCGATCCGTTGCGGGACCCGCAATACCTGGCCAGCCGCGGCGTGCGTTTGTGGTCACCCGGCCATCACGTGGTGCGCCTGGCGGTACAGACTTTGTACGACGGCATGAAGGCCGTTCACGAGGGTGTGCCGCCTGAAAAGCTTCCCGGCATGCCGTCGTCCGAGGCCCTGTTGGACCGAATGCTGCGCACCGACGAGTATGGCGAGGCGACGCGCGATTTCCTGGGGGCGCCGCGCCAGTAGTCCTATCTCACTGTGTGCCCGACGCGATGTCGTCGAATAGGCGTGGCGCTGGCGCGCGCCCTGGTCGAGGACGCGGCATTCGTGCCGCGGGGCAAGCTGCATCCGCGCAGCCATATCGCGTATCGGACACGGATTGTTGATGCCTCGCCCATGCCCGCCGCAATAGACGGAGCCAGGCGAAGCAACAAGCTAATACTTGTCCGTGTAACGCTATTTGGATGCGCCCAGCAGCCCCGCCGCTTCCACGGCGGGCTTGAAGCGCTCGTAGTCGCGCTTGATGAGAGTATTGAAGCCTTCGATGGAGTCGGGTGCCGCATCCACGCCCAGGTTGAACAGTGCGTCGCGCACGTCCGGCTCGGCCAGTTCTTCGTTAAGCGCCGTATTCAGGGTGCGGATGATTTCGGGCGGCGTCTTGCCGGGCGCCATCAATCCCACCCAGGAATTGACGACGAAACCCGGTACACCGCTTTCATCCAGTGTCGGTACCTCGGATGCTGACTTCGACCGGACCGCGCCGGACACAGCGATACCCACCAGCTTGCCGGAACGTACGAATGGAATGCCACCCGTCATGGAAGTTATCGCCACAGGAATATGGCCGGCGATGACGTCGGTCATGACCGGGCCGGCACCCTGGTAAGGAACATGCACCAGCTTTACGCCGGTGCGCTGCGACAACATGATGCCTACCAGGCTTTCCGTGCTGCCCATGCCGGCCGTGCCAAAGAACAGGCCGTCCGGCTTGGTCTTGGCATAGGCCGCCAGCTCCTTCCAGGTCTTGACGTGCATGCTCGGGCTGACCACGATCAGGCTGGGGTAGTCGCCGATCTTGCCGATCCCGGTCAAGTCCGTCAACGTGTCGTAGGGCATGTTGGCGTTGACCCACGGATCAACCGAAGTCAGGCCGATATAGCCCAATAGAATGGTGTACCCATCCGGCGCGGCGCGTACGGTCATCTGCGCGCCGATCACGCCCGCGGCCCCGGGGCGGTTCTCCACAATGACGTTTTGCTTCAGCTTTTGCGTCAGCGCTTTGGCGATGACGCGCGCCGTGCCGTCGGACAAACCGCCCGGGACGAACGGCACGATCATGCGTATGGGTTTATCGGGATACGTGGATTCTGCGTTGGCCATGGCGGCGAATGCCGCGCCGGCAAGGCCCAGTACACACGTGGCGAGAATGCGGCGGCTGCTCTTGAGAGTTGTTTTCATGTCTCCTCCGCCCCTGGTCGGGGTGTTATCTAATGTCTGGCGTGGCACAAGGCCTCGTCCAGGTTTCGCTTTTCGCGAAATCGTGGCAGCTGCTCGGAGCGGCACCGCGCTGGCCGGGATCGTGAGCCCGCAAGGCAAGGCGCTGTAGTCTCCCGGCATCGGCGTCGGCAGTATTCGCCGTCCGATCTGCTTGCGCAGTGCGGCGGATCCGAGCGACGAATGTCAAACAGGTTGTTCAAGTGTCGGCGCGCTATCGATGAGTGTGGTGCGCCGCATGTCGCGTACTTGATCGGATGGATAGCGCGTGCCGCGATGCATGGTGACGCGGTTGTCCCACATCACCAGATCGTCGGTGCGCCAGGAGTGGCTATACACCCGCTCACGTTGGGTGGCGT
Organism: Bordetella sp.; assembly: GCA_035493915.1. Taxonomy (GTDB): domain Bacteria; phylum Pseudomonadota; class Gammaproteobacteria; order Burkholderiales; family Burkholderiaceae_B; genus Bordetella_C. The sequence continues at coordinate 3,602 of DATJHN010000530.1, forward strand.
GCTCGGTCAATTCGCGCAGCAGCGCGCGCGCCTCGGGCAGTGGAAAGCCGACGATGTTGCCGCAATGCGAGGACAGGTAAAGCGATAGCCGGCGCGTCGAGGGATGACGGCGCACCAAGCGTTGCCGCACCGGCGCGTACTTGAGACGCTCCTGGTCATCGAATTCGAAACCCAACTCCGCGCGCGAGAACAGTCTGCTGTGTTCGCCTATCAGAGGCAGCGCCAGCTTTTTGGTGGCCTCGTCCAAGGTGTCCCAGGCGTCTCGCATGTCCGCGAACTGCGTAGCGCCGCCGTGGTCCGGAATGGCCCTGGCGTATAGCAAGGAGTATTTCGCCGGCGTGGATTTATACGAGCTGTCCGAATGCCACAGCATATTGCCCAACTGGTACAGGCGGCGCCGGTCGTTCTGCGCCATGACCTGGTTATTCCTGTCCAGATTTGAAATGTCGTTGAATGCGGCCGCAAGGCGTTCTTTCTGGCTGGCTTGGCCCGGCACGTCGAAAGGCGCCTCCAGTTCGCCGAAGCGGATGCTGAATTCAAGATGCTGCGCTTCCGTCAGTGGCTGTCCTCGAAAAACCAGGACGCCGTAGCGATCCATTCCTTTCTCGATGGCGCGCACATCTTCGTCGCTGATGGGCCGACTCGGGTCAACCCCTTTCACCTGCGCCGCGAACGCGGAACGGCCAGGATCCATCGGGATAATTTCGAGCGTCATGATGATCGATTTCCTTGTTCGTTGAACGTGAAATCAACTCTATAGAATCAGTACGTGTCCCGTTTTGATCGTTCGGCAAGACTGTTTTGACGTCGACGTTCACGTTGGTGTGTTCGTGGTCGTGGCGGCGCGCAGTTCCTCTACCAGCTGGCGCGCCGCGGCCGGCAGCGCGTCCAGGTCGCGCACACAGATATCGTGGCGCAATGAAGACCATTTCTCACGCAACGGAACCATCACCAGATTCAACCCTGCCGCATACAGCCTGGCGCTGCTTTCCCGCAACACGGCCACACCCAGTCCGGCATCGACGAAGCGGCAGGCCGCGCCGGAGGTGCGCACTTTGATGCGTATCCGCATCGACGTCGCGCATTCGCCCGCGACGCCCTGCATATGGGCCAATAGCGCGCTGAAAGCTTCGCCATCCTGCAGCGCTACATGCTCGTACGGCAAGGTTTCCTTGAAGCGCACGGACTTGTAACGCGCCAGTGCATGGCCCGCGGGTACGACCACGGCCAGGCTGTCGGATCGGAACGGAAACGCGAGCAATCCCTCGGTGCAAACATAGGAGGAAGAAATGCCGATGTGGGCATGTCCGTCGCGCACGCCGCGCACCACCTGGGCACTGTCCAACTCGCGCACGTTCACGTCGACATCGGGATGCGCGGCAATGTAGCGGGTCAGGGCAGACGGCAGATCGTCCAGCAGGGCGGACGTACAGGCATGCAGCCGCACTTCCCCTCGCAGTCCGGCGCGATGCGCGCCCAGCCCTTC
>DATJHN010000531.1:0-5459 GCA_035493915.1 Bordetella sp.
AATTTCACATCGAGCCCCTGCTCGATCGGTTTTAGGAAATACATGACGAGGTGGTGCGTCACGTCATAGCCGCCCAGCGCCAGGACATCCTTGTAGTTGGCCCACTCGCATTTCACCAGCGACACGTCGAGGCCTTCTTCCTTGAAAAAGCCTTTTTCCACCGCGGCGAAGAACGGCAGGCCGGCGGCGACCGGCCAGAAACCAATACGTATCTTCGGCGTCGACTGGGCGCGCACGATCGCGGGCATGGCGAGCGTGCCCGCAACGGCAACGCCCGACCGCAGCAAACGCCGTCGACTGCCGTCGACCGTTGCAATGACGGCCTGGCCGGATGTGTTGCGCATGATGAATTCCCCTGGATATGTTTGTTGGTCGCCTGCGATGGGCGAGTGGCCTGGAAAAATCCAAACTTGTGTACAAGGCAAGCAAGGTACATGCCAACTCAAGGCCGCAGGACAGAGACGGTTGCCAGGGGGAGGCATGCACTATCAGGGGCCGGCCGGGGCACGGTGGCCGTGCGCGCGCACATGCACGGTGCATGGCAGGCCGGTCTTCTTTTCGCCGGCGGGGGGATGTGGCGATATGTGCAGGACACCGCGCAGGTTGGTGTCCTGCACTTTCTCGTAGTCCGCATCGTCGATCTCCATGGTGCCGCGCTTCTGGGTCACGCCCGCGTTATTGACCAGCGTGTCGATGCCGCGGTATCGCGCGACGACCTGCGCCACTGCCGCCTCGCAATCGGTACGCCGTGTGACGCCGCAGAGGCGCAATATCACAGAGCCGCCCTGCGGCTGGGTGAAGACACGACAGCAATCCTGCAAGAGTTCGGCTACGACGACGACCAGATCCGCGCGCTATTGGAAAGCGGTGTGGTGCGCGGAATCGCGGCCGGGGGCGAAAGCGCGTCTTCGCCGCGAGACCTGTCGAATTAGCCGCGCGGCACCGTCGATACGCGGCCTGCGCGGCATCGACGGTTCACCATGATGGCAGTGGCGCTAAAAGCTCCAGCGCACATCGATGCTGCCCGTGTTCTGGCTGTTGCCGGCGCCGAATTGGCCGCCATAGGCCACCCCGACCGTCGTGTGCTTGGTCACCGCCATGTCGACGCCGAGTTCGAGCACGGCCGAATCGCGCGCGATCGGGGTGCCGGCGACCGTAAAGGGCTGGCTGCCGCTGAAGGCCATCGTGGTCGTCGGATTGACGTCGCCATAGGCATGGCGCCAACCCACGGTGCCTCGCAGCCGGCCCTGCGAATCGCCGCTTTCGAAGCTGTACTGGCCGTGCACGCCCAATGTGGTGGCGGCGACCTGGTTGCGGTTGCCTTGCCCCTGCAGCGCGGCATCGCCGCCGGACTCGGAGAAGCCGCGGGTGCGCAGGTCGCTGTAGTCGGCCCCCACGAAGGGCTCCAGCGTGACGCGCTCATTCAGGGGCAGGGCATAGCCCAGCTCGGTGAAGAACTGGCCGGTGCTCGCGCTGTAGTCGGCATCCAGGTCCTGGGACTGGCCGGCCGCATCTACATTGCGTTTAGCCTTGATGTCGTGCCAGGTGTAGCCGGCACCCAGCATGAAGTTGATCTTGCCGATCCCGGCGGCGAAGGCCTTGCCGCCATAGATCGTGGCGCTATAGCTGTCCACGTCCGCCGTGGACGATCGCCCGTCCACCGTGCTGTGGGTATCGGTGTAGCCGAGTGCGCCACCCACGCGCCAGCCTTTGCCCACGCCGTGGTCGCCGCCAATGAACAGCCCGCCATCGGATTGTTCGACCTTGGATGCATCGCCGTTGCCGGCCATCGTGCGCCAGTTGCCGAACACCTGCGCCCAGACCGGCTGCGCGGCGGACCTTGGCAAGGCCGAGCCATCGCCCGCGCCCAGCTGCGCGGTGGGCGGGCCGGCGACCAGGCCGGCGTCCAAATTGGCACGCAGATGCTGCGTGGAAAGCGCGGCGGCATTGTTCGTCACGCCCTGCAGCGTGGACACCGTGGAGGCATACGCCTCGCCGGACAAGGAATCGAAGACCGCCGGCGGCGCGCCGTTCGGCAGGTTCAATACGCGGGAATACAGGCCATTCGTCGTGGGCAGGCTTTGCAGCGCATTGGCCACTGCGCGCTGGTTGCCGGTGACCGCGGCGTCCGCGAAGCGGATAGGGCGGCTGCCCTGGTCGCCGGCCGGACCGGTGCCGTTGCCCGGCGGCGGGTTGACGGCGACCTGCTTCATATCGATGCGCAAGTCCACATCGTTCGCGGTATAGCCCAGTGTCGGATTCAGGAAGGCGAAATTGCTGGACACCGAGTCGAACGTGCCGTGCAAGCCGCGATCCGCGCTCAGGATCCGGAACGTGCTGGACGCGGCGTAGTTGCCCTCGGGGCCCACATGGACCACCGAGCCCGCCAGCGTGGCCGTTCCGCTGACATGCACGAAGGTATTGGACGCCAGGCCAGGTCCGGCCGTGACGCGATAGGCACTGCCGGAACCGAATGAAAGATCACCGTTCACGCTCAGGCTGCCCGCCGGCGCGGTGGCGTTGCCGGGCGCCAGCGTCGCGCCGGATGCCAGGACCGTCGATCCCACCGAACCCGTGCCCGACAGAGTGGCGCCGTCGGCGACGCTCAGCGTACCGCCCAGCTTGCCGTTCACCGTCAACGTGCCGGTGGCAACGTCGGTGGTGCCCGCGAATGCGCTGCTGTCGGCGACCAGCGTCAGGTTGCCGCCCCCCGCCTGCCGCAGGCTGCCCGTGCCGGAGATCGCGCCGCCGAATGTCAGGTCGTCGGCACGCGCGAAGATAAGTGCGCCGTTGTTGGCAACATTGCCGATCAGGCTGCCGCTCGTACCGCCATTGCCGACCTGGATGGTGCCGCCATCGATGGCAGTCCCGCCCGCGTACGTGTTCTCTCCGAGCAGCGTCAGCGTGCCGTCGCCCGTCTTGACCAGGCCGCCCACACCGGTCATCGCTTGCGCGATGGTCGTGTCATGGCCGTTGGTGTCCAGCGTGCCGCCGCCGGCATTCAAGGAGATGGCGCGGGACGAAGACAGATCGAACTCACTGTTCCAGCGCAATGCACCGCCATCGAAGGCCAGCGGGCCGGTCGGCGCGCCAAGGTTGCTGTCGGCGAATGCCGCGACGGTGCCGCTTTCGATGATAGTGCCGCCCTGGTAGGCGTTCCCGCTACTCAAAGTCAGGACGCCGCTGCCCGTTTTGATGAGCGCGCCTTGGCCGACCACGATACCGCTCAGCATCAGGTCCGCATCGGTCTGGAACGTGCCGCCGGGCCCATCAAGCACAACGGGACGGGGAGTCGCGAACACACCGGTCGTCTGCAGCGTGCCGCCATTGAGCGTCAGGGCGCCTATCGGAGAACCCAGGTTGGCGTCGCGCGAGACCTGCACGGTACCCGCGTCCACCACGGTACCGCCCATGTAATTGTTATTGCCGCCCAGAATCAGCGTTCCGGCTTCGGTCTTGGTAATACCTCCCAAGCCGGTGATCGTCGTGTCGATGCGCGCGCTATCCGCGAGCACGCGGATTTCCGCGTTGCCGTCAGCGTTGGCGGAACCGTCGATCGACAATGTGCCCGGACCGGTCAACGCATAGCCTTCGTCGACGAACTGCATACCCTGGAAGGTCTGTGTGCCCTGCACGGCGATGGTGCCGCCGGTAGCGCCCGCGCTGTCCTTGAACACCGCGATCTTGCCGCTCCACGTCACGGGAACGTTGCCGTCCGCGTTGGTCCATGATGGTGACGTACCGTCCCAAGCGCCGCTGCCGCCGGCCCACTGCTGCAAGGCGGTATTCGACCCCGCGGCACCTATCGAGAGGTCGACGTGGCCGCCGCCCGCGAGCACGGCATAGTCGGTAATCGGAGCGGGCAGGGCGCCCGCCTGCACGGCCACTCCTTCGTCATCCAGCGTGCCGCCATAGGTCATCAGGCGGTAGTAGCCGACCGCGGCGGTCCCATCCGTGGGTACGGTGCTGGGCGATAGCGTCAGGATGCCGTCCAGCCTGAGAGCGCCGTCCACCGCGATACGGCTGCTCGTGCCCGAAGCCGGATCGGACGCCGTGCCAGGATTACCCAGCGTATAGGCCAGCCGGGACTGGTTAGACAGCGTCAGGTTGCCATGGATCGTCAATTCGCCGCCGCTATCGCCGGGCGACAGGATGGCGTTGTCCTGGATGGTGGTGCTTCCCATCGAGCCTTTGCCGGCCAGGGTGGCGCCGGACGCCACGGTCACCGTGGCGCCGGGCGCCAACGCTGTATCAACGACGAGTTTTCCGCCATTGACCCGCACCGCGCCGTTTTCCTGGTCGTCCGATCCAGATAGCGTCAAGGTGCCGGTGCCGATCTTCGTCAGGGACGTTGCGGTCAACTTGCCGGCAAAATCACCGCTTGCAATGCTCAGGAAAGTCGCCGACAGGTCCCCTTGTCCCTGCAGGTTTCCCAACGCGAGGTTCGTTGCCGAAGATTGCCAGACTCCCCCGGCATCCAGCTGTATCGAATTCGCGCTCTCGGCGATTGATAAGTCGAAACCGGCACTCGTGGTCAGGGTAAGGTTGGGACCAATTTCTATCGTGGATATGCTTGCGCCCGTGGCGAGAGACGGCGCCAGCGTCAACGTGGCGCTGGCGCCATCCGAGGTAAGTTTCAGGTTTCCGCCGACAACCAGGGGCCCGAGTTGTTGGACCGTGCCCCCGTTGATGACTTCGAGCGTATTGTTCGTGCCGTCCTGGAAAGTCAATTGACCGAGAGTTCCTCCGGCCACCGCCAATGTGCCGTTGGCAACGCTGGTCGCTCCAGTACCTAGCGAGCCACCATTCATCACATTCAGCGTGCCGCCACTGATATAGGTGCCGCCAAGATACAAGTTGGACTGCGACAACGTAAGCGTGCCGCTGCCGATTTGTTGCAGCTGCCCCGCGCCGAATATTGTCCCGTTCAGCGTCAATGTGCCGGCACTGTCGAAGACCAGCGTGCCGTTGTTCGTGATGTTGCCATTGACGGGCAGGCTTGCCGCCGGCCCCTGGACCCTCAGCGTCCCGGACTGGATCGTCGTCGTGCCGGCATAAGTGCTCGCACCGGTCAAGGTCAATGTGCCAGTCCCCGACTTGATGAATCCACCGCTGCCGGTAATACCCGCGGCAATGGTGATATCGGAGGGCGTCGCTATTTCGCTATCCGCCGTCAGCGAAATCTGCCTGCTCGTGGAGAGCAGGGACGCTGTAGATTGCAGCGTGCCGCCCGCCAGGACGAGCGGGCTGCTGGGATCGCCCAGATTGCCTTCGTTCGAAATGATCAGCGTTCCCAGCCCGATACGCCAGGGAGTCACCGCGGATGTCGTGCCTGTCAACGTCCAGTCACCCGCGCCCGTTTTCTGGTAACTCGCGAAACCCTGGAATTGCTGCGCGCCGCCGACCGCACCGATCTTCGATACATCGAACGTCGTGCTTGGGTTGGCGCCGGGCTGTAC
>DATJHN010000532.1:0-3299 GCA_035493915.1 Bordetella sp.
AGATGCCGAAGCCCTGGCTGCCTGCGCCACCGTGCCGGTGCCGCGACTACTGTCCACGCCCTTTCTGCTGCGTGAACCCGCGGCGCCGCATCTGGTCGCCGCGCGCGAGAACGTCGCGCTGGACATCCAACACATCGTGCACTGCCATCGCGACATCGCCGCGCGCGCGGACGTCACCATCGTGGAAGGCGTGGGAGGCTTCCGCGTGCCGCTGGATGCGGACCGCGATACCGGCGATCTCGCGCGGGCGCTGGGCCTGCCCGTGATCCTGGTGGTGGGCATGCGTCTGGGCTGCCTGAGCCATGCGCTATTGACCGCGGAGGCGATCGCTGCATGCGGGCTGCGCATGGCCGGATGGATAGCCAATACCGTGGATCCCGATATGCGGCTGCCGGGGGAAAACCTGAACACGCTGCGCGACCGCTTCGAACGCCGTTACGACGCGCCGCTGCTGGGAGCGATCCCGCGCCTGCGGGAAGCATCCGGGATGGCGGCGGCGGTATGGCTGGATATCGAACCGCTTGGCCTTCCTTCCGGCGGCAACGCGTGGCCGGAAGGAAGGCCAAGCGCGGGACCAGGCAGCGAACCAGGTAGCGGGCATGCCGCACCCGTCAACCCGCCGGCTGCGCCAACGCTTGCTGGATGACGGATTCCGTCTCCTGGTATTTGCCTTCGCCGAAGTGGGTGTAGATGACCTTGCCCTGCTTGTCGATCAGGTAGAAAGCCGGCCAGTAGATATTCCGGTAGGCATCCCAGGTGGCGTACTTGTTGTCCTGCGCCACCGGAAAGGTGATGCCGAAGCGCTTGATCGCGTCCTGCACGTTCTGGGTGGAACGCTCGAAAGGAAATTCCGGCGTGTGCACGCCCACCACCACCAGGCCCTGGTCCTTGTACTTCTGGTACCAGCTCTTCACATAGGGCAGCGTGTGGATGCAGTTGATGCATGTATAGGTCCAGAAGTCGACCAGTACCACCTTGCCGCGCAGCGACGCCATATCCAGCGGTTCGCTGTTCAGCCATTTTTCGATGCCGGTGAATTCCGGCGCCTGGGCCAGGGGAGGCGCGGCATGCGCGGCAAAGGACAAAGGCAGCGTGGATACCGCGAAGGCGGCGATCAGGGCGAGTTTCTTCAGTTGGGTAAACATATGCGGCTCCTTGAGTCGGCAATGGAAAATCGATGATTCGGGTTTATTGGAAAGCGCCGGCGATCCAGGCGTAGACCAGTACGTCGTACTGAAAATAGATGGCGATCGCCGTCAGGATGAGCAGGACGCCGAAGCCGCGCTGCAGGGCGGGCGTATGGCGCGACAGGCTTCTGACGCGGGCCACGGCGAACTGGCCGCCGTAGGCGATCGCCAGCATGGGAATGCCGGCGCCCACCGCGTAGAGCAGCAGCAGGAAACTGGAATGGCCGATGTCCTGGGCCCTGGCCGCCAGGATCAGGATGGATGCCAGCACCGGTCCGGCGCATGGAGTCCATACCGCGCCCAGCGACATGCCCAGCAGAAAGCCGCCGGCATTGCCGCCGCCGGCGCCGTCGCCCAGGGCGGCGAGCCGTTGCAGCGGGCCGCCCACCCTGGCGATCAGCCAGTCATAGGGTCGCGGCCAGATGCGGGTCAGGCCGAACAGCGCCAGCAGCGCGATCGAAGCCGAGCGCACCGCTTCCTGCACGTGGCCGGACGAATGTGACAGCAGCCCCAGCAATATGCCCAGGGAGGCGAAAGCCAGGACGAAGCCCGACACGATAAACAGCGGGCGCAGCCGGCTGGAACGTTCGACCGAGGTGCCCAGCACCACCGGCAGCAGCGGCAATACGCAAGGCGACCCGATGGTCAGCACGCCGGCCAGCAAGGCGATGGAAGGATTGATGAAGTCCATTTGCGGGTCTCCGGTTTCAGAGCCCACATTCCACCCCCGCCAGGTATCTCGCCTGTGCCGGCCAGGGGGATTTTTTCGAGTTTATGTATCCCCTGCCAGGGCGTATACAGTACGACACAAACGGCGGCGCATCCGACGGTATAAAGCGTTCATCGAAGCTGGCGGGTCCCGTCGGCCGGGTCGCTGGCCTACCCCGCCAGGCTCCCGGACTGGCCCCCGGGCAATCAAGAGCCGCCACTCGCCAAGGAGAAAAGCGATGACTGTCCATCACCACACCGGTTCCTGCCATTGCGGCGCCGTCAAATTCGAAGTGGCCACGCCGCTGCTGCCGGCGATACGCTGCGATTGCAGCCTGTGCCGCCGCCGCGGTGCGCTGATGTCTCCGTCCCTGCTGCGCGAGGATCTGCGCATCCTTTCCGGCGAGGACGCCCTGGCCCTGTACCAGTTCAATACCGGCGCGGCGCGCCACTACTTCTGCAAGCACTGCGGTATCTATCCCTTCCACCAGACCCGCACGGACCCCGCCCGGTGGCGCGTCAACCTGGGTTGCCTGGACGGAGTGGACGTGTACGGCCTGCCCTTCGACGTGGCCAACGGCGCCGCGCTTTCCGTGGTGGAGCCATCATGAGACGCTGGCTGGCGGTACTGCTGCTCATGCTTGGCGGACTGGGCACCGAAGCCGTCCAGCCCGGGCCTTGCCAACTTATCGCCAATAGCCGGACGGGGCGGTACCCGAATGACGGCGACGACCGCTACGGCCGCTACGGCCGGCACGACCGTAACACCGGGGACGATCCGAAGGCGGAGCGTCGGCGGCGCGTTTTTTAAATACACTCTGTGGCAGCGGCGGCTCGCGCCCGCTTCCACGATGTCCGGCACAGAAAGGCAAAGCAAATGGACCATGTCGATCACATCATGATCGTCGACGACGATCGCGAGATCCGCGAACTGGCCGGGAATTTCCTGAAGAAGAACGGCCTGAACGTTACCTTCGCGGCCGATGGCCGGCAGATGCGCATGCTGCTGGAAAACACCACCGTCGATCTGATCGTGCTGGACATCATGATGCCCGGCGACGATGGCCTGGTGCTGTGCCGCGAACTGCGCAGCGGCAAGCACAAACGCATTCCCATCGTTCTGCTGACGGCGCGCGACGACGATATGGACCGCGTGCTCGGCCTGGAAATGGGCGCGGACGACTACCTGGTCAAGCCCTTCGTGGCGCGCGAGCTGCTGGCGCGCATCAAGGCCGTGCTGCGCCGCACGCGCATGCTGCCGCCGAACTTCCAGGTAACCGAAGCGGGACGGCAGATACGCTTCGGCGAGTGGCGCCTGGACACCACCGCCCGCCATCTGCTGGACGCCAGCGGCACCGTCGTTTCGCTTAGCGGTGCCGAATACCGCATGCTGCGCGTGTTCCT
>DATJHN010000533.1:0-3961 GCA_035493915.1 Bordetella sp.
GCGGCGTACGACGGGCGCGCCGCCCTGTCGCTGCTGACCTCGCAGCATTTCGACGTGGTCATTCTGGACGTGGGCCTGCCCGGCATGGACGGCTACGGCGTACTGCGCGCGCTGCGCACGGAACACATGTCGCCGGTACCCGTGTTGATGCTGACGGCGCGCGACGAACTGGACGACAAGCTGGCCGGATTTTCCCATGGTGCTGACGACTATCTGACCAAGCCCTTCGCGCTGGCGGAAGTCGAAGCCAGGCTGCACGCCCTGATCCAGCGCGCCAGCGGCGCGGTGGGTACGCCGGTGCGGCGCTGGGGGTCACTGAGCTACGACAGCCGCACCCGTGCCGTAGCGGTCGGCGCCCAGTCCGTGCACCTTACCCGCAAGTCCTGCATGATTCTGGATGCCCTGTTGCGCGATCCCGGGCGCGTGGTGCCGCGGGCCGAACTGGAAAGCCTGCTGTGGGGCAACGAGCCTCCGTCATCCGACGCACTGCGCAGCCAGGTGCATCTGTTGCGCAAGGCGCTGGCCGATGCGGGTTTCGACGGCATCGAGACAGTGCATGGCACGGGCTGGCGTCTGATCGGCCCCCGGGACGTCCCGGCATGAAGACGGGCGGCACTCTGACCCAGCGGGTCGTATGGGCGTTGACGGGCACGGTCTCTATTTTCGTGTCCGTACTGGTGGTGCTCGCCTACCTGACCTTCGACCAGATGGAAGACGATCTGGTCAACGACATCCTGACCACCGAAACCGATCGCCTGATCCAGCGCGTCGAAAGTGGCGAGGAAACCCTGCCCGCGCTGGGTACGCATGAAATCGGCGGTGCGATGCGCGCCTGGGCGCAGATGCCGGGCACGGTCAACTCCGCGATACCCAAGGAAGTGCAGGGCCTGAGCGACGGCCTGCATCTGCTGGAGCCCGGCACGGAAACCTGGCACGTGGTGGTCGCGGAAATGACCCAGGGGCGCCGCTTGTTCGTTCTGTACGACGCGACGGACAACGAGGATCGCGTGTTCGACTTTGGCCTTATCGTCCTGGGCCTGGGCGTGATCTGTGTCGTCGCGGCGTATGGCGTCGCGCGCAAGGTGGCGTATCTGGCGGTAGGTCCCATGCTGAAACTGACGGACCGCTTGTCGACGTGGGCACCGGGGTCGCCGGACCTGGCAGTGGAACGCAACGACGAGGCAGGGCGCCTGGTGGAAGCCTTCAATCGCGTGCAGAACCAGGTGGACCGTTCCCTGGCGCGCGAACGCGAGTTCGCCGCCAATCTCAGCCACGAGGTTCGTACGCCGCTGGCGGCAATCCGCAGCGATGGCGAACTGATGCTGCTGGCGTCCGGGGTCACGGCCGATCAGCAGACACGCCTGACCCGTATCGTCAAGAATGTCGACAGCGTGGCCGCCGCGCTGGAAAGTGCCCGCGCGATGGCGCGCGATGAACCGCGCGTGCCGGAACCCGTGGATCTGGCCGAGTGCCTGAACTTGGCCTGGCAAGGACTGGAAGCGAACGCGGAACAGGCCGGCCTGGCCTTGGATGACAAGATCCCGGCCGGTACGGTGCGGATTCTGGATCGCTATGCCTTGCTGACGGTGCTGCGCAACTTGATCCGCAATGCGATTGAGCATGCCGCCCCCGCCCTGCTGACGGTGCGCGCCCTGGATGACGGCCTGGAGATCCGCGACAACGGCAAGGGAATCAAGGCGGATGATCTGCCTTTTGTGTTCGACCGCTATTACAGCGTGCGCCGGCGCGACACGCATGGCCAGGTCGTGGACGAGGCACAGGCCGCGCAGGAGCTCGAACGCGGCCTGGGCTTGGCCATCGCCAAGCGCGTCTGCGATATGCAGCGCTGGAGCCTGAGCGTTGAATCCTGGGTCGCGGTTCCGCATCACGGCACGAGTTTCACGCTTCGCTTTACGGGCGCCGGCCCGGATACTGACGGCGCGGACGATGTGCCGGGCCGGGTCATGGCGCCGGCGATTTGACAATTATTCGATATGCTCTTGGGTAGGGTGCCGGGATCCTGTTGCCTGGCCTCCCCATGTCTTTGAATGTTTCAACGTCTTCCCGTGACTCGATCCGAGCCGGGACCTATCTGTTGACGCACGTATTCGGCATTACGCTGCTGCTGGCTTTGTTGGCTGAAGCGGTGAACCGTTCCGGCCTTGATTTGGCGGTTTCGCGGCTGTTCTTCGACACAACGGCCAACTCCTTTCCCTGGCGCGCTTCGCGCGCGCTGGAACTGCTGGGCCACCGCCTGGTGTTGGTTCTGCCTGTCGGGGTCGCCATCGCGGCCTTGACCGCCGCCATCGCCAGCCACTGGTTCGCCGTGCTGCGCCCTTGGCGCGGCGCCTTATGGGCGGTAGCGCTGACCTGCGGTCTTGGACAAGTCGTTATCACGCAGCTCAAGCACTACACCGCGCTGCCGCGACCCTACAACCTTGCCATGTTCGGCGGCTTCGCGAACTATCCCGATCATTTCTGGGCCGTCAGCCGGCGCGAGGCAGGAGGCGCTTTGCCCAGCAATCACGCCGGCGCGGGCTACGCCTTGCTGTCTCTGTATTTCGCGGGCTGGGCGATGCGCCGCCCCGGGTGGCGCTGGGTTGGGCTGGCCATCGGCATAGGCGCTGGAGTGCTGTTTTCCGTCGTGCGCGTCATGCAGGGCGCCCACTTCGTCAGCGAGACGATATGGTCAGCCTGCGTGATGTGGGGCGTGGCCAGCATCCTGTTCTACCCGCTGATCACGCGACCGTACCCAGCCTTACCCGCTGCCAAGTAATACGCGGGGCAGCCACAGCGAAAACGCCGGCACGTAAGTGACCAGTGCCAGCGCGGCAAGCAGCGCTCCGTAGAACGGCCAGATCGTGCGCATTACCGTGCCGACCGATACTTCGCCTATGGCGCAGCCGACGAACTGCGTGGTGCCCACCGGCGGCGTGTTCAATCCCAGCGCGCAATTCAACAGCATCACCATGCCGAACTGCACCGGCCCCATGCCGTACTGCATGCAAATGGGCAGGAAAATCGGCGTGCAGATCAGTATCGTGGCGGCCATGTCCAGGAAGGTGCCGAGCAGGAACAGCACGATATTGACCATCAGGAAGATGGCCCACGGACTGCTGGAAATGGAGCCCAGCAGATCTCCGGTTTTTTCCGCCACGCCGTAAAAGCTGATCAGGTAGCCGAAGGTGGCCGAAATACCGATCAACAGCAGCACCACCCCGGTCGTCTTTACCGCTTTGGCCGCCGCGCGCACGAACTGCTCCCATGTCAGCGTGCGATAAACCAGCACCGTCAGAGCCAGTGCGTAGATCACCGCCACCGCGGCCGATTCCGTCGCGGTAAAGACCCCGCTAAGGATGCCGGCGACGATGACCACCACGACGAACAATCCTGGCGTGGCAGCCAGCAGGGAGCGAAAAACGATGCTCCAGCCGGGAAAAACGCCGGCCGCGTAGCCGCGATGGCGTGCCACGAAGTAGGCGGCGGCCAGGTTGCACACCGTCAGTATCAACGCCGGCAGCAGCCCCGCCGCGATCAGAGCGGCGATGGAAACCTTGCCGCCCGCCGCCAGCGTGTAGATGATGATGTTGTGGCTGGTCGGCATCAGCGCACCCACCAATGCCGCATGCGTGGTGACGTTGACCGCGTAATCGGCGTGGTAGCCCTCGCGTTTCATCATCGGGATCATCACCGACCCCATGGCCGAGACATCCGCTACCGGGGAGCCCGATACGCCGCCGAACAGCGTGCAGGCCACGACGTTGGACATGCCCAGGCCGCCCCGCACGTGGCCGACAAGGGAGCGCGCGAAGTTGACGATGCGGTCGGCGATGCCGCCGTAAAGCATCAGTTCGCCGGTAAAGATAAAGAAGGGAATGGCCAGGAAGGAAAACGCGTTCATCCCCGACGTCATTTGCTGGAAGGCCACCGCGACGGGCAGGTCTTCGTACAGGATGGCCGA
>DATJHN010000534.1:0-4430 GCA_035493915.1 Bordetella sp.
CGATGCCCTGCGTTAGGATGCAGGGCATGAGAACCTACCGCTATCGCATCCTGAATGTCTTCGCCGAGACCACTTTCGGCGGTAATCCCTTGTGTGTTTTCGAAGACGGCAGCGGCCTGGGCGACGCCGAAATGCAGGCGCTGGCGATTCAATTCAACCTGTCGGAAACCACTTTCATCCTGCCCTCGGATTCGGCGACCGCGCGCATGCGGATTTTCACGCCAGGCCATGAAATGCCCTTTGCCGGCCATCCCACACTGGGTACGTCGCAGGTAGTGCGTGCCCTGAGCGGCAGCGGCGACAACCTGACGTTGGAAACGCTGGCGGGCATAGTGCCGGTGCAGGCACGGCAAGACACCTGGACGCTGACCGCGCCCGGCGGCGGCGAACCGGAAGTGCGCGCGCCGGCCTTGCCCGCGGCCACGATCGCGGCCCATCTGGGCCTGACCGCGGAAGACCTGCTGTCCGAGCCGTGCTGGCTGGATACCGGCGCGCATCAATTGGTGGTGCCGCTGAAGACCGCGGATGCCGTGCGGCGAGTACGGCCGGATGCGGCGCGCCTGGACGAATGGGAAGTCAGCAAGGCAGGGCGGCGCGTGGCGTATGTATTCGCCTTCGACGGCCGGCGCGACGATGGCGCCGAACGCGTGGTGGCGCGTTATTTCTTCGTCAAGCCGGGCGGCGGCGTGATCGAGGATCCCGGTACGGGATCGGCCTGCGCCAATCTGGGCGGCTGGTGCATTGCCACGGATCGTGCCTTGCCGCTGCGGGCCAGGGTGGAGCAGGGCGACGCGGTGGGCCGTCCGTGCATACTGGGCCTGGACATCGCAACCAGCCGGGAAGTGCGCGTGTCCGGCCGTGTGCTGGAGCTGGGCAAGGGAACGATCACCTTGCCCTGAAGCCCCTTTCCTACTTCTTGCTCTTGGTGGCGTCGACCTTCAGGTCATTCTTGACCTGCTTGACGCCTTCGACCCCGCGTGCCGCGTGCGTCGCCGCATCGCTTTGCGCGGAGGACGCGACCGTCCCCGTAAGCGTGACGATGCCGTTGTTGGTTACGACGGCGATGTCCAGGGCGCTCAGCGACTTGTCCGCCACGATGGCGGCCTTCACCTTGGTGGTGACGACCGTGTCGGAAGCGTATTCACCGACGGATTGCTTGGGCTTGCCGTTGGTGGTGGTGTCGGCGGCATAGGCGGCCGGCAAGGCGGCGGTGCTCAGGCCCAATACGGCGGCGATGAAGATCTGACGAGTACGCATTGTGGTTCTCCTTCTGGGGTTTGCGGAATGGGTCGGGTCCGGACGCTATCGTCGGAACACGCCGCCCAGGATGGACAGCAGCGCCAGGACAAGGAAAACGATGAAGAGGATCTTCGCGATGCCCGCGGCCCCCGCGGCGATGCCGCCGAAGCCGAGCACGGCCGCGATGATCGCGATAACGAAGAAAACAGCGGCGTAATACAGCATGATGTGCCTCCCGGTTCGGAAAAGCGTCGGGATCGCGAGGCGACCCCGGCATGACCTCGATGCCTGGGCGGTGTGACCGGGCGTTCGGGTTATGACTACGCTAAGTGGCCCCCGGAAGGGGGTCAAACCGGGATGTGCACAAATGTAAACAGGCGGGCGCCGTTCAGCCCATCAGCCGCATGACGGCACCGCTGTTACAACTGCGCAACCCTTGGCGGGTTTTTGACGGGACTCGGTTACAGCCTATGCGGAAGCCTGGGCTTGGGCTTGCGCTACCCGCATGGCGATATGCGCCAGGGCGTCCTCGACCTGATCGACCAGGATCAGGCACAAGTCGCCGGCCTGCAGGCGCTCCAGCGCCGTATCGATGGCGATGAATTCGCCGTTGATCTCGGTCGAGTACGTGGTGCGGCTGGCATTGCGCAGCCCCGCCCGCAACAGGGCGATGACTTCGCCGTCGGCGCGGCCGCGCTGGCATTGGTCCTGATACAGCACCACGTCGTCGAAGGCTTCGCCCAGGATTTCCGTCTGCCGTTGGATGTCTTCGTCGCGGCGGTCGCCGGCGCCGCTGATCACCACCGACCGGCGCACGGCAGGCATGGCCTCGACGGCCTGCACCAGCGCGTTGATGGCGTCGGGGTTGTGACCGTAGTCGGCGATGATGGTGGCGCCCCGGTAGTCGAAGACATTGAAGCGGCCGGGCGCGGTCGCGGCATCGTTGATGAAGGTCTTCAGGCCCTGGCGGATGCGCGCCCAGGGAATATTCAGCGCCCAGGCCGCACCCACGGCGGCCATGGCGTTTTCCACCTGGAACGCGATGCTGCCGCCGCGCGTCAGGGGGATATCCGCCAGCGCGATTTTTTCCGTGATTCCGCCTTGCGCCGCGACCAGATGATCGCCGGCGCGATAGACCACCCGGCCGCCACGCGCGCGATGCGTGGTCATGCGCGGATGGTGGCCGTCCAGCGCGAAGAAGACCACGCCGCCGGGGCAGCTGTTGGCCATCTCCGCGACGATAGGATCGGCCGCGTTCAGCACGGCGTAGCCCGCCGGCTGCACGTACTGGACGATGACGCGCTTGACCACAGCCAGATCCTCGACCGTGCTGATGTAGCCCAGTCCCAGGTGATCACCCATGCCGATATTGGTAACCACCGCGACGTTGCAGCGGTCGAAGGCCAGGCCTTCGCGCAGGATGCCGCCGCGCGCGGTTTCCAGCACGGCGGCGTCGACATCCGGGTGCGCCAGTACGCTGCGCGCGCTGCGCGGGCCGCTGCAGTCGCCGGTATCGATGCGGCGCGCGCCGATATAGACGCCGTCGGAATTCGTCATGCCGACGCGCGTACCGTCCTGGGCCAGCAGATGCGCGGTCAGGCGCACCGTGGTGGTCTTGCCGTTGGTGCCGGCGACGGCCACCACCGGGATACGCCCGTCTTCACCGTCGGCGAACATGTTGGCGATGATGGCTTCGCCCACCGCCCGACCCTTGCCGAACGAAGGCGTCAGGTGCATGCGCAGGCCAGGGGCGGCATTGATTTCGACGATGGCGCCGCGCTGCTCTTCCAGCGGCAGGTGCATGGTTTCCGCGACGACGTCCACGCCGCACAGGTCCAGGCCGATCATGCGCGCCGCGGTCACCGCGCGCGCGGCCAGTTCCGGGTGTACTTCGTCGGTTACGTCGGTGGCCGACCCGCCCGTGCTCAGATTGGCATTGTTGCGCAGCACCACGCGCGCGCCGGTAGGCGGTACGGAGTCCACGTCCAGCCCTTGCTTGGCGAGCGTGGCGATCGCGATATCGTCGATGCGTATTTTGGTCAGCGAGGTGGCATGGCCGTCGCCGCGCAGCGGATCCTGGTTGACCTGGCTGACCAGTTCGCGCACGGTATGCACGCCGTCGCCGGAAACCTGTGGCGGATCGCGGCGGGCAGCCGCGACCAGGTTATTTCCCACCACCAGCAGGCGGAAATCGTGGCCCGGGATATAGCGTTCGACGATGACGTCGCGGCTGATTTCGGCGGCGGCCGCAAAGGCCGCGATGATGCGCTCGCGTGTCTCGATGTTGACGGCCACGCCGCGGCCCTGGCTGCCGTCACGCGGCTTGACCACCACCGGGCCGCTCAGTTCCTGCGCGGCGGCCCAGGCATCTTCGGCGCTGGACGCGGTGCGTCCCAGCGGCACCGGCACGCCCGCGGCGTCGAGCAGCATCTTGGTCAGGTCCTTGTCCTGGGCGATGGATTCGGAAATCGCATTGGTCCTGTCCGTTTCGGCCGCCTGGATGCGGCGTTGCCGGGATCCCCAGCCGAATTGCACCATGCTGCCCTGCGTCAGGCGGCGATAGGGAATATTGCGCGCGATGGCGGCATGGACGATGGAGCCGGTGCTGGGCCCCAGGCGTATGTCTTCGTCCAGTTCGCGCAGCCGGCGCAGTGCATCGGCGAGATCGAAAGGCGCATCGTCGCGCGCGGCCAGGCACAGCTTTTCAGCAAGGTCCAGGGCCAGCCGGCCGACCGGTTCCTCGCTGTATTCGACGACGACCTGGAACACGCCCGGCTCTATCGTGGTGCTGGTGCGGCTAAAGGTGACCGGGCAGCCCGCATGCGCCTGCAGCAGCAGCGCGACCTGTTCCAGCACGTGTGCCAGCGACACCGTGCTTTCGTATCCTTCGGGCTGCAGTTGGCCCATCCGCGGAAAGCGCGCGCGCAGGCGCGGTTCCAGGTTGGGCAGTTGGTCGATGGAGCATTCCAGGTCGTCGCACGCGACGATGGCTTCGATGGCGGTGTTGCGGCTCCACAGGTTGGGGCCGCGCAGTGCGCGTATGCGGGAGACTTCCATGCGGATATTCCTGTCGGCCGGAGCGCCGTGACGGCGGCGGCGTTGTCCTCAGTTCTGCTCGATCCAGTGGCGCAGCAAATGAAGCGAAGCTTCGGCGCTGCCCTCGTCGCACTGCATGATGATGAAATCGCCGG
>DATJHN010000535.1:0-5972 GCA_035493915.1 Bordetella sp.
CCGCCTTGGCGGCCCGCTATCCCCAGCTGGCCGCCCGCGATACCGATTACGCCGTAAAAACGGTGCTCGATGCGATGGCCCAGGCGCTTGCCGCGGGCCAGCGCATCGAAATCCGCGGTTTCGGCAGTTTTTCGCTATCGCGGCGTTCGCCACGCGTCGGCCGCAATCCGAAGTCGGGCGAACAGGTGCTGGTGCCGGGTAAACAGGTGCCGCATTTCAAGGCGGGCAAGGAACTGCGTGAACGTGTCGACCTGGATGGCAACGACGACGCATCGTCGGATGCTTCCGGCGACGGCGTGGAAACCGCGGCCTCGGGCGTGGGTGCCCACGCGATGCTCTGATCCGCGCGATCTGCCTGTATGTATGCAAAAAGCCGCCGTTTACGGCGGCTTTTTTTTGGGGAACTACCCGAGGCAAAGCGCGCTTACAATCTCGATACTGAACCTTGTGGAGTTTGCGTTATGCGCTATTTCGTCTGGGCGCTGCGGCTGATCGTATTTGTCGCGGTGCTGATGTTCGCGCTCAAGAACACCAATCCCGTCCAGGTCAATTTCTACGGCGACTACATCATGCATGATGTACCGCTCATCGTGGTCATGCTGGCTACCTTCGTGGTGGGTGCGATCTTCGGCTTGCTGCTGACGGTGCCCGCCGCCATGCGCCGCCGGCGCGAAGCCGTGCGCTTGCGCAGGGAACTGGACCGCGTGCAGGCCGCCATGAGCAACAATCCGGGCCAAGTCGTCAATGTGCCGCCGGAATCCATTGCCCCCATGTCGCCCCTGTGATGCCGGTGCGCGTTTTTACTGCCGCGCCGCCGCGCGCGTCCCGAACCTGCGAGAAGAGCGAGCTCCGTGGATTTTGAACCCTGGTGGTTGATATTCGTCCCCTTATTGTTCGCGCTGGGCTGGCTGGCCGCGCGAGTCGACATTCGGCAAATGTTGTCGGAAAACCGTGTCCTCCCGGACTCCTATTTTCGCGGCTTGAATTTCCTGCTGAATGAAGAGCCGGACCGAGCCATCGACGCCTTTGTCGAAGTCGCCAAGCTGGACCCCGAAACCACCGAATTGCATTTTGCGCTGGGCAGCCTGTTTCGCCGCCGCGGTGAAATGGAACGCGCCATCCGTGTGCATCAAAGCCTGCTCAACCGCGCGGATCTGCCTGTCGCCGAACGCGAGCATGCCCAGCACGAGCTTGCCCAGGATTTTCTGAAGGCGGGCATGCTGGATCGCGCCGAATCAGGATTCAAGCAGATGCGCGACACGCGCTATTCGCTGCCGGCGCTGCGTTCGCTGATCCGCATCTACGAATCCGAGCATGACTGGCCGCGCGCCATCGACGCCGTCAAAACACTGCGAGGCCTGGTGGATGAGCCGGTGCCTCAATTGGTGCATTACCAATGCGAACTGGCGCAGCAGGCCCTGGCTGTCCAGCCCCCCGATACCGATGCGGCTCAGGTCGCGCTGGACGCGGCCGACCACGCGGCCAGCATCGCCGGCGACGGCCATGCTCCCAGCAAGGGTTCGCTGGTGCGGATATCCATGCTGCGCGCCCGGCTTGCCGCCGTCGAAGGCGATGCCAAGCGCGAGCGCCTGCACCTGGAATCCGTGCTGACCGACGAGCCGGAGTTCGCCGGACTGGTCGCGGAATCCCTGCTCAACAGTTATCAGGCGAGCAACGGCGCCGCCGCCGCGCTGGAACTGTTGCAGAAGCAATATGCCCAGTATCCCTCGCTGGACCTGTTCAACGTCGTATTCCGCGAACTGCGTGCCCAACAGGGGGCCACGCCGGCCTGGGCCTTTGCGCGTTCCGCGCTGCGCCATCACCCGTCGCTGCTGGGCCTCGATCGCCTGCTGGAAGCCGAACTGGCCGCGCCGGGCGGCGATGGCGAAGTCAGTCCGGTGCCGGGGGCCGACCTTAGCCTGCTGCGCAGTTTGATCCACAAACATACACAGCGTCTCGATCGCTACGCTTGCCGCTCCTGCGGTTTTCAGGCGCGCCGTTATTATTGGCAATGTCCTGGCTGCAACGCATGGGAAACCTATGCGCCGCGCCGTCTGGAAGAACTTGAATGAGTGCATTTCCCGTTGGCGACATTTCGCGTCGCCGCATCCTCGTCGTTGGCGACGTCATGCTGGATCGTTACTGGTTCGGTGAAGTCGATCGTGTCTCGCCGGAAGCTCCGGTTCCCATCGTGCGCGTCGCGCGCCGTGAGGATCGCCTGGGCGGCGCCGCCAACGTGGCGCGCAACGTGGTCGCCCTGGGAGGCCAGGCCACGTTGATCGGCGTCGTCGGCGCGGACGAGGCCGGCGAACGTATCCATGCGCTGGCCCGCGATGCCGGCATCACCCCGGGGCTGGTGGCCGATGCCGGCCATCCCACCACGCTGAAGATGCGCGTGCTGGGTCGCCAGCAGCAACTGCTGCGCGTGGATTTCGAAGAGTCCCCGGGCTCCACTGCCCTGGAGGCGCTGAACGCGGAGTTCGAACGGCATCTCCACAGTCATGATGTCGTGGTGCTCTCGGACTACGCCAAGGGCGCGCTCGGCGGTGTGCGGCGCCTGATCGAAAGCGCGCGCGCGGCCGGTATTCCCGTACTGGTGGATCCCAAGGGGGATCATTACGACATTTACCGTGGCGCCACGCTGGTGACGCCCAACCGCTCGGAAATGCAGCAGGCAGTCGGCCGCTGGAAGTCCGAGGACGATCTGGCCGTCCGCGCCCAGCGCCTGCGTGAAGACCTGGCGCTGGAAGCGTTGCTGGTAACACGGTCGGAACAAGGCATGACACTTTTCACGGGCGATGGGCGCGAGCATGTGGATGCCCAGGCGCACGAAGTCTTCGACGTATCGGGTGCGGGCGATACCGTGCTGGCCACGCTGGCGGTGACGCGCGCGGTCGGCATGCCCTGGCCGCAGGCCATGCGCTGGGCCAATCGCGCCGGCGGCGTGGTGGTCGGCAAACTGGGCACGTCCACCGTCAGCGCGCAGGAATTGGGAGACCTATCATGATCGTCGTTACCGGAGCAGCAGGCTTCATCGGCAGCAACCTGGTGCGCGGTCTGAACCGGCGCGGCATCCAGGACATCATCGCGGTGGACGACCTGGTCGATGGCGACAAATTCGTCAACCTGACCGATTGCCGCATCGCCGACTATATGGACAAGGACTACTTCCGGCAGTTGGTGAACCGGCGTGCCTTGCCCAACATCAGCGCCGTGCTCCACCAGGGGGCATGTTCCGACACGACGGAACGCAACGGCAAGTACATGATGGATAACAATTACCGCGTAACGCTGGAATTGTTCGATTATTGCCAGTCGGAATGCGTGCCGTTTTTGTATGCGTCGTCGGCGGCCACCTATGGCGGATCTTCCGTCTATGTCGAAGACCCGGCCAATGAGCATCCGCTGAACGTCTACGGCTATTCCAAGCTGCTGTTCGACCAGGTGTTGCGTACCAGGCTGGCGTCCTTGACCGCGCAGGTCGTGGGCCTGCGGTATTTCAATGTCTACGGGCCGCACGAACAGCACAAGGGGCGCATGGCTTCGGTGGCGTTTCACAACATGAACCAGTTCCTGGCGGAAGGCCACGTGCGCCTGTTCGCCGGCTGGGACGGCTATCCCGATGGCGGGCAAAGCCGCGACTTCATTTCTGTCGAAGACGTGGTCGCCGTCAATTTGCATTTTCTGGACAATCCGCAGACATCCGGTATTTTCAACTGCGGAACGGGACGCGCCCAACCCTTCAACGACGTCGCGATGGCGGTCGTCAACAGCCTGCGCGAAGAACGCGGCGAAACGGCGCTGCCGCTGGATCAACTGGTCAGCCAGGGGCTGATCCGCTATATCCCGTTTCCGGATGACCTGAAAGGCCGCTACCAGAGCTACACGCAGGCCGACACCAGCCGGCTGCGCGCGGCGGGTTTCGAGCAGCCCATGCGCGACGTGCAGACTGGCGTGGCGGAATACGTGCGCTATTGGCGCGCCCGCAAATAAGCGTAGATCCACGAGTGGACGTTTCCGTTCACTCGTGACCCGCCCCCGAGAGCAGCGGGCGATGATGGCCCTGGCGTCTCAGATGCCATCCATCAACGCCTTTTACCGCTGTCCGGAGGCCTCATGAATCCCTTTCTGCACAATCCCGTGGCGACCGTTCTGGCGCCACCCGCCCGCATCGTCGCGCCGTGCGCGGCGGCGCGGCGCGGTTCGCGCTGGCCGCGCGCATTCGGCAGCCTGGCATTGGCGGCGGGCCTTACGCTGGCCGTCCTGCCCGCCCAGGCGCTGGATGTGAACAGTGCGACGCTCGATCAGTTGCGCGGCGTCCGCGGCGTCGGGCCGAAAACCGCCGAAACCATCGTCAAGGAACGTGAACGCGGTGGCCGCTTCGAATCGATGGAAGATCTGTCCGACCGCGTGCGCGGCATCGGGCCCCGCCGTGCCCAGGCACTGGAGGCCGCGGGCCTGCGCGTGTCGCCCGCCGCGGTCGCGCCCGGCGGCCGTCCACCTGCCGGCGTGTCGAACGGCGGTACGGTTTCCCCCGCTCCAAAAAATAATGATGTGCGTACGGGCCGGGTGCCGCCACGCGGTACTCGTTGATAACGCTGCGTGGATAACGCACAGATCGTATCCCTTGCGCCGACGCGGCCTTTGCGTCGGCGTTTTTTTCAGCGGAGTTATAGTTGTGCCATGAAAACCGTCACTTATCCCACCGTCGAGCAGACCGTCGGCAACACGCCGCTGGTTCGCCTGCAACGCATTCCGGGCGCTGATGGCGCCGCCCGCGGCAATGTGATCCTGGCCAAGCTGGAAGGCAACAATCCCGCGGGCTCGGTCAAGGATCGTCCGGCCTTGTCCATGATCCGCCATGCCGAGGCGCGCGGCGAAATCAAGCCCGGCGATACGCTGATCGAGGCGACCAGCGGCAACACCGGCATCGCGCTGGCCATGGTGGCCGCAATGCGCGGCTACCGCATGGTCCTGATCATGCCCGACAACCTGTCGGTGGAACGCCGCGCCGCCATGACGGCGTATGGGGCGGAACTGATCCTGACGCCGGCCGACAAGGGCGGCATGGAGTACGCCCGCGACCTGGCGTCGGCGATGCAAAGCGAGGGTAAAGGTAAGGTTCTGGACCAATTCGCCAACCCGGACAACCCACTCGCTCACATCGAAGGCACAGGGCCCGAACTCTGGACCCAGACCGAGGGCGGCATTACGCATTTCGTCAGCGCGATGGGGACGACGGGCACCATCATGGGTGTGTCCACCTATCTGAAGGCGCGCAATCCGGCGATCCAGGTCGTCGGCGCGCAGCCGGAAGAAGGCTCGCAGATTCCCGGCATACGCAAATGGCCGGAAGCCTATCTGCCGGCTATTTTCGATCACAGCCGGGTGGACGCCTACGAATACATCAAGCAGGCCGACGCCGAGTCCATGGCGCGCCGGTTGGCGGCGGAAGAAGGCATCTTCGCCGGCATTTCTTCCGCCGGTGCGCTGATCGCCGCGTTGCGCGTGGCGTCCCGTGTCGAAAACGCCACCATCGTGTTCATCGTCTGCGATCGCGGCGACCGCTATCTGTCGACCGGCGTATTCAACTGAGCGGGGCGGACCGCCACGGCGCCCAAGCGTGCCTGGATGGCGGCCGCCAGATCTGCCACCGACGCTGCATAGAAGTAGCTGTGGTTGTATTGAGTCAGGGCGAAGAAATTCACGGTGGCGGTGCGGTATTCGGCGGTTCCGGCGGACTCTTCCGGCAGGTCGATGACGCCCAGCATGCCCTGCTGCCACCCCGCGTCGGCGGTCATGCCGGCCATGCTTGACGTGCCGCCGGCGGCCGCGCCCGCGGCCTGCAGTTGCGGCCATGTGCGGGTCGGCGAGAGTCCGCCATCCACCAGGCCTCCTGCATTGGGCGGCAGAACCACCGGCGCGAATACCGGCCGGCCGCGTTCCCAGCCGTGTTCCATCAGGAAATTGCC
>DATJHN010000536.1:0-8587 GCA_035493915.1 Bordetella sp.
CCATCCGCAACTGCCCGACCTGCTGGACATGGCACGGGCATGCCCTCAAACCACCATCGTTCTCAACCACCTGGGCGGCCCGCTGGGCGCCGGACCCTATCGCACCAAGCGTGAACAGGTCTACGCCGAATGGCGCGCCTCGCTGCGCGAACTGGCTCGCTGTCCCAACGTGGTGTGCAAGCTGGGCGGGCTGGGCATGCCGGTGATCGGCCTGGGCTTCAATACCGCGACTCAACGGCCGACTTCGCCGGTGCTGGCCGAAGCCTTTCGGCCATACATCGAAACCGCCATCGATATCTTCGGGGCGGACCGCTGCATGTTCGAAAGCAATTTCCCGCCAGACGGCGTCAGCAATGGCTACGCCGTCATGTGGAACGCCTTCAAGCGCATCGTGCGCGACTACGGCGAAGCCGAGAAAACCGCATTGTTCCTGGGCACCGCCGCGTCCGTATACCGCTTGCGGGATCTGCCCGGGCAGCCACCGAAGGAATCGCGATAATGAAACGCAAGCTGACCGCATTCGTGATGTCGATGACGGCATTCGACCGCGACTTCGCGCTGGACGAGGCCGCCTTGCGCGCGCATCTGGGCCGGCTGCGCGATGCCGGCGTGGGCGTGTATATCGCGGGCAGTGCCAGCGGTGAAGGTTTCTCGCTCAGCCCGCAAGAGCTCGATCGCGTGCTGGCCATCTCCATCGAGGAATTGAAGGGCCACGTCAACATCCGGGCCATGGGCTGCGAGGTGCGCCACGTCGAAGAGACCAAGGAATTCCTGCGCCATGCCGGGCGCTATTCCTTCGACGCCGTGCACATCTTCCCGCCGGAAATGGGACATGCCACCAAGCCCACGATGGCCGAACTGGATGCCTACTACACCGAAGCCATCGCCGCCACGCGGCTGCCGGTGGTGCTGTCCAGCTACCAGAGCTTTGGCTTCGAACTGCCCGCCGATCTTCTGGATACCCTGCTGCAGCGCTTTCCCGGCCAGATCGCCAGCTTCTTCTATGGCGGCCACGATGCGCGCTACCTGGCAATGATGATCGGGCGTTTCGCCGACCGCATCGAGGTGCATTGCGCCGGCCCATCGCAGGCCATGACCACGCTGGCGCTGGGCGGACATGGCTTCATGGGCCACGAGGGCAATCTGGCGCCCAGGCTGGTGCGCTCGGTGATCACCGCCTTCCAGGCCGGTGACCATGAACTGCTGCGCAAGGCCTATGCAGGCTTGATGGGCATCCACGCCATCCATTACCGCCACGGTGGTCCTACCCGCGCGATGAAACCCTTGCTGGATGCGCTGGGCCTGCCCGGCGGCACCCTGCGGCCGCCGCGCAAGGCCATTACGGAGGCTGAACTGGACAAGGTAATCCAGGACACGCTGAAGCTGGAGATACCGGAACTGCAGGGCCTTACGCCACGCGGCTGAGCTCAGCGCCCGATGTCCTCGCGCGTCATCAGGATCTGCAGGCCATAGCTGCCCGAAATATAGGTATCGTCCGCGCCATGTTGGCGCACGCGGTCCGCCGGCAAGCCAGCATCGACCGCCTTGCGCACCGCTGCCACCGTGGTGCCTTCGACGATGACCGCCAGCCCGGGCACGATGGTGGGGCGGTCCTTGCGTTCCGGCGACACCACGCCGCTGGCCGCCTGATCGGCCACGCACAAGTGGACGGCAACGACCCCGGGCGACATCGACAAGGCGGGCAAGGCGGCACCGCAAAGAAATGTTTCCAGGCTATCTTGCGCCCCGGGCTGGGCCTCCAGGCGCAGTGTCTGCACGCAGGCGCCTACGCCCTTGCCGGCCGAGTAGCGCACCCGCGCCAGGGCGCGGAAGGCATCGACGATGAACTTGCTGGTGGCGCGCGTCGCCTCGCTGGGGTTGCGCGTCAGGCGGGTGTAGTCCTCGCCCGTCAGCACGCCCAGGTCGAGCACCTCATACATATTGAAGATATCGCGATCGGCGTCGATCGCCAGGTGGCGGCGGCCGCGCAGGAAGCCCGGCACGGTCAGCCGCCCGGCGATATGCTCGCGATCATGCCAGTCGTAGTACTGGTCGCGGTGTTCGGGAGCCACGTTGCTCCAGTTGATCATTACCGCCTTGCCTGCCAGTGCCATGGGCACCTCCCTGAAACGTGTTGCGTTGGGCTCGCCGGCGCGCTCAGCCGCGCGCCAGTTCAGCCGCGTAGCGATGCGCGGGCGTCGCCGCCACCGCCCCGTCGCGGATCAATTCCTGCCAGGCTCCGCAGGCCTGGGCAAAGGTGGGATTACCAGCCGTCAGGATCAAGGTGGTCAGGGCTTCGGCCAGCACCGCGTCGCTGACGTCCAGGCGTTTGGCGCGTACCAGATGGAACTTGACCTTGTCCCAGTCACGCCTGCAGGCATGGCCCGCCGCCATCGCAAGCTCCAGCAACCACGGCGGCAGGTCGGACTGCGTGGCGGCCACGAGCTCCGGATCGATCAAGGCGTCGTAGCTGATGCCGGACACGAACTGGCTCCAGCCCGCGCTGACGGCATCTACCGCGGGCGCGCCCGATACCAGCATCGCCAGCCGCGCCGCCACGCGCACCTGCTCCGCCGTGCCGCCCCCCGCCAGGAAATCCTTCACGTGATACAGGCCCAGCGGCTGCTGGCATCCGCCCACCACCAGCAGCATCACGAACTTCTTCTGCTGTCGCGTCAGGTGGTTGTACGTGAGCGTCGTGCCGGTATACAGCGCCTCGTAGGTATCAAGCAGCTGCGGCGCCTCGATGGCCAGCACCGCGTGGTTCGGCATGATGCGGCCACGATATGCCTTGATGGTTTCCAGCCGTGTGCGGACGTCGTTTTCGTCATCGGCGGAGGCTGCCGCCGGGGTGCCGTCAGTCTTGGTCATTGCGTGCTTCTCCTCAAGCCAGGGTGACGTCAGCATGCAGGCGGAACGCCGGACGCGCCTTGAGCGTGGCGTAGTAACGCGCCAGATTCTCCAGCGGTTCGCGTTCGATCGGCAGCTTGTACCAGCGGTGCACCACCACGCCCATGGGAATGTCACCCATGGTGAACGGCGCACCGACCAAGTGTTCCCGGTCGCGCAGATGCGCGTCCAACAAGGCCATCGCACGTGCCGCGATATCGCGCGCGGTCTTCAGCTGGGCAATGTCGCGCTGCGCGGCCGGCGTGCGGATATAGCCCAGGAACAGCGCACGCATCGCGGGCCAGCCCAGCGTGGCGCACCAATCCATCCAGCGGTCGCTATCGGCGCACACCCGCGGATCTTCGGGGCATAACGTCCCCAAGCCATACTGGCGCGCCAGGTAGCGCACGATGGCATGCGACTCCCACAGCGTCAGGCCCTCGTGCTCGATCACCGGGACCAGGCCGTTCGGATTCAGGCGGCGAAACTCTGGTGTGTCGTTAACGCCGAACTCCATGCCGGCGTCGATGCGCTCATACGGCAGGCCCAGCTCGCCCACGCACCACAACACCTTCTGTACATTCGTGGAGCTGGCACGCCCCCAGATTTTCAGCATCGGTTTTCCTTATGCGGCACCCTGGCCCGGGCTACTGCGTTTTCGGCATGTCCTTCAGCGCCTCCGCCCAACGATCCAGGTCCGATCTCAGCACCTTGTCGAACACCTGCGGGGTACTGGCGATCACTGTCCAGCCCTGCGCCGACAACTGCTGCTGGACCTCGGTTGTTTGCAACGCATACGCGATCGCCCCGTTGACCTTGTCCACCACCGCGGCCGGCGTGCCGGCGGGAGCCAGCACACCTAGCCAGGTGCCGCCTTCGAAGGACGGATAGCCGATCGCCTCGGCCACCGTGGGCACGTCGGGCAGTTGGGAGGTACGCTTCAGCGTGCTGACCGCCAGCGCTTTCACCTTGCCTCCCTTCAGCGTCGACAGCGCTGTCGAGATGGTGGCGAAGTACATATTGACCGAATCGTTGAGCAGCCCCAGGATGGCCTCGCTGCCGCCCTTGTATGGCACCGCTTCCAGCTGCGCGCCGGTAACCTTCATCAGCAACTGGCTTTCCAGCGACGATGGCGTGGATACGCCCGCGGAGCCGTAGACAATGGAGTGAGGCTTGGCCTTGGCCATCTCGATCAGCGCGGGCAGCGTATCGACCGGCAAGGTCTTGGGCACCAGCAGCACATCTGGAGCACTGGCGACCTGGATCACCGGCGTGAAGCTGTCGGCCGGCTTGTATGACGGCGTGTGGAACAGCGGCGAAACCACGTGCGAGTTGGTGATCCACGCCAGGGTATAACCGTCCGGCGCGGCGTTGGCCACAAAGGCCGCGGCAATCATGCCGTCGGCACCCGCGCGATTCTCCACCACCAGCTTGCCGCCCAGTTTCTCCTGGGCCTTGGAGGCCACCAGGCGTGCCACGAAGTCCGCGCCGCCACCGGGCGGCATGCTGACGATCAGGCGTATGGGACGGTCGGGATAGTCAGCCAGCGCGGGGGCCGCCCCCGCGGCGAGCACGGCCAGCGCGCCGAGCGCGCTGCACAATCTCGTGAAAGATCGCATATGTCCCCCTTCTTGGTGTTCTGCGTATCATCAGAAGGGATATTCGTCTGCCGGCGTAGCGATGTGAAATAGGATTTGGAGATGGGCCCATCTGCTGTCCAGATGGCATGGCGACTGGTGGCACGCCAACCGCGTGCGACTCAGCGGTTTCTTTTGGAGCTTTCGGTCTGCGAAAAAGTAGCGGATCACACGCCCTGGACGGAGCGAGCACGATCTCGGTCGCGTGACGTTGCACCGGGGCCGCTTGCGATCAATGCGACCACCAGCGGGACGGCCATGTTCAGCATCTGGATCACGGCCAGGACTGGAGCGCCTATCCATCCTTGCAGAAAAGCGAGCAGCGATCCCATCAACACCGCGTGGGTCAGTATGCCGCCCAGAATGATCGCCCCGACGCCGCGCCAACGTATGCCGGCACGCAGGCCCACGCGCATGGCCCAGATACCGACCGGCACGAATAACAGTATCGCGGTCAGCAAACCCGGGTTATAGCTTTGGCCCTTCAACGCGCTGGCCACGTGCGGAATGGCGTTGACCAGCGGAATTCCGTATGCGCTCAGCGCGATCACCGGCCTGCGCCGTCCGAACGCGAAAGCCAGCACCGAAGCGCCCCACACCGAGCCCACATTGACGGCCGTGATGAACGATAGCGGAATGGGACAGGCAGACACGTCGGCAAAGCCCATCGTGCTGCACAGCGAGGCCCGGAAGGCATAGTGGATGCCTGCAAGGTCGATGCCGTGCTCTTCGAACTGATGAACCATATACAGCGGCAGTCCAAGCACAGCCAACCATGCCGGATCGCGCCAGCGCGACGCAATGCCCGGTGTTCGGAAGATGTCGGTAAGAAGCAATAGCGACAGCAATATCGCGGCGAGCGCAATGCCTACCCATGGCCAATCGAAATCGAATGACATCGTTGCAGCTGCATATGTTTGGACGCAGGCATTCTAGATGAGGTCAGGCCTGTCCGCACCAGGCGATTTGCCCCGCGGAAAGCTCGTGTGATAAGGTCTGGCGGATATTCCATCCAGCAGCAGCCAGGCTGTAATGGACAGCGACAGGGACAAGACCAACAGGATGCCGAGTTAAGACCAAGTGTGACTCCGCGGCGATTTCGCCCGCTCTTCGCATATCGCCCGCATTCGTCCCTCACGCCGCCGTAGATTGCCGCCTCGCCCCACACCGAGGAGTAGAGCGATCAAGGACGGCAACATATCGAAAAGAAATCGACAGCTGACGCAGCGCAAGAGCGGCTCACACCTTCCCTCGCTCACGCCCCTGCGGGGCATCGCGGCTATCTGGGTTGTTCTCTATCACTACGGCGTCTGGTACTTGCCCAACGTGCAACCGGACCGTCATACGGCACTGCTGAACAAGGGCTACCTGGCGGTGGACCTGTTCTTCATGCTAAGCGGCTTCGTAATGACGCACGTCTATTGCGGCGTATTCGCGCGGCGCGTCGTGCTGCGTAGCTATTGGACCTTCCTTTGGGCACGTATCGCACGGGTGTACCCGCTGCACTTGGCGGTGCTGGGCCTGTTCGTGGCCACCGCACTGGCTGCCAGCCTGGCCGAGTACGCGTCGGGAGGGCCCATATCCGGCATCCCGCTCTCCGGAGTGCGATCGGTGACCGCGCTGATCGCCAACTTGTTCATGTTGCAGGGCCTGCATGCGAGCACATTGAGCTGGAATTACGCGGCGTGGTCCATCAGCCTGGAGTTCATGGCATATCTGGTTTTCCCGTTCGTGCTGATGCGCGTCTGGCGCGCTGCCTCGTCTACACAGGGCTTATTGGCCTTGGGCGCGTTCGCGGTATTGGCTTGGCTGGCCTGGTATACGAATGACGACTTCAATCAATGGGATGGGCCAACCACATTGCTGCGTTGTCTGCCGGAGTTCCTGCTGGGTACCTTGCTTTATCGTGCATATCTGTCACCAGCGCGCACGGCATTGCTGTCGGGCGAGGCGGGCGATATCGTGACGCTGGCCTTGTTGGCGGCACTGCTATTGGCGCTGCACATCAAGGGGCCGGACCTTCTGGTGATCATGTTGTTCGCGGTGCTGCTGATGGCGGTAGTGTCGAACCGCAGCCGCGTCGGAGCCTGGCTGAACAGCAGCCCGCTCGTCTGGCTGGGCGAAGTCTCGTATGCGCTGTATCTGGTGCACGGCTTTGTTCAGCATGCGACCAGCGAGGTGCTGTCCAGGGGCCTGCACATCCAGGACCGTCACGCGCTTTCCAGCAACTCGTCGATGGCGGTATTGACAGTGATGGTGGCGGTCAGCCTGCTATTGGCGGCCGCCTGCTACCGGTGGATAGAGAAACCCGCGCAACGCTACCTGCGCCGCAAGTTAGCGATGCGAAGCGATAGCAGCGCGCAGGTGGTGCGAGGTGATAGCGGGGCCGATGCCATGCCCACGACCGAAGCGGCGCCGGTGCCCCTGGCGGCTTCGGCAACAAAGGGAGCCAGCTGACCTTTGCCAGGCTGCCGGGCTACAGCACTCCTGCCTTCTTCGCCGTCCAGGTCGCGATGTAATCCATCAGGGGCGGCGACAGGCAATCGTACGGTTCCAGCCCTTTCTCCTTCAGCTTGGCGCGTACGTTGTCCATATTGGCCGGATCGGCACCGCTCTCGATAATGGAAGAAACAAAGGCGGCGAACGTGGGTTCGGCCCAGCCTGTTTCCGTGAACCGCTCCGGATGTATGAACGACAAACCCTGCAAGGGATGTTCGCGCTTAACGGGCCCGTACATGTGAACGCCGCATTCCTTGCATGCATGACGCAGGATCAGCGCGCCTGGATCGACCACGGCCAGCTTGTCTTCATTCTCAAGCACTTCCACACGGTTGGTAGGCGCCACGGCAACCATCGAGAACAACGCGCCAGCCGGCTTCCAGCACTTGGTGCATCCGCACACATGGTTGTGCGCGATATCGTCCTTGACCGCCACCTTTACCGGATTCGTCGTGCACGCACAGACAAGCGTGCCTCCCGAAAACTTCGCCCCACCTGATTTCTTGCCCGCATCGACATGCGGATGGATAGAAAGCTCAGCCATGACGGTCTCCTGGGTATGGACGGGCTGCTGCTTCTGTACGCCGGTGACGATTCAACAGACAACGACGCCGCGGACGCTCTCGCCCTGGTGCATGAGTCGAAAACCTTGTTGATCTCGTCGAGTGTAAGCGGTTGGGGGGACTTTTGGGTGCGGGTTGCATCTATTGATTTTCAACAAGGGTTCGGGATCCACTGCTGGCTTTCCAGAAAGTGAAAACCCCGAACTCCGTCCGCAGGCACGACCGATTACATCCGTCTCGCGTCCGAACCCAGCGCCTTTTCGATTTTCTGGTCAGTTTTGTACTGACTCAGAGCATAGACAGACCAGATCGCGGCGGGAATCCAGCCGATTAGTGTTATCTGCAATAGCAGGCAGATAATGCCCGCGAACGGCCGACCGATGGTGAAAAATTGCAGCCACGGTAAAAGTATTGCGAGTATCAAACGCATTTAATCAATTCTCCACTAACGAGCCGATCGAAACGTAATTCAGGTTTTCCGCCTTGACCAGGATCTTCTGGAAACAACCACATCAGCGACTGGCGGTTTCCTGGTCCAGCAACGCCAAGGCATCCGGGAGCGATAGTACCGTGGCCCGGGATTCAAACGCCGTTGAAAAAAGATGTTCGTGCACGATTCCGTCGGGGTCGTAGCAGCAATCCTTAACTGTGAATAGACGGAAGTCCGCGTCGCTGGCATACTCGATCGACGAGAGCATCACACCGGTCGATGCTATGCCCACCATAAGAAGCGTATCGACACCTTGTGCGGCGAGTCGCGCCTGCAGATCGGTGTCGAAAAACACACTGGCGCGATGCGCGATGATGATGGGTTCGTCGTCCTGCCTGCCCAATTCCGGCGATATCTCGTCGTCGACAAAAAGACCGAGGTGCTTGATCCCTTGCCCGTTCTTGTTCAACGGGCTGACTTCCGGATAGCCCGGGCTGAAGTGGATCTTGGCAAAATAGACGTTGACCCCGGTGTGTCGCGCAGCGTCGCACAGCTTGCGCGTATTCGCG
>DATJHN010000537.1:0-2271 GCA_035493915.1 Bordetella sp.
GCATTGACACACCGCTGACACGTCCCGCTGGCTTGAGCTCGCCAAGCCACACGTCGAGCCGCTCAAGGTCCATCTTCGGCCGGGCCGGCCGCGAGCGAGGTCGTCTTGGCGTCACGCGGCGGCCTGTTGTTCCCGCGCCGCCTTCCAGGCCCAGGGCAGCAGTTCGGCCAGATGGTTGGCCTTCGTCTCGCCAGAGATGACCCGCTCCAGCACATCAGCCAGATAGGTTTGTGGATCGATGTCGTGCAGCTTGGCCGTGTTAATCCGAACTTCCGACTTTCTGTGACTATAAGCTGGCGGAATTCCCAGCAAAGCTGCCCAGTGCCATCTTACTTTGTAGCCATGTAATCGCGCGCTTGTGTCTTGTACTTGCAGGCTGGACCTGCTTGCGTCCCCGCCATGTATATCGAAGCCGTCCCGAACCGGAACTCCCCGCCCGCCATCCTGCTGCGCGAGAGCTACCGCGAGGGCGGCAAGGTGCGCAAACGCACGCTCTGCAACCTGTCCGACTGGCCCGCAGCCTATGTTGAAGGCTTGCGCGGCGTGCTCAAGGGCGGCACCGTCATCCCGGCCGAGCAGGACGCCTTCACCGTCACCCGCAGCCTGCCTCACGGTCACGTCGCCGCAGCCCTCGGCACTGCCCGCAAGATCGGCCTCGACCGCCTGCTTGGTCCCAACGGCAACCGCTGCCGCGACCTCATCCTTGCCTTGCTGGTCGGGCGCATCCTCGATCCCGGCTCCAAGCTCGCCGCCGCCAGGACGCTGTCGCCGGAGACGGCGTCCTCCAGCCTGGGCGAGGCATTGGGTCTCGGCGCAGTCGCTGACGACGAACTCTACGCCGCGCTCGACTGGCTGCTGGCGCGCCAGCCCGCGATCGAGACCGCGTTGGCCAGGCGCCATCTCCGGAACGGCACCCTGGTGCTCTACGATGTCTCGTCGAGCTACCTGGAGGGACGCTGCTGTCCGCTGGCCCGGCGTGGCTACAGCCGTGATGGCAGGAAGGGCACCCTGCAGATCGTCTATGGCCTGCTCTGCGCCCCTGACGGCTGTCCTGTTGCCGTCGAAGTCTTTGACGGTAACACCGCTGATCCGATGACGCTGGCACCGCAGATCGACAAGCTCAAGCAGCGCTTCGGCCTGACGCATGTGGTGCTGGTCGGCGACCGCGGTCTGATCACCGAAGCGCGCATCAGCGCCGACATCAGATCCGCCGGACTGGACTGGATCACCGCGTTGCGCGGCCCAGCCATCAAGGACCTGCTGAGCAGCGGCGCCGTCCAACTCACGCTGTTTGACACACGCGACATGGCCGCCATCACGTCACCGGATTATCCCGGTGAGCGGCTGGTGGTCTGCCGCAATCCCGATCTCGCTGCCGAGCGCGCCCGCAAGCGCGAAGACCTGCTGACCGCCACCGAGAAGGACCTCGCCGCCATCAAAATCCGGGTCGAGCGCAGGCGCAATCCGTTACGCGGCACCGCCGAGATCGCGCTGGCCGTCGGCGAGGTCTTCAACACGCACAAGATGCGCAAGCATTTTGATCTGACGATCACTGACGATGCTTTCCGCTTCGCCCGCAAGAGCGCCGAGATTGCCGCCGAGGCGGCCACCGATGGGCTGTATGTCGTGCGCACCAGCCTGTCGGAGGCGACCCTGGGCGATGTCGATGCCGTGCGCAGCTACAAATCCCTGGCCCGGGTGGAGCGCGCCTTCCGCTGCCTCAAGACTGTCGATCTGCATGTCCGGCCGGTTTATCATTGGCTGGAGGGGCGGGTGCGGGCGCACGTGTTTCTGTGCATGCTGGCCTACTACCTCGAATGGCACATGCGCCAACGCCTGGCACCGATGCTGTTTGACGACACCGATCAGGACGAGGCTGAGGCCCGGCGCCGCAGCGTGGTGGCGCAGGCACAGCGGTCCAAGACCGCAATCCGCAAGCAGACCACGGGCATAACGCCGGATGGACTGGCGGTGCACAGCTTCCGCACGTTGTTGGCCGATCTGGCGACCCTGGCACGCAACACCATCATTACCGCAATCACCCCGCTGCATCCGCTCATCGTGCTGACGCGGCCGACGCCAATCCAGCACAAGGCATTCGATCTACTCGGCCTCACTGCGTAGCCAGTAGCAAACACCTCAAACGGCACTTTATCCAATGCCGTCAATGCTTTATGTAAAACTCAAGACGGAAGTTCGGTCTAATCGCTGGCGTGCCCTGGGCCGGCGCTCTGGCGGCTATCGTGCTGGTCCTTGGCATTGCCCAGGTGC
>DATJHN010000538.1:0-28415 GCA_035493915.1 Bordetella sp.
ATCCGGATCGGCGGCGTCGGCCGCGTCCAGCGCGGCCATGCGTGCCGCGTAATCGACCGGCGTGCGATTGTCCGGGTCGACCAGGCTGAAATCCCAGAATTCCGTGCCCTGGTACAGATCGGGCACGCCCGGCACGGTCAGGCGCAGCAGGGTCTGCGCCAGGCTGTTGACGATGCCGGCCGGCGCGATGCGGGCGGCAAAATCGGCGATTTCCCGCGCTGGCGTATCCGGCTCGCTACCGGGCAGCAGCAGCTTGCGCAATACGTCCTCGCATGCGGCTTCGTAGGTGGCGTCCGGTACCACCCAGCTGGTGCGCAGCTTGGCCTCGCGCAAGGCCTTTTGCTGCCAGGCCGAGACACGGTTGCCGAAGGCCCGCAGCCCGACCTCATCATCCGCGCGCAGCGCAAGAGGCCAGGCGCCGACCAGCGTTTGCAGCAGCATGTACAGGTCTGCCGGATGCGGCGCCAGCGTGCCGGCCCCGTTGTAGGTGGTGGACAGGTGGCGATTCATCCAGCCCTGGACGGTATCGGCCCACAGCGCGGGGACTTCGCTCAGCACCGCCAGGCGTGCGCGCGTATCTTCGCCCCGCTTGTGATCGTGGGTCGCGGTGGCGACCATGGCGCGCGGGAAATGGCGCGCGCGCGACGCGCAGCGGCGGTGAAAGACGTCCGGCGCCATGCTGAACAGGCCGGGATCGGCGCCCACTTCGTTGCGCGACAGCAGTCGTCCATAGCGATAGAACGCCGTGTCCTCCAGCGATTTGGCGGTCAATGGAGGGGTCAATTGCTGGAAGCGGCGGATGGCCTCGCGCCGCGCCTGGCGTTCGGCGGGGGGGAAGTCTTCTGGCGCCTCGCCGCCCAGCCAGCCGGACATCAGTTCCAGCAGCGGGCCATCGTCGCCGTCGCGGTCCAGGCGTATGCGCGCGTGGGCGCGCGTGGCGGCATGCTCGAAGTGCACACGGTCCATATGGTGCCAGCCGCTATCGTCCGCATAGATGCGGTACACCGGGAAAACGGAAAGCAGATCCCACAGAACCCGCAGGATGGCGGACTCGCCCCAGTCGCGCGTGCGCGGATCCAGCCTGGCTACGCGATGCAGGGCGCGTGCCGCGGCCAGCCTTTCGGCGGGGAAATGGCGCAGCAGCATCAGGTCGCGCGCTTCGTTCGCGATGGCGGAAAACGGCCGAGCGTCGCGCGCGGCGCTTTCCCACAGTTCCGTCAGCGTCTGTTCGCCGGCGGGATCGTGCAGCACGGCGCCGACCTGGCTCATGAAGTCGTAGCCGGTGGTGCCGTCGACCTTCCAGCGATCGTCCAGCGTTTCATCGCCAGCCAGGATTTTTTCTATCACCAGATAGGGTTCGAGCGTTCGCAGATGCGCGGGACGGCGCGCGGCGCATTGCGCCAGCGCGTCGCGCAGGCGGCTGCAATAGCCGATGGGGTCGCTCAAACCGTCCACGTGGTCCACGCGCACGCCATCGATCAGGCCTTCTTCGTAGAAGCGCAGCGTCATTTCGTGCACGGCGTCGAAGACTTCGGGCCGGTCCACGCGCACGCCGATCAGGTCGCTGATCTCGAAGAAGCGCCGCCAGTTGATTTCTTCCGGCGCCGCGCGCCACCAGGCCAGGCGGTAATGCTGCCGCTCCAGCAGGCCGTGCAGACGTTCGCGTCCGGCGTCGCTGCCAGGATCGAAATCCGCCACGCCGGCGGGATCGCGCGGTCCGTGCGTGCACAGGCTTTCGGGATCGAGCGGATAGGGCGTGCCGTGGACGTCCACCAGGAACTGGTCGGTATCCGCGTCGTGGCGCAGGACGATATCGCCATCGGCCAGCGCCTGGCCATACGGCTTGCCCAGGAACGGCGCCAGCACCTTGCCGCGCAATTCCTCGTCGGCGCCGTGCCACGCGATATCGAACCATTCCGCATGCGGACTTGCGCGCCCATGTTTCAGTATGCTGTGCCACCACGGATTGTCCGTACTGGTCGCCATATGGTTGGGCACGATGTCGACGATCAGCCCCAGCCCGGCCGTGCGCGCGGCCGCGGCCAGTTCGCGCAGTGCTGTTTCGCCGCCCAGTTCGGGATTGACCTGCGTGTGGTCCACCACGTCGTAGCCATGCTGCGAGCCTGGGCGGGCACGGGTGATGGGCGACAGGTACAGATGGCTGATGCCCAGCCTGGCGAAATAGGGCACCTGGGCGCGCGCATCGTCCAGCGTGAAACCGCTGTGCAGCTGCAGCCGGGCGGTGGCGCGCGGCGCGGTCATGGCTTGCTCCGGGTATGGGCGATGGCGTCGGCGCGGCGGCGCACGGCCTCGCTGTCGAACAGCTGGCCGGCATCGGCACCCAGGCGCCGCCGCCAGTTGGGATGCTGGTCTATGGTGCCCGGCAGATTCGGCTGCTCGTTCAGGCCCAGCAGATCCTCGGCCGGCACCAGCATGAGCGGCGAAGGCGTATGGGAAACGAAGCGCAGCACGTCCTCGATGGGCGCTTCCTGCGGCGCATCGTGCGGGGCATCGTGCGCGACGGCGCCGGCGTGGCGCATGGCATGCCAGAGCGCGCCGCGGTCGCGGGCGCGCTGCTCGTGCAGCCCATTTTCGCTTTCGTCCTCGCCCAGCAATTGCAGGCGCGCGCGCCAGCCGATGTCGGTGCCGGTCCACCAGCCGGCCACGGTGGGCAGATCGTGCGTGGTCGTCATGGATACCGAGGTTGCCGGCCATGAAAGCGGCGGTTGGAAGGGCGTGGGATCGCTCCAGCCTTCGCGCTGGAACCAGAGTATGTTCATGCCCAGCATGCCGGAGCTTTCGATGCGCTGATTGAATCCTTCCGGCACGGTGCCCAGGTTTTCGCCAATAACGATGGCACGATGGCGCCAGGCCTCCAGGGCGACCAGCTTCAGCATATCGTCCAGCGGGTAGCGCAGGTAGGCGCCGTCCTTCGGCGGTGCGTCGCGCGGCACCAGCCACATGCGGGCCAGTCCCAGGACGTGGTCGATGCGTACGCCGCCGGTATAGGCCAGCGAGGCGCGCAGCATTTCGCGGAAGGCCGCATAGCCGCTCAGCCGCAGCGAACGCGGCGAAAACGCCGTCAGGCCCCAGCACTGTCCCAACGGGTTGTACAGGTCCGGCGGGGCGCCGGGCGACAGGTCGGTCAGAATATCGGCCTGCCGGCTCCATGCGTGGCTGCCGCCGGGGTCGGTGCCCACCGCCAGATCGCCGATCAGGCCGATCGCCATGCCGCTTTCTGTCGCCGCGCGCTGCGCCTGCTGCAGGCCGCGTGCCGCCTGCCATTGCAGGAAGATATGAAAGGCGATTTCCTTGTCATGCGCAAGCGCCCAGCCCTTGACGCCCTGGCCGGCGGGATCGCGCAGGTCCGCCGGCCAGTGGCGCCAGTCGGCGGCGTCGCCCAGCGGCGGCAGATGGCGCGCATGCAGCGCTTCGAAGCGCGCGTGGCTTTCCAGCGCTTCGCCGCCGGCCATGCGGAAGGAATCGAAGTCGGCGTGCAGTGCCGGCGGGCCGTCGGTGCGGAATTCGTCGTATAGCCGCCGCATCAGTTTCATGCGCAGGCGCGCCACGGCGGGCCAGTCGATCAGGGGCAGGTCGTCCAGGCGCATGACTTCGTCGCCCAGATGCAGCGCGTCCAGGGCCGTACCGACCGCCGCTTCTCCCAGCAGCAGGCAGGGATCGGCATACAGGCTGTTCAGGAATAGCCGGCTGGATGGCGCATAGGGGCTGTAGCGGCCTGGATCGGCGGCGAACATGGCGTGCACCGGGCTGATGGCTATGGCCTCGGCGCCGCGCGAGGCGGCGCTGCGGGCCATCTGCGCCAGCGCGGTGAAATCGCCCAGCCCCGCGGCGCGCGCCGGCTTGGCGTCATGCGAGCGGCGCAGGCTGTATAGCTGCACGGCCACGCCCCAGGTGCGCGGCGCGGCCGTTTCCAGGATGTCGTCGACGCCGGGGCAGCGCCGCGGCGCCACTGCCAGCGTCCACTCGCGCCCGTCGCCGCGCAGGCGGTAATAGCCGGGCGTGTCCAGCGGCGGCAGGTGCGCGGTGTCGTCGTCGATGCCGTGGGCGCTCAGGTCGCGGGCCTGTCCCGCTTCGTCGACCAGTTCGAAGCGCATGTGACGCACACCGCGCAGGGCGATAGGCGTGCCGGCATCGACGATCAGGAAACCGTCCTGGTCGGCGTTCTCATGCGCCAGCCGTCCGATGCTTTCCTGTATCTGCGCCACGCTGCCGGCGGGCAATTCCAGGGCATGCAGCAGCGTGCGCAGGACATCGTCGCGGACCCGCTGGGGGCGCCCGCGGGCATCGGTCCAATCGACGGCGATGCCGGCGCGTTCCGCCAGCATCGCCAGGGCGTGATGTTCGTCTTCCGGGATAGCCAGGCCGGTCATGCCAGCTCCTTCAATAGGGCCACGGTGACGCCATGTTGCAGCAGGCCATCGTACAGCGCGCGTCCCGCGCCTGTCTCGCTTTCGAACAGCAGGACTTCATCTGCGCGGTCCTCCTGCAGCCAGTCCGGGCGCAAGTCGACCGTGCCCAGATTGACGTAGATCGACAACACGGCGCCGTCGCCCAGCAGCCATTGCGCGACCACGGCGCGCAGGCCCAGGACATGGGCGCCCAGCGCGTGCGCTCCATCCAGCCGCGGCACGATCATGCGATGGCGCAGTTGCAGCAGCAACTGGTAGTAATCCAGCCATTCCGTGGCGGGCGCGGCCTGGTAGGGATCGGAGCTTGTGTAAGTCGCGGGATCGTTGGGATCCGGGATGCGGTCGCGCGTGGCGGGATGGGCGAAAGCTCGGAATTTTTCGAATTCGCGCCGCCTGCCATCGCGTACCGCCTGCGCCAGCTGGGGATCGGCGTGGCTGGTGAAGTACAGGAAGGGCGCCGTGGCGCCGCGTTCCTCGCCCATATAGATCAGGGGAATCTGCGGCGCCAGTAGCAACAGCGCGACCGCCGCGCGCAACGGCCGAGTGTCGTTGCGCAGCAGGGTTATCAGGCGTTCGCCCATCGCGCGATTGCCGATCTGGTCGTGGTTCTGCAGGAACAGCACGAACGACGTGGGCGGCAGATGCGCGCTGGGTTCGCCGCGCCGGATGCCACCGCGGTGCGGCGAAGCATTGCCCTGGTAGATGAAGCCGTCGGCCAGGCAGCGCGCCAGACGCTGCGCCGGATGCGTGGCGTAGTCGCCGTAATAGCCTTCGTTCTCGCCGGTCAGCAGCTGGTGCAGCACATGGTGGCCGTCGTCATTCCATTGCGCCTGGTAGCCGTGTTCCAGGGGGTGTACCTGGTTATCGTCGTTTTCCAGGACCAGATGGACCACGCGGTCGGTGGGTAGATGGGCACGCACGAAGCCGGCCATTTCCTCCAGCCAACCGGTATCGCCGATGGCATGGACGGCATCCAGGCGCAGGCCGTCGAAGCGGTATTCGGCCAGCCAGTACAGTGCGTTCTCGGCAAAGAACTGCCGCACCGCGCGGCGCCGGAAATCGATCGCCACGCCCCAAGGGGTATGTACATCGGTGCGGAAGAAATCGCTTGCATAAGCCGACAGATAATTGCCGTCCGGCCCGAAGTGGTTGTAGACCACGTCCAGGAAGACCATCAGGCCCAATCCATGGGCGGTATCGATCATGCGCTTGAGTTCGTCCGGCGTGCCGTAGGCGCAGTCGGGTGCGTAGGGCAGCACGCCGTCATAGCCCCAGTTGCGCGGACCGGGAAAGTCGGCGATGGGCATCAGCTCGATCGCCGTGATGCCGAGCGCCGCCAGTTCGGGCAGGCGCGCCTGGATGCCGGCGTAACCGCCGGCCAGGCCGGCGTGGACTTCGTAGATCACGGCTTCGCGCCACGGGCGGCCGCGCCAGGCGTCATTGCACCAGGCGTAGGTATCGGACGCGGTGACGATGCTGTCGTCGTGCACGTCGCCGGCCTGCAGGCGCGATGCGGGGTCGGGTACGCTCAGGTCGGGCGACACGCGATAGCGATAGTGGGTGCCGGGCGGGCAGGGCGTCTGGATTTCAAAGAAGCCGTCGCCGACATCTGTCATCGGCAGAGGATCGCGACCGGCGATTTCCAGCGCTACGCCATGCTCGGCATTGGGTGCCCAGATGCGGAACCGGGTCAGGCCGCTGGCCTGATGCCAGGCGCCATAGCTGGGCAGGAAACTCGCGCCGGCCGTTTCATTGGCGGGCTTGTCCGCATCGGCGGATCGATTGGCGTCTGTCATGCGTGCTCCCTGCCGCGGGGGTACCCGCTCAATAGCGCGATGCCGTGCGCATGCACCGTCACGTGATGGCCGTGCACGTTGTGCTCGGGAACTTCCGGCCGGGTCGAATCGGCCAGCATGCGCCAGGTCATGTCCGGGGGCAGCGCGAACGATACGTCGCTCTCGCTGCCGTTCATCAATGTCAACGTAACGTCGAATCCGTCGTGCGTGCCGACGGCCCGGCGCAGGCCCAGCGCGCGGCCTTCGGGATCGTGCCAGCCCGCTTGGGTCATGGGCTGGCCGTTCACGTCGAACCAGGTTACACCCGCCATGCCCGGCGCGGTCTGCTGGTGCGCGTTCATATAGCGTGTGCTGCGCAGGCTGGGATGCGCGCGCCGGCAGGCGGCGATGCGCGCGACGAAGGCTGTCAGGTCGCGGCCGTCCTGACTGGCGGCCTGTTCCCAGTCCAGCCACGATAGCGCGTTGTCCTGGCAATAGGCGTTGTTGTTGCCATCCTGGCTGTTGCCGAATTCATCGCCCGCCAGCAGCATGGGCGTGCCATAGGACAGCAGCACCGTGGCCAGCAGGGCGCGCTGGACGCGCCGCCGCACGTGCTGGATCTGTGGATCGTCCGTGGGGCCTTCGACGCCCCAGTTGCGGCTGCAGTTCTCGTTGTGGCCGTCGCGCCCACCTTCCTGATTGGCCTCGTTGTGCTTTTCGTTGTAGCTGACGACGTCCTTGACCGTGAAGCCGTCATGCGCGGCGACGAAATTGATCGACGCCCAGGGGCGCCGATGGCGCCGGTCGAACAGGTCGCTGGAACCCGCGATGCGTTCGGCCAGGTTGCCGCGCTGCCCCGGGTCGCCACGCCAGAAGCGGCGCGCCGTATCGCGGAATTTGTCGTTCCATTCCGCGAAGCCGGGCGGGTGCTGGCCCAGCTGGTAGCCGTCGGGGCCGATATCCCAGGGTTCGGATATCAGCTTCAGGCGCGACAGCTGCGGGTCCTGCAGAATGGCGTCGAAGAAGCCCGAGCCGGGATCGAACCCCGTGCCTTCGCGGCCCAGCGTGACGCCCAGGTCGAAGCGGAAACCGTCCA
This sequence comes from Bordetella sp., assembly GCA_035493915.1. Lineage (GTDB taxonomy): Bacteria > Pseudomonadota > Gammaproteobacteria > Burkholderiales > Burkholderiaceae_B > Bordetella_C. The sequence goes on from DATJHN010000538.1 coordinate 7,302, forward strand.
CACGATAGGACGTGGCCCAGTGCCGCAGCGAGTCCAGCACCATTTGCAGCACGCGGGGATGCGACAGGTTGACCGTGTTGCCGCAGCCGGTGTCATTGATGTAGTAGCGTTCGTCGCGCGGAATCAGGCGGTAGTAGCTGGCGTTGTCCAGGCCGCGCCAGGACAGGGTCGGACCCAGTTCGTTGCCTTCGCAGGTATGGTTGTAGACCACGTCCAGGATGACTTCGATGCCCGCCGCCTGCAGCCGGCGTATCGCCATGCGCAGCTCGTTGGGATCGCCCTGCGGCAGATAGGCGGGCTCGGGCGCGAAATACGACAGCGTGCTGTATCCCCAGTAGTTGCCCAGGCCTTTTTCCACCAGGAACTTGTCCTGCAGGAAGGCGTGGACCGGCAGCAGTTCGATCGCCGTGGCGCCTATCTTGTGCAGATGGTCGATGAAGCGCGGATTCGATAGCGCCGTCACGGTGCCGCGCAGATGCGGCCACATGTCTTCGCTGCGCATCGATACGCCGCGTACGTGCGCCTCGTAGATAACCGTGTCTTCCCACGGGGTGTGCAAGGGGCGGTTCTCGCCCCAGTTGAACGTATCGTCCGTTACCACGCCCTTGGGCATCGCGGGTGCGCTGTCGCGACGATCCTGCATCAGATCGCCACGCGTGTGCCCGACGCGATAGCCGAACAACGCGTCGCTCCAGCGCAGCGGGCCGAGCAACTGGCGTGCGTAGGGATCGAGCAGCAGCTTGTGAGGATTGAAGCGATGGCCATTCTTGGGATCGTAGGGGCCGTAGGCACGGTAGCCGTACACCAGTCCGGGCGCGGCGTCCGGCAGATACCCGTGCCAGATTTCGTCTGTGCACTCCGGCAGCGGCATGCGGCGGATTTCCTTGCGGCCGCGCGCGTCGAAGATGCACAGATCGATACGGCTTGCGTTAGCGGAAAAGACGGCAAAGTTGACACCCAGCCCGTCGCTGGTCGCCCCCAGGGGGAAGTGCAAGCCAGGCGAAAGCCGGTCGGGAAGCGGACCAGGCATGAAATATCTATCCTTGCTCGAATATCACCGTGGCCAGGGGCGGCAGGGTCAGCGATAGCGAATGCGCCTGTCCGTGCGCGGCGACATCGTCCGCGTGACGGCCGCCGCCGTTGCCGACCCCCGATCCGCCGTAATCGCCGGCATCCGTATTCAGCCGTTCGTGCCACCATCCCGCGCGCGGCACGCCGACGCGATAGTCATGGCGCGGCACCGGCGTAAAGTTGCACACCGTCAGCACGTGTTTGTCGCCGTCGTTGCGCATGAAGGCGTAGACGCTGTTGACCGTATCGTCGCCAACCACCCAATTGAATCCACTGGGATCGGCATCGTGCCGATGCAGGGGCGGCAGCTCCCGGTACAGGCGATTCAGGTCGCGCACCAGCTGCTGCACGCCGCGATGCAGTGCGTCATCGAGCGCCGGCCAGTCCACGTTGGAGTCGTGATCCCATTCGCGCGATTGGGCGATTTCGCCGCCCATGAACAGCAGCTTGCGTCCGGGATGCGTCCACATAAAGCCGAAGTACGCGCGCAGGTTGGCGAAGCGCTGCCAGTGGTCGCCCGGCATTTTGTTCAGCAGCGACCCCTTGCCGTGCACGACCTCATCGTGCGACAGCGGCAAAATGAAACGCTCTGAATACGCGTACACCATGCCGAAGGTCATGTCGTGATGGTGATAGCTGCGGTGGACGGGCTCATGGTGCATGTAGCGCAGTGTGTCGTGCATCCAACCCATGTTCCACTTGTAGGTAAAGCCCAATCCGCCGTCCTCCGGACGGGCGGTCACGCCGGGCCAGGCGGTCGATTCTTCGGCGATGGTGATGGCGCCGGGGCACAGTTTGGACACGGTGGCATTCATGTCGCGCAGGAATTCGACGGCCTCCAGGTTTTCGCGGCCGCCGTAGCGATTGGGTATCCACTGTCCGGCGTCGCGGCTGTAGTCGCGATACAGCATGGAGGCCACGGCATCCACGCGCAGCGCATCGACGTGGAAGCGGCGCAGCCATTCCAGGGCGTTCGCGACCATGAAATTGCGCACTTCCGTGCGGCCCAGGTTGTAGATCAGCGTGTTCCAGTCGGGATGGAAGCCTTCGCGCGGATCGCTGTATTCGTACAGCGCCGTGCCGTCGAACTGCACCAGGCCGTGGGTGTCGGTGGGAAAGTGCGCCGGTACCCAGTCCAGGATCAGGCCCAGCCCGGCGGCGTGGCAGCGGTCGACGAAGCGCGCGAAATCGGCCGGTGTGCCGTAGCGCGCCGTCGGCGCGAATACACCCAGGGGCTGGTAGCCCCATGATCCGCCGAAAGGGTGCTCCATGATGGGCATCAATTCCAGATGCGTAAAGCCCATGTCCTTGGCATAGGGCACCAGCCGGTCGCCCAGCTGTTCCCAGACCGTGCTTTCGCTGCCGCCGCCGGGCGGCAACCAGGATCCGGCATGCACTTCATAAACCGAGATGGGCGCATCGGTGGCCTGCCGTGCAGCGCGGCTCGCCATCCATTCGTCGTCGGTCCAGGTGAAGTCGCCGGGTTCAGGCACCACGGATGCGGTCGCGGGCGGCATTTCCGTCTGGCGCGCCAGGGGGTCCGCCTTCAGCGGCAGCACGTTGCCCGCCACGCCGACGATTTCGTATTTGTAGCGTTCACCTGCCCGCAAGCGCGGAATGAACAGTTCCCAGATACCGGAGCTGTGCCGCAGCCGCATGGGATGGCGCCGGCCGTCCCAGGAATTGAAGTTGCCCACCACCGATACGCGGCGCGCGTTCGGCGCCCATACCGCGAAGCGCACGCCTGCCACGCCCTGCGCGGTCGTGACGTGCGATCCCAGGCAGTCGGCCAGCGATTCATGGCGTCCTTCGCCGATCAGGTAAAGGTCCAGATCGCCCAGCAAGGGGCCGAAGGCATAGGGGTCTTCCGTTTCCTGTTCGGCGCCGCCCCAATCGATGTTCAGCCGATAGGCGTCCGGCTGCCCGACCGGCAAGTTGCCGGCGTCACCCATGAAAAAGCCGTCGCGGACATGCTGCAATTCGGCGGCGCTGTCGGTGCCGGCGCGCAGCACTCCGACCCGTCGCGCATGCGGCGCGAAAACACGGATCACCGTGCGGTCGCCGTCCCGGTGCGGCCCCAGCACGTGGAAGGGATCGGCGTGCCTGCCCATGAGCAGGTCGTCGATATCCCGGTTCAAGGCATCGGGAGGCGTGGTAAAGGTAGGGACGGACGTCATAAGGCCGGTATTCCTATTCGGCCGTCGGCGGGGCCGCGGCGGTTTCTTGCATAAGCAGGCGATCGGCCAGCGTGGCCAGGCCGTTCAGCGGAATGCTGACCCAGTCCGGACGGTGCGCGGCCTCGTAGGCAATCTCGTAGGCGGCCTTTTCGATCAGGGCCAGGTCGATCAGAGGGCTTTCCCGGCTTTCGTCCATCCAGCGCGGTTCCGCGTTGCGGGACACATCGTGGTAGGCGGTCAGGAAGGCCCGCTCGGCGACGTCGCGGAAGCGCACGATCAGGTCGCGCCGACGATGGCGCAGCACGGTTTCGGCCGGCTGCACCTCGCCGGACGCCGCGGCTTCCACATCGCCGAAGCCGTTGGCGACGGTCGCGGCGGCATAGTCGAACGAGCGCAGCAGGCCGGCCACGTCGCGTGGCGCACTGCTCTTGGCGCGGCGTTCTTCCAGCGAGCGCACGGGCTCGCCCTCGAAGTCGATGATATAGGCATCGCTCTGCGCCACCAGCACTTGCCCCAGGTGGAAATCACCATGGATGCGGATGTGCAGCGTGCCGGCCTCGTGCCCTGCCAGGGCCCGGATGGTTTCCACCAGTTCGTCGCGCCGCCCGATCAGCCGTTGCGCCTTTTCGGCGCAGCCCGTCTCCAGGCGATTGATATTCGCGTCCAGAAGCTTCAGCGCGCGATCCAGCATGGCGATGACATCGGCGGCTCGTTTACGCGCATCGGCGGCAGTCGCCGGGTGCGGCTTGAAGGCCTCGTCATCGGTCGGCTGGGCCAGCGTCGCATGCAGTTCTCCCAGGCGCTTGCCGATGGCACTCGCGAAGGCGCTATAGCCCTTCAGGTCCTCGTCATAGTCCTCGGCGCTTTCGGCGGTCAGCGCGGCGGCTTCCAGCGTGCGCTTCAGGTATTCCAGCGTCCAGGCCCAGGCGTCGCCCTGGTTGGTGATGACGTTGTGCATCAGCGCCAGCGTGTGCGGCGTGCCGTCTTCGTTCACGCGGACGATCTCGCCCAGCAACTGGGCGCTGTTGGTATAGCCGGCCTGCGTCAGGCGGCGTGTCATTTCGGCTTCCGGATGCACGCCCGGCACGATGTGGCGGATCAGCTTCAGGATGGCGACGCCGCCTATGGTCATGGAGCTGTTCGATTGCTCGCCGGTGAACCAGGTCACTTCGGCGTCCGGCGGCAAGTCCAGTTCATCCAGGCCCGCCTCGCCCTTGAAATGCAGCACGCAGGGCGGCATGGCGCGCGGCACCGGCAGTTCCAGGCGCTGGCGCAGGCCGCGCACCAGCGCGTGGATAAAGGATGGCAAGGTGTAGGCATCGGTCAGCATACCCATCTCGGCCGCGCGCCGCACGCGGGCCAGCGCATACTGCTGCGCCATGGGCGGCAGGGTTTCGCTCCAGATCAGGGCCACGGGCAGCAGGAAGCGCGCGGGCTTGCCGTCGAACACCATGTCCAGCTCGGCGATGAAGCACTCGTATTCGGTGTCCTTCAGCTGTACGGCATAGGCGGCTTGCGCGAAATTCACCTTGCGGTCCTTGGGGAACCAGCGCTGGCGCGTCAGATACAGCGGCAGCACGTCGTGGCGCAGCGAGCGTACCGCGCCTTCGGTCAGCTCGTAGCCGGTGCGGCCGCGCAGTACCAGGGTGTAGTACTCCGGCATTTGTTCGGGATGCGTCGCATGCCAGGACGGCGGCGATGCCACCGAGCTCAGCTCGAACCAGTAGAAGCCGTAGGGCGGCAGGGTCAGCAGATAGGGCAATTCGCCGATGGCCGGAAAGGACGTGCCACCCAGCAGTTCCACCGGCACGCGGCCGTTCAGGCTGGACAGGTCCAGTTCCACCGGCTGCGGCGCGCGCGACAGATTGGCCACGCACAGGATGGCCGTGTCTTCGTATTCGCGCAGATAGGCCAGGATCTTGCGGTTGCCCGGAAACAGAAAGCGCAGCGTGCCGCGGCCGAAGGCGCGCGTCTGGCGCCGCGTGGCCAGCATGCGGCGCGTCCAGTTCAACAAGGAATGCGGGTCGCGCTGCTGGGCCTCGACGTTGACGGCTTCGTAGCCGTATAGGGGGCCCATCAGCGCCGGCAGCGGCAGGCGTTCCGGATCGGCGCGCGAAAACCCGCCATTGCGGTCGGGCGACCATTGCATGGGCGTGCGCACACCGTCACGGTCGCCCAGGTGCACGTTGTCGCCCATGCCCAGTTCGTCGCCGTAGTACATGACCGGCGTGCCGGGCATGGAAAACAGCAGGCTGTTCATCAGTTCGATCCGGCGGCGGTCGCGTTCCATCAGCGGTGCCAGGCGGCGGCGTATGCCCAGGTTCAGGCGCGCGCGGCGATCGGCGGCATACACGTTCCACAGGTAATCGCGCTCGCTGCTGGTCACCATTTCCAGCGTCAATTCATCGTGATTGCGCAGGAAGATCGCCCACTGGCAGTTTTCCGGGATATCCGGGGTCTGCCGCATGATGTCGGTGATCGGAAAACGGTCTTCCCGGGCGATGGCCATATACATGCGCGGCATCAGCGGAAAGTGGAAGGACATATGGCATTCGTCGCCCTTGCCGAAGTATTCCTGTGCGTCTTCCGGCCACTGGTTGGCCTCGGCCAGCAGCAGGCGGTTGGTGTAGTCGGCATCGAGCTGCGCACGGATTTTCTTCAATATCTCGTGCGTTTCCGGCAGGTTCTCGTTGTTCGTGCCTTCGCGTTCCACCAGATAGGGTACGGCGTCCAGCCGCAGCCCGTCCACACCCATGTCCAGCCAATACCGCATGACCGCCAGCACTTCCTTCAGCACCTGCGGATTGTCGTAGTTCAGGTCGGGCTGGTGCGAATAGAAGCGGTGCCAGAAGTAGGCGCCCGCCACCGGATCCCAGGTCCAGTTCGACTTCTCCGTATCCACGAAGATGATGCGCGTGCCGGCGTAGGCCTGGTCGTTGTCCGACCAGACATAATAGTTGCGCGCCGCCGAACCCGGCTTGGCCTGCCGCGCCCGCTGGAACCAGGGGTGCTGGTCGGAAGTGTGGTTCACCACCAGTTCGGTAATCACACGCAGGCCGCGCGCATGCGCCGCGCGGATGAACTTGCGCACGTCCGGCAGCGCGCCGTAGTCCGCATGCACGCCGCGGTAGTCGGCGATGTCGTAGCCATCGTCGCGCCGCGGGGAAGGGTAGAAGGGCAGCAGCCAGATGGTATTCACCCCTAGCTGGGAGATGTAGTCCAGTTTTTCGATCAGGCCGGCGAAATCGCCGACGCCGTCATTGTTGGCGTCGAAAAATGATTTGACGTGCAACTGATAAATCACCGCGTCCTTGTACCAGAGCGGGTCGTCGCGGTCGGGGGTATTGACGGTGCTGTCGGTCATGGTGTGCGTTGCCTAGGTGTTGCTGTTGTTCGCTCTTTTCGCGCGTACGGCCGCCTACGCCATGCCCGCGACCCGCCAGATCCGGTAGGGCTGCCCCGGATGCAGATAAAAGGTTTGCTGCTTGCCTTGCCAAGTCTGGCGACCACCATCGATCAGGTCGTCGGCATAAAGCGTGCCGTGATCCGGCAGCCCGAATTCCCATAAGGGCATTTCCACCTGCGCGGTCTGCGCGTCGAACGGGTCCAGGCTTATGGCCACCAGCAGCACGTTGTCGCGTTCCGGCGTGGCCTTGGAGAAGAACAGCACCCTGTCGTTATATGCCGTATGAAAGCGTAAGCCCAAATGGCTATGCAAGGCAGGGTTGGCGCGCCGTATCGCGTTCAGTTGCGTGATCTCGCGCACGATATTGCCCGGGCGGCCGTGGTCCCAGATGCGGATCTGGTACTTTTCCGAATCCAGATATTCTTCCTTGCCCGGCATCGGCGTCGCCTCGCACAGCTCAAAGCCGTTATAGACGCCCCAAAGGCCCGACAGCGTCGCCGCCAGGCCGGCGCGGATCAGGAAGCCGCCGCGGCCGGACGACTGCAGAAAGCGCGGGTTGATGTCCGGTGTATTCACGAAAAAGTGCGGCCTGAAAAAATCGGCCGGCGGCGGCGCGTTCAGTTCGCTCAGGTATTCAGTCAGCTCGTGCTTGGTATCGCGCCAGGTGAAGTACGTATACGACTGGGTGAATCCCACCTTGGCCAGCCGGTACATCATCTTGGGCCGTGTGAATGCCTCGGAAAGAAAGATGGTTTCCGGATGGCGGCTTTGTACGTCGCCGATCAGCCAGTGCCAGAAAGTCAGCGGCTTGGTGTGCGGGTTGTCGACGCGGAAAACGCGGACGCCCTGTGCCACCCAGAACAGCACCACGTCGCGCAACGCGCGCCACAGTGACGCCTGGCGCGATGCGCCGGCGTGCGGGCCGTAGAAGTCGACGTTGACGATGTCCTCATACTTCTTGGGCGGATTTTCGGCGTACTTCAGTGATCCGTCGGGCCGCCAATCGAACCATTCCGGATGCTCCTTCAGCCACGGATGGTCGGGCGAGCACTGGATGGCGAAGTCAAGCGCGATCTCCAATTCATGCTGGTGCGCGGCATCGATCAGGCGTTTGAAGTCGCGCAGCGTGCCCAACTGCGGGTGCACGGCATCGTGGCCGCCTTCCTCCGCGCCGATGGCGTAGGGGCTGCCGGGATCGCCCGGTTCGGGGCGCAGGGTGTTGTTACGGCCCTTGCGGTTGCGGCGGCCGATGGGGTGGATGGGAGGAAAGTACAAGGTATCGAAACCCATGCCCCGTATCCGCGGCAACTCGCGGATGACGTCGTCGAAGGTGCCATGCCGCTCCGGATCGTCGGTCTGCGAACGCGGAAAAATTTCGTACCAGCTGGAAAAGCGCGCGGCGGGCCGGTCCACCGTCACGCCATATTCCACAGGCGTGGTGAATTCGAACGGCCGCGCATCCGCCTGCCGCATCGCCTGGGTGGTCTCGTCGGCCAGCAGCACGGCCACCTGTTCTGGCGTCGGCGAAGCGAACACAGGCGCCGCGGCGTCGGTCTTGCGCCGGCCGCGGCGCGGCTTGTGGTCTTCGGGTTCGTGGCCCAGGACCCTTAGCGCGTGCTGCAGCACCGCCGCGGCGGGCGAATCGGCGGGCAGGCGTTCCAGCGCATCGGCGATCGCCTTCTTGCCTTCGGCGGTTTCCAGGGCGACGTCCACGCCGGCCTGGTGCTTCTTGGCATAGCCTTCGGTAAATGAATGCCAGGTGTCGGACCATGCCTGGATCACGAAATAATGCCGTCCGTTGCGGCGCGGCACGAAATGCCCTTGCCAACGATCGTTGTTCAGCAACGCCATCGGTTCACGCTGCCAGTCGCGTTCGTCGGCGGCGCGCCATAGCACCGCCACAGCGATATGCTCGTGCCCGTCCATGAAAACGTCGGCCTCGACCCGCACGGGCTCGTCCACCACCCGCTTTACCGGATATTCGCCGTTGTCCACCGTGGGCGCGACGCGTTCGATCACCGCGCGTGGCGCGCGCATGGCCGCGGTGACGGATGTGCGGCTTTCGTCGGACGAGGGTACTCGCACCGGCGGCAGACGGCTGGCGCCCAGGCGCACGATTGCGCCTGGCTCCAGGTGGTCGGGCAGTTCGCGCGCGGGCTGGTCGGCTTCCCAGGTATCCAGCTGCGCATAGTTGTCCGGCAGCCGGCTGTTCAGTACCTCCCAATCGACGGGAGCGTCGGCGTAATCGTCCGGGTTCAGCACCACCAGCCGCGCCGCCGCGCGGCCGTTGCCCGTCAGCGCATAGGGGCGGCCGTCGCCGCGGAACAGGGCGGTGATGGGCGACAACGGCCCCAGCAAGCTATGCAGCGGTCCGACGGCATCGGCGGTGCGTGCCAGCCACTGGTTTACCAGCGCGACATCGCCATGCAGCGGCGGATGGCCGGATTGCGGATCCGGAATTTCGCTGCCGCGTTTTTTGCCGGATCGGGTGCGGGTATCGCCGCCGGAAGCCGCGCCGTCGGCATGCCGGCTGTCGCCGTACCATTTATCCACATCGCCGTCGCCGCCATGCAGTTCAATCGGCTCTATGGCGCCGTCCTCGAAACCCATGGGGACGAGTATGCCCCCATCGCCCACGACCGCGGCTGTCCAGATGGCGCGCGCGGCGTTCAGATAGCGGCCCTGCGTATCGCCGTGCCAGGCCGCAACGCGTTTCACGTAGGGGGCTTCCGCCGCGGCGATGACCGGCGCTACCGCACGCAGCCGGGCGTACTCGTCCACCAGCCAGGGCGAGCGGTAATCCCACCACGGCAGCGACGAGAACACGCCGTCGAAACCGGCGCCGCCCAGTTCGCCGATCTGCCAGGGGTCCAGGCCCGGCGTCCAGGCCAAAAAGCGGCAATCCGGCCGCACGGCGCGCACGCCGTCCATCAGATCGCGCCATTCGGCGGCGTTCAGGCGGTGCGGCGACAGGCAGCGGAAACCCGCCACGCCGTTCTGCACCCACAGGCCCAGCCGTTCCACCCAATCCGCGACAAAGCCCGCCGGCGCGTGGCCGTCGCCGTGCCGCAGCGGCAGGGCATGGCGCTCTTCCAGCGGCTTGCGCGGGTCGCGCAGCGCATCGACGCCTTCCGGCGCCGTATACCAGTCCGGATGGGCCTGCGCCATCGTGCCGTTGGCAGCCACGCGGTCCAGCACCAGATCCACCATCAGGGCCAGATGATGCTTGCCGCACAGGCTGGACAGGGTGGCCAGGGCTTCATCCAGCGCCAGTTCGCCCAGCGCGGGGTTCAGCTGGCCAGGATCGCCCGGGACGTAAGGATTACCCTCGGGATCCGGTGCCCACAGGGGCGCGGTCATCAGGGTATCGAAGCCCAGCGCCTTGGCGCGCGCGCAGATCGCCGGCCAGCGCCCGGCGGTGTTGTTGGATAGCGGACCGGCGAGCACGGGATGGACGTAGTAAATGCGCATTGATGGGCTCGTTGATTGTCTCGTTGAACGGTATGCGGCGCGGAATGCCGCCGTGCCGCCGTCGTGTCGCAAGTGCGAGGCCCGGGCCCGCCATGGCGGAAGCCGGCGGAATCAACCGCCGGCACATTCCGCAATGTGGCAATACGCGTCAGGCGGCGCCCGCGGTCAGGGCACTAGATGCCGATTCCTTGCCGCCGCGCGATCCCACCAGCGGGCGGGCCGCGGCGGTGACGTGGTCGAGCAGGGACGGACGGGCCATGGCCGGAACCGCGACCGGGACTTGCTGGACGGCATCGGCCGGCGCCAGCGAGCGGTACAGGCTGTCGTAGCCGGCCACCGCGCGTTCCCAGCTGAAATCCGCCGTCATCGCGCGCTGGCGCATGGCCTGCCAGATCGTTGGCCTGCGGTACAGGCTCATGGCGCGGCATATCGCACCGACCATCGCGTCGACCGTGTCGCCGTCGAATAGCACGCCGGTGGCATTGCGCATGGCATCGCGGCCGGCGCGCACGCCGGGGTCGGAGATCGTGTCGGCCATGCCGCCCACGCGCGAGCCGATCGGGATGGCGCCGTAGCGCATGGCATACAGCGGAGTCAGGCCGAAGGGCTCGAAACGGCTGCCGTGCAGCAGCATATCGCCGCCCGCGTGCAGCATATGGGCGGTCGCTTCGTCAAAACCGATGCGCGCGGCGCAACGGCCCGGATAGCAGCGCTGCAATTGCCTGAGCGCCGCCTCTATTCCTTTGTCGCCCTGGCCGAGCACGGCGACCTGCAAATCCGGATAATCGTCCAGCACGCGCGGGATGGCCTGCACGGCCAAGTCGGCCATTTTCTGGTTGGTCAGGCGACTGCCCATCACCAGCACCGGCGCGCGCGGATTTTCGGTCAGACCAAAGTGCTGCTGCAGGCGCTGCTTGCAGAGCGCCTTGTCATCCGTATTGGTGGCGCTGAACTGGTAAGCGCCCAGATGCGGATCGGTGGCGGGATTCCATTCTTCGGGGTCGATACCGTTGGGCACGGCCAGCAGGTCGTGCAAGCGCGTCGCCAGCACGCCTTCCAGGCCGCAGCCGAAGCGTTCGGTCAGTATTTCGCGCGCATAGGTATGGCTGACAGTAGTGATGCGGTCAGCATAGCGGATACCCGCCTTCATGAAGCTGAGCTTGCCCCAGTATTCGATACCCTCGACGTTCAGATGCCGCGGATGCACGCCGATGGCTGCGGCCGTGTCCATGGGATAGACACCCTGGAAGGCCATGTTGTGCACTGTCAGCACGGTGCGCACATTGATTCCCTTGTCACGCACCAGCAATGGCACCAGACCGGTATGCCAGTCATGGGCATGCACGATGTCGGGGCGTGGAATCCGCGTGGCGCCGGCGGCGACCCGCGCCGCCGCATGCGACAGGGCGGCAAAGCGGATGGCGTTGTCCTCGTATTCGCGGCCATCGGCGTCCACATACAGGGCATCGCGGTCATACAGCTTATCGTTTTGGAGCAGCAGCACCGGCACACCGCCCAGCGCCGGGCATAGACCATATAGCAGGCGTGCCTCGCCGCCGGGCAGGCGGCGCAGCCTGGCGATTTCCCGCACCTGGGTCAGCTTATCGATAGTGCCGCGATAGGCGGGCAGCATCATGGTGATGGCGGTCCCGCTTTCGTGGAGCGCCCTGGCCATGCCGCTAACGGCGTCACCCAAACCCCCGGTCTTTGCCAGGGGAAACGCTTCCGACGTCACTGTCAGTATTCTTAGCGGCACGATACCTACTCCAATGAAAGCGCGTCCTGCAAAAGGTGGGACGCGCCGGGGGGCAAGGAAACGAGGAGGCCGGACGACAGCGCCGTGGTAACGATTGCTACTGGCTTTCGCGTACGAAATGCTATGCATCGTAATTTCTATACGCGACTTCGCTGCTACCCGATGCCGGCGCGTCGTCCGGATGGATGTATCTTGGCAAGCAGCGTGCCTGGATATGCGGAAAGGCTGGCTGTTGATTATTGTGCGCACAGAACGAAGGCACTGATGTGTGCATTGGTAACCCGGGGCCGCTGTCGCGGCGTGCGATTTGCTTGGCATCGGCTTCCGGCTTCGAATCGGTTTCTCATGGACCTTATCGTCGCGCGCCCCGAAGGGCTGTACTGTCCTCCCGGCAACTTTCACATCGACCCCTGGCGGCCGGTCGATCGGGCCGTCATTACGCATGCCCACTCGGATCATGCGCGAGCCGGCCATCGCCACTATCTGGCCGCGGCGCCGGGCGCCGCCGTGCTGCGCTCGCGGCTGGGCGATATTGATCTGGACGCGGTGCCCTACGGAGAGCCGCGCGTGCACAACGGGGTGCGAATTACTCTGCATCCGGCCGGGCATGTGCTGGGCTCCGCGCAGGTGCGGCTGGAATACGGCGGGCAGGTATGGGTGGCGTCAGGCGACTACAAACTGCAGGAAGACGGTACCTGCGATCCATTTGAGCCCGTACCCTGTGACGTCTTTATTACCGAGTCCACCTTTGGTTTACCTATTTACCGATGGGATGCGGTCGAAAGCGTGCGCGCGGACATCAACGCATGGTGGGCGGCCAACGCGGCGCAGGGGCGGGCATCGCTGCTTTACTGCTATGCCTTCGGCAAGGCGCAGCGGATCTTGCACGGGCTGGATGCGTCCATCGGTCCCATCGTGGCGCATGGCGCCGTCGAAACGCTCAACCGCGTTTATCGCTCGTCGGGCGTGGCCTTGCCGCAGACCGTCACGGTCGGGGATGTCCGAGACCCGGCAGACTTGCGGCGAGCGCTGGTGCTGGCGCCGCCTTCGGCACGGGGCACGCCCTGGACGCGCCGCTTCGGTGAACACGCCGACGCTTTCGCCAGCGGCTGGATGCGCCTGCGCGGCGCCCGGCGCAGGCGCGGAGTGGATCGCGGATTCGTGATGTCGGATCACGCCGACTGGCCGGGATTGGGCCAGGCCATCGCCGCGACCGGCGCCGGGCGGGTCATCGTCACGCACGGCAGCGTGCCGATATTGGTACGGTGGTTGAACGAACAAGGGCTGCGCGCGGAGTCGTTCGCGACCGAATACGGCGCCGAGGAGGACGAAGGCGGGTCGGATAAAGAGCAGAGCGGCGCATCGGGGCAGCCAGGAAGCTCTGCGGATCAGGATCCCGATGCCGATCAAAGTGGCAACCTCGATCGCCGCGGAGACGCGGCACCATGAAAGCCTTCGCCGACCTGTACACCCAGCTGGATGCGACAACGTCCAGCAACGCCAAACTGGCCGCCATGCGCGACTATTTTCGCCAGGCGCCTCCCGCGGACGGCGCCTGGGCGGCTTATTTCCTGGCCGGCGGCAAGCCGCGCCAATTGGTGCCCACCAAGATCCTGCGCCAATTCATCACCGAAGCGGCCGGCGTGCCGGAATGGCTGTTCGAGGAAAGCTACCAGGCCGTCGGCGACCTGGCCGAAACGCTGTCCTTGCTGCTGCCGGCCCCCGGTGTATCCGACACCGCCAGTCTGGCGGAATGGGTAGAGAACAGGCTGCTGCCCTTGCGCGGCCTGCCACCCGCCGAAATCCTGTACCGCCTGAACGACCTGTTCGGACGCCTGGACCAGCATGGGCGTTTCGTCTGCGCCAAGTTGATGACAGGTTCCATGCGTGTCGGCGTCTCCAAGCTGCTGCTGACCCGCGCGCTGGCGGACGTGGCCGGCGTGGAAACCCGCCACATGGCGCAACGGCTGATCGGCTATACCGACATCGGCGCGCGCCCCCAGCCCGAGATTTTCGCGAGCCTGCTCGAACCCGTCTCGCACGAAGGCCAGGCCCGCGTCGACGGCCAGCCCTATCCCTTTTTCCTGGCTCATCCCCTGAATGCCGATGCCGCCGCTTTCACCAAACTTCTGGGCGAGCCGACCCGCTGGCAGGTCGAATGGAAATGGGACGGCATCCGTGCCCAGTTGGTACGGCGCGCCGAACAGACCTGGGTATGGTCGCGCGGCGAAGAACTGGTCACCGAGCGCTTCCCGGAATTGATGCGCCTGGGCAATCAATTACCGGAAGGCACGGTGCTGGATGGCGAAATCGTCGTCTGGCGCGAGGACAGGGTGCAACCCTTCGCCCATCTGCAGCAGCGCCTGGGCCGCAAAACGGTGGGCGCCAAGCTGCTGGCCGACGCGCCAGTCGTGCTGCTGACCTACGACCTGCTGGAACTCGACGGCCAGGACCTGCGCGGCCGTCCTCAGGCCGAACGGCGCGCCGAGCTGGAACGGCTGGCCGGCGGTATCCACGATGCCGCCCTCGTTCTGTCGCCGCTGCTGCAAGGCAAGGATTGGCAGGACCTGGCGCGGCAGCGGGAGTCATCCCGCGCGCTGGGTGTGGAAGGAATGATGCTGAAGGCCATCGATGCCCATTACGGCGTCGGCCGCACCAAGGAAAGCGGCGTCTGGTGGAAATGGAAGATCGATCCGTTCTCCGTCGACGCCGTACTGATCTACGCGCAGCGTGGCCATGGACGCCGCGCCAGCCTTTATACCGACTACACCTTCGCGGTCTGGGACGCGCCGCCTGGCGCGCCCGAGCGCCGGCTGGTGCCTTTCGCCAAGGCCTATTCCGGCCTGACCGACGAGGAAATCCGCCAGGTTGACGCCATTGTGCGCAAGACCACCGTGGAAAAATTCGGCCCGGTGCGCAGCCTGGAACCCACACAAGTATTCGAACTTGGGTTCGAGGGAATTGCGCGCAGCGCACGCCACAAGAGCGGCATCGCCGTGCGGTTCCCGCGGATGCTGCGCTGGCGCCAGGACAAGGCGCCGGAGGATGCGGACACGCTGGAGACGCTGTCGGCGTTGTTGCCGGATGCCACAGGCGTGGCTTCCATCTAAGGAAGCTTGGTAATCGGGCATTACTTCCGGTGCACGGACGTGACGGTGGCTGCTGCAACTGGCGTGACGTACGATTTCTCCGTTTTCTACATAAATAGAAATATAATGAAATATAATGTTCGCTTCAATAACGAGGAGAGCAAGCGCGTGTATTACCGAACTGCGTTGACTGCATTTGCGATCGCCACCCTGTCGGCAGGCTGCACCAGCGGAAAAACCATACGGGCCCCGGATGCACCGGCGGTGAGCAACTACAGCGGACCTGTATGCTTCTTGCCCGCGGCGCTACCCGCAGACATCAAGGCTAAGAAAATCGGAGATCTGGAAGCCAAGAAGGAGTCGTACGGCGGCATGGCGAAAGTGATTCAAGCCGCCGCGGACGAAGCGCGTCGCTCGGGCGCCGACGTCGTGGCGGATTTCCAGACGAAGCATCGTATAGGATTCGGCGCATTGGCGATTCCGGTCGCCTCCGGCGAAAGCTACAAGCTGGACGACGGGGTCACCATCGACTGCGCAAAACTCGGCGGCACGTTGCGATGAGCGCGCGCCATCAGCCAGCTTGAAGCCTAGCTTAAGCAAGTGCAGAGGGTGGAATTGGGGCGGCACACATCCCCACTTTGCGGGACATGGTACCCGCCAGATCGGGTTCGCGGGCGTCCGGCGGGTCTTAGCCGCCGGACGCCCGTGCCGTATCAGGCATACGCGATCGTCATCGAATTCGGGTTGTGGGTTGCACACATCGCACAGCGCGGGAGTGGTATTGGCATGCGACTTTCAGTCGTAGCTCGGTCCGCCGCTGGTAGCGCTATCGGGCGCTGGTACATCTAAGGCTTTGGCCGCAACGTTGCTGAGTTGACCTGCGATGTCCGTTCCAGCTGTTCCGTTCTAGATGGGTTTACAGCGAAGGCACCAGAACAGTCCGATTTGAGTCATCGAATCGGAGGGAAAACCTGGCATTAGCCACCTACGCGCACCGTTAATTCAGCCGTGCGCGGTTCCAGCTATCGGTGATACGTTCAACCAGGAGGATTGTTGTGGTTCAAGTCGCTGTCAAAGGAATATCGACATTATTGCTAATTGCCTTTGTGGCTGGTTGCGCCACCCCGCCTCCTCGGCCTGTCTATCTGCAGCAGAAAGAAGCCAACAAGGAACTCATATCAAGCAGCAAGCAGATCGAGATCATTTATCACCCTGATGAATATTCCGTCGTTGATATTGGCGGAACGAAGGCTCAGGGATTACTGGGCGCACTAGGCCCTGTCGGGCTTTTGGCGGGGTTCGCGGCACTCATCGCGCATTCGGCAACGAAGGAGTCCCGGGCAGAAAACCGCTCTGCTGAGCTTACCAAGCTTATGGCCGACCATTACGCGGAACAAAGCCTGAACAAGGAGTTCGCTACGCAAATATCGACGCTTCTTCAAGAGAGCGGGCATACGACGCTGCTGACTCAGTTACCGCTAAGTGCCGATAGCGTAAGAAACTTCCAGGGAACGGAAGGATACGCCCAGCTTTGGCTGCGTACCTCGCTGGGCTACGGCGCCGCATCGCTGACCGACTCGTTCAAGCCCGTGGTCTTGGTGGAATACACCTTGAAGGATTCGACCGGAAAACGGCTGACCTCACGTACGTACACCAA
The DNA here is from genome assembly GCA_035493915.1 of Bordetella sp. GTDB lineage: Bacteria > Pseudomonadota > Gammaproteobacteria > Burkholderiales > Burkholderiaceae_B > Bordetella_C. The sequence goes on from DATJHN010000538.1 coordinate 23,929, forward strand.
ATACTTCACGGATTCGGATCACACATTTCTCACTTACAGCAGCCTTTTGAGTGGGTACCAGCAAGCTCATGATGAATTGCAGACGAGATTGGCCGAGATGAGCAAGCCCATGTATACGGAAGTATTCGAGTTTTCCGACGATGAAACCGTCGCGTCAAAGTAAAGGGGCGACCATGTATCGGAAATGGCTTCTCCCCTTGGCTGCATCCTTTTCTATGTGTTTTTTAGTGGGTTGCGCAAGCAATCCTAATACACCATCGAAGTACGACCCTTCGACAAGCGCCAGGTTGCGTCTCTATTTCGACTCGGCGTATCCCATCGTGATTTTCAATCATAAGTGCTATCCCATCGGCTATGAGCCTGATCTGGATGTACTGGATACTCAATATCGATGGGACTTCGCTCCCAACAAGACCAAGGGCATCCCGGCGACGAGGCCCGGACGCTACGATGAGTTCTTTGTGAAGGCCGGTGTGCCGATGACCATTCGGGCAGCGTCTTCGAATTTCGACGACGCGGTCTATTTGACCCTGGAACCGGGCAAGGACTATGAAGTATTCCTCGATGACAACATGCTGCTTACGGTGCGTCAGATCCGCGCTAATAACGGCAAAGTGGCGGCAGACCTGCTTAAAGTGCAGAGCGCGAAGGCTTGCCCGCGCTGGAAGCATGAGCGGAAGTTTGCGGATTAAAGGCGACCGTCGGCCGCATATCCAGTCCGATCCGCGACCCGATCCGCAAACAGATACGCACTACGGCGCCTAGGGGGCGGTTTCAACGAGTCCCTTCGGTCATCACATCCGCCATCATTCCGCGCATCCAGCGATGCGACGGGACATCGTCCCAGCGGGCGTGCCACACCATGTTGTAGTGCGACTTGGGCAGTTTAAAACCCAACTCCAGCACATGCAGGGGATGAAACTGCGCAACATACATCGCCAGTTTGCGGGGCATGGTGACGGCCAGGTCGGTCTGCAGCAGGATCAAGGGTACATGACTCATGCTGGACACGTATAGATCGAACTGTCGTTGAAACCCACCCTTGTGCAGCCACGTGTCCACCTCGTTGTCTTTTCCGAACATATCCGTGGTGGTCACGAACCTAAGCTTGCAGAAGTTCGTCGGTGTCAGCCGGGTCTTCGCGGCCGGGTGTCCGTGCCGCAGCAAGCACACGCGATCGTCATCGAACAAGGGCAGGGTACGGAATCGCCCGCCGACTTCCTCGAAGCGCCCCAAAGCGATGTCGATGGAGTGATCCTCCAGCTGCTTTTCCGGCAGCGCCACGCCCTGCATGTTCACGAAACTGAACCGCACCATCGGCGCGTGGCTGTCGCAATAGCTGCGTAGTCCCGGCGCGAGCATCCATTCGATCGTGTGGCGTGCTGCGATGCGGAAAGTGCGTTCGGACTTCAAGGGATCAAAAGCGCCGCCGTCTTCGATGATGCCGCCTATGGCGGCCAAAGCTTCGCGCACGACGGGGCGGATTTCCAGGGCGCGCGGTGTGGGGACCAGCTGACGGCGCACCAGGACGAATAAGGGATCTGCAATCAGGCGCCGCAGCTCGGCCAGCTTCCGGCTGATGCCGGGCTGCGTCGTATGCAGCCGCGCGGCCGTCTCCGTGGCACTGCGTGTTTCCATCAGCAGTTCGAACACGGTCAGAAGGTTCAGGTTGACCTTGCGCAGCGTATCGAGTTCCACGGTCGCACGGTATCCATATCAAAAAAAGCATTATATGTTTCATATAAATGATTTGATGTTATGGACGACCGAACTTAGGATTTTCCTCTCACCCAAGCCAGGGCGTGATGGAGATAAAGATGAGCAGGCAGCACGTGACGCCGTTTCCGTTGTACGAGATCACCGGCGGACCGTCGGAGCGCGGCGGATCCTACGGAGAACAGGCCAAAAAGCGCATTGCCCGTTCGATCGAGCACTACAGCGAGCAGGCGGCCCGCTGGAAGCTGGAGCGCGCCGAGATTGACAAGATCATTCATAGCTATATCCCCGCAGTGCGCAAGTTCGACGAGAACTACCTGACAGAAATGCAGGGCATCGCCGATGGCGCCGGCGTGCGCTTCGAAGATATCTTTCTGCTGAACGCTCGCACGGAAGTGATGAAGCTGGCGTTCAAGCCGGAGTTGCGCGCGCGGCTGCTGGGCGAGACGAACGACGGCTGCACGTCGGTAAAGGTGATGCGCGAGGCAACCAGTGACGGCCAATTGATCCATGCGCAGAACTGGGATTGGAAGGAAGAATGCTCGGAGACGGGCGTGGTGCTGCGCATCATGCGCGAAGACGGCCCGGATATCCTGACCTTTACCGAAGCGGGCATGTTGGCTCGTTCTGGCTTCAATTCGGCAGGGATTTCTATCACCGGCAACAACCTGGAGTCGGATCGCGACTACCGGCAGATCGGCGTGCCGCTGCCGATGATCCGGCGCAAGGCGCTGGAAAGTCCATTCCTGGCGTGGGCGCTGCATACGGTGTATGCGACGCCGAAGACGGGTTCGAACAATATGGCCGTGTGCCATCACGAAGGCATCGCGATCAATTTCGAGTGTGCGCCGGACGAGACCTTCCAGTTGTTGCCGCAGAACGGCCTGCTGGTGCATTCCAATCATTGGCTCAGCCCGATCGCCTTGACCAAGCTGAAGGACACGGGTGTTGCGTTTTCGCCATGCACGTTGTACCGCGAACAACGCGTGCGCGATTTCCTGACGCCACGGGTGGGACGCATTACGGTGGAATCGGTGAAACAGGCGCTGCTGGACGATTTCCAGTCTCCGTGGTCGGTGTGCCGCCCGCCGCGCGGTGATTTCGGGCGGGATACGCGCAGTGCAACGGTGTCCACGGTGGTCATGCAGCCGGCGCTGGGCGTGATGGAAGTGGCCAATCTGCCGGCCTTGGATCCGACTTTTACTCGGTACGAGTTGTCGCAGCGGAAGTAGCGGAGCGAACAACGCGAGCGCGCCTTGAACCGGCATAAGCCGGAATTTTTAAAACATGACAAGGGAAGAAGCCATGAAAGCGGCATTCAAACTCGATCTGCCGAACACCGGCGTTTTCGCCAGAAAGGCTGTGCGCATCGTGGCAGCGTTGGCGGCCTACGCCGTTAGCGCGGCCGTCGCGATACCTGGCACCGCATCCGCACAGGGCGCGGATAAATACCCGTCCCATCCCATCCGCTTGGTGGTGCCCTTTGGCGCCGGCGGCGGCACGGATATCCAGGCGCGCATCATCGCGCAGGAAGTCAGCAAGGTGCTGGGCCAGTCGGTGATCGTGGAAAACCGTCCCGGCGCGGGCGGCAATATCGGCGCGGCTTTTGTCGCGCAGTCCAAACCGGACGGCTATACGCTGCTGGTCGGTTCCACCGGTACGCACGGCGCCAATCAGTTCCTGTATTCCAAGCTGCCCTACGATCCGGTAAAGGACTTCACGCCGATCACGCTGCTGGCCACGTTCGATAACGTGCTGGTGGTTCCGGATTCGTCCAAGGTAAAGACGCTGAAGGATCTGGTCGATGCGGCGAAAGCCAATCCCGGCAAGCTGAACTACGGCGTGACCACGGTGGGCAGTTCTTCGCACCTGGCGGTGGAGAAATTCAATCGCGACGCGGGCATCAAGGCCGGCGCGGTTCCGTACAACGGCGCCGGGCAGGCGACGACGGATTTGCTGGCCGGCCGGCTGGATTACATGCTGGACCTGGTGGGCACGCAGATCGGCAACATCCAGGCCGGCAAGGTGCGCCCGATCGCCACCACGGCGCTCAAGCGCAATGCCATCCTGCCCAATGTGCCGACAATCGCGGAATCTGGCTACCCTGGCTTCAGCGCGGTGGGCTGGGTCGGTTTGTTCGGGCCGGCGGGGATGCCGAAGTCTACGGTCGACACGCTGTACAAGGCCATCGAGAAAGTCTACGCATCGCCGGATTTCCAGGCGACCATGCGGGCACGCTCTTTCGATATTGCGGCGATGCCGCCCGCAGAATACGCCAAGTTCCTGGAAAACGAACGCCAGAAATGGGGCACCGTGGTACGGGAATCGAATATCAAACTGGATTGATTGCAAAGGTCCAATAATGAGACAAACCACATTTCCTGACTCGATGCGCTGCGTCGTGTTGATAGGCATAGATTTCGACGGCCCCAGCCACGAAGTCGGGCGGGGCATCGCTCCGCTGGGCAAGCATTCCTGGGGCAACTATTCCGCACGCTGCGGCGTACCCAGGCATATGGAGATGCTGGACCGCCACGGGATAAAGGCGACCTTCTTTATCCCGGGCTATGACGCCGAACGGCATCCGACGACGATCGAGGACATCGACCGCGCCGGCTTCGAGGTGGCGGCGCATGGCTATCTACACGAGGCCTGGGAGCTGGAAGCGGCCGAAGAAGAAGCGCTGCTGCGCAAGACCGACGGCATCCTGCGAGACATCGTCAAGAAGCCCGTGCTGGGCTGGCGTTCGCCGTCCGGCCGCAAGAGCGACA
>DATJHN010000539.1:0-2024 GCA_035493915.1 Bordetella sp.
TTGGGGGTTTCCAGCGTGAACGTATCGACGACGGCGATGCGGTCTTCACGAGCCAGCTGCGACAGGATCGAACGGATCCCGGCGCGGTACATTTTCTTGTTGACCTTCTGGCTGAAGTTCTCGTCGGGCGAGTTCGGGAAAATCCGGCCGCCCCCACGCCACAGCGGCGACGAGGTCATACCGGCGCGCGCGCGGCCGGTACCCTTCTGGCGCCAGGGCTTCTTGGTGCTGTGCTTGACTTCCGCACGGTCCTTCTGGGCGCGATTGCCGCTACGGGCATTGGCCTGGAAAGCCACGACGACCTGGTGGATCAGCGCTTCGTTGTAGTCGCGACCGAAAACGGTGTCGGGCGCGCTGAACGTCGCGGCCTGACCTTGTTCATTCAGGAGCTTGAGTTCCATGGTGCTTACGCTCCCTTCTTGGCCGGGGCCTTGATGGCCGGACGCACGACGATGTCCGCGCCCTTGTGGCCGGGGACGGCGCCCTTGACCAGCAGCAGGCCGCGTTCGGCGTCAACGCGCACCACGTCCAGGTTCTGGACGGTACGGGTCACATCGCCCAGGTGGCCGGACATGCGCTTACCAGGGAAGATGCGGCCGGGATCCTGCGCCTGGCCGATAGAGCCGGGCACGCGGTGCGAACGCGAGTTACCGTGCGACGCGCGCTGCGAACCGAAGTGGTGGCGCTTGATCGTACCGGCGAAACCCTTACCGATCGTGGTGCCCGTGACGTCGACCTGCTGGCCGGCTTCGAACAGGCTTTCGACGGCAACGACCGAGCCAGCCGCGAATTCGGCGGCGCGAGCGGGATCGAGGCGGAATTCCTTGAGGATGCTACCGGCTTCAACGCCGGCCTTGGCGTAATGTCCCGTCTGGGACTTGGCCACGCGCGACGAACGGCGCGTGCCGTAAGCCAGCTGGACCGCGGCATAGCCGTCGGCTTCCAGAGACTTGACCTGGGTCACACGGTTGTTCGACACGTCCAGCACGGTCACCGGGATGGATTCGCCTTCCTCGGTGAAAATGCGGGTCATGCCGACCTTGCGACCCACCAGCCCAAGCCGAAACGCGGCGGGCGTGGGTGTCGAATTCGACATCGTTTTCTCCATTCCCGACTGCGATTGGTCGGGGCTAATCAGGCAAGGTAACGGCTTGCCCTACAGTTATTGCTGCCTGGGCGGAATTCGTCCGGACACGCAAATGCACTACAAATACAGGTACTACGGAGGCCATTCAGACAAAAAACGGCAGCAATAGACATTGCGGCCAGAATGGCAAGCCTCGAACTATAGCATGTAGACCTGCATAAATACAATGGCCGCCGTCCAAATTGGGCAGCGGCCTTTGTATTTATGCTACGGCGGCGCCCGCCTGGGGTCGCCGCCTCGCTTTCCTGCTTTTATTCCAGCGCGATTTCGACGTCCACGCCGGCGGCCAGATCCAGGCGCATCAGCGCATCGACCGTCTTGTCGGTGGGATCGACGATGTCCATCAGGCGCTGATGGGTACGGATTTCGAACTGATCGCGCGACGTCTTGTTGACGTGCGGCGAACGCAGCACGTCATAGCGGCGGATGCGCGTGGGCAGCGGAACGGGACCGCGCACGACGGCGCCGGTGCGCTTGGCCGTATCGACGATTTCAGCAGCCGACTGGTCGATCAACTTGTAATCGAACGCTTTCAGGCGGATGCGGATCTTCTGGTTTTTCATGGTGTTTCCTAAAGAACGAGAGGCGGGGCGGACCAGGTGGCGGCGCCACCCCGCGGCGTCGGGAATTACTTGAGGATCTTGGCGACGACGCCGGCGCCCACGGTACGGCCGCCTTCGCGGATAGCGAAGCGCAGGCCTTCTTCCATGGCGATCGGCGCCAGCAGCTTGACCACCATCGACACGTTGTCACCCGGCAGGACCATTTCCTTGTCCTTGGGCAGCTCGATCGTGCCCGTCACGTCCGTCGTGCGGAAGTAGAACTGCGGACGATAGCCGTTGAAGAACGGCGTATGACGGCCACCTTCTTCCTTGGA
>DATJHN010000540.1:0-3105 GCA_035493915.1 Bordetella sp.
CGCGGTTCCGCTATGGCCTGGGGGGGCTGTTCGGCCGGCGGCCATAGCGGCGCGGGGCGTGCAACAGGCATTGGTGTAATATTCAGTGTACTAACAACTTGGCGGCATCCTTGCGGTCCAATCTCATGTCAGACGTGGATATTCAGACCAGACCAACAAAAAAGCGGCGGCTGCAGGCGGCGTCCGGCCCGGATGACACTGTGTTCGCGCCTGCGAAGCAAGTGCTCTGGGCGCGCCCAGGGTATCTGGTGCGACGGCTGAACCAGATTCACTATGCCATGTTCTTCGAGGAGTGCAAAACGCAGAACATCACGCCGGTGCAGTATGGCGTGTTGACCGCGCTATCGCTCAGCCCATGGATGGACCAGACCGCCATCGGCATGGAACTGGGCCTGGACCGCACGACCACGGCGGACGTCATCAAGCGCCTGCAGGAGCGCGGCCTGGTGCAGCGCCGCGTCAATCCCAACGACAAGCGGTCGCGCCAGGCGGTGATCACGGAAGAGGGGCTGCGTATCATGGGCCTGCTCCAGGCCGGAATGGCGCGCGCGCAACAGCGGCTGCTGGAGCCGTTATCCCAGCGCAACCAGCAGATTTTCATGAAACTGCTGTCGACGCTGGTGGAAGCCAATAACCAGTACGGACGCGCGCAGCTGCGCGCCTTCTAGCACCTGGCCGAAGGCGCGGCCGACTCGCTCTGCCGGGCCCATTTCCAGCGATGCATCTCCATATCAAGGATTTCCCTAATTTGTCAGTACGCTGACTATAAAGTCAGTATACTGAGATCTGATCAGTCCGCCGCCGTGCGGCAGCATATCCGGGGCGCCGCGTGGTTTGTCCACGGCTCGCAGACGGGGTAAATGCGGATCGATACTCAGTATGCTGATAAATTTTCGGGTCGTCCCCGAAATGGAAGAACAACCCAAGAGGAGCACATGCATGGCCAGGGTGCGCAAGATCGCTTTTGAAGAGCACTACACCGCGGTGGGCTTTAAGGACTATACGAAGAGCTTTTCCCAGCACATCGATCCGGCTGTCTTCGCGGACCTCGCGGCGCGGCTGGAAGATTTCGACGGGGTGCGGTTGCGCGAGATGGACGAGGCGGGTATCGACTACGTCATCCTTTCGCAGACCGGCCCCGGCGTGCAGGCCGAGCCCGATGCCAGCTTGGCGCTGAGCCGCGCCAGGCAGAACAACGATTTTCTCGCCGAACAGGTCGCGCGGCGCCCGGACCGCTATGGCGGCTTCGCGGTGGTGCCGATGCATGATCCCAAGACGGCCGCCGATGAACTCGAGCGTTGCGTGCGCGAATACGGCTTCAAGGGTTCGCTCGTCAATGGCCATACCAACGGGCGGTATTACGACGACCCCGCCTATGACGCCTTCTGGGAACGCATGCAGGCGCTCGATGTGCCCATGTACCTGCATCCCGTCGATCCTTACGTTGTGCCGCACGCCTACGTGGGGCACCCCGAACTGGTGGGCGCTTCGTGGGGCTGGGGCGTTGAGACGGCATCGCATGCGCTGCGCTTGCTGTTCGGCGGGGTGTTCGACCGCTTTCCCAATCTGAAGCTGATCCTGGGCCACATGGGTGAAGGGTTGCCGTTCCAGCGCTGGCGCTTCGACAGCCGCTTCGCCGTCTATTCGCATGGCATCAAGCTGCAGCGCGCGCCGTCGGAATACATCGGCACGAATATCGTCATCACCACATCTGGAGTCTGTTCCCCGCACGCCTTGCTGGGCGCCATCGCCGAAATGGGCGAGGACGCCGTCATGTTCTCGGTGGACTATCCCTACGAATCGACAGGCGTGGCCGCGCGCTTCATTGAAGAAACACCCATGGACGAGCGCGTCCGCGAGAAGATCTGCCACGGCAACGCCAGCCGCCTGTTCAAACTCTGAGCCCCGTCATTTGCTGCCGCGCCAAAGGAGCCTAGCATGCAACGCACTTACCGTATCGGCCAGATCGTGCCGAGTTCGAACACGACGATGGAGACCGAAATTCCGGCGATGATGCTGGCACGCCAGCAGATCCGGCCCGAGCGTTTCACCTTCCACTCCAGCCGCATGCGCATGAAGAAAGTGGTCAAGGAAGAGCTGGCGGCCATGGATGCGGAATCCGACCGCTGCGCCGTGGAGTTGAGCGATGCGCGGGTGGACGTGCTGGGGTATGCCTGCCTGGTGGCCATCATGGCGATGGGCCCCGGTTACCATCGCCAGTCGGAAAGCCGCCTGCAAGCTCATACGGCCAAGAACGGTGCCGATGCGCCCGTCATAACCAGCGCCGGTGCGCTGATCGATGCGCTGGGCGTCATCGGCGCACGCCGCATCGCCGTGGTCGCGCCCTACATGAAGCCGCTGACGCAGCTTGTCATCGACTACATCGCCAACGAAGGCTACGAGGTGGTGGACCACCGCGCCCTGGAAATTCCGGATAACCTGGAGGTCGGACGACACGACCCGTCGCGTCTACCGGCCATTGTCGCGGGCATGGATTTATCGAGCGCCGACGCCATCGTGCTGTCGGCCTGCGTGCAGATGCCCTCGTTGCCCGTGGTGGCGCAAGTCGAAGCGATGACCGGCAAGCCCGTGATCACCGCCGCCATCGCCACCACCTACGCCATGCTGAAGGCGCTGGACTTGCAGCGCATCGTTCCGGGCGCTGGTGCGCTGCTGTCCGGCGCGTACTGATGGAATTACCGCCTTCCGCGAGCTATTAAAGGGAGCGTACCGATATGACCAGTACTTTCCGTTACGGCGCCAACGTGCATGCCAACGGTATCCGGCAGCACTATCTGCGCTATGGGCCCGGACACGATGAAGCGGACGCCCGCGATCCTGTCATCATCGTGCCGGGAATTACCAGTCCGGCGGTGACGTGGGGCTTCGTTGGCGAGCGTTTCGGCACGATGTTCGACACCTACGTGCTCGATGTGCGGGGCCGGGGGCTGTCGCAAGCAGGCGCCGACCTGGATTACGGCCTGGACGCGCAAGCCGATGACCTGAATGCGTTCGCGGCAGCGCTCGGCCTGCGCCGCTATAGCGTGGTCGGCCACTCGATGGGCGGGCGTATCGCCATCCGTGCGGCTACCCGCGAGCCGGCCG
>DATJHN010000541.1:0-11529 GCA_035493915.1 Bordetella sp.
ATCAGCGTATGGCCGAACGTGATTCCGCCCGCCATCTCGATCTGGGATGCGGCCGCGCCCCCGCAAAGCATGGGCTTTGCCCTGGTGGGCGCGCTGTTGATCGTCCCCATCATCCTGATGTACACGGCCTGGGGCTATTACGTATTCCGCGGCAAGGTCCGGCGCGGCGAAGGCTACCACTAAGGCGGATTGCCACGGGACATATGCGTATGTGGAAACGGCTTGCCTGGCTGCTCGTCATCTGGGCCGCCAGCGTGGCGGTGCTGGGCGTCGTCGCGCTGGTCGTCCGGTGGATGATGGGGGCCGCCGGACTGACCCCGCACTAGGGCCTGTTCACACTACTCGATCCGCGGGGCCATTGCCTTGGCGAAATCGCTTTGCACGTAGTGCTCCATGATTTCGCGGCCGGTGGCCAACCACACACCTTCGTGGCGGCAGATGTATTCCAGCGCCGCATCCAGCGCGCCGATGCGATGCGGCAGTCCGGTAACGAAGGGATGAACCGCGATCGCCATCACCCGCCCCGATGTCGCGCCTTCGCGGTACAGGGTATCGAACTGGCGCTTGATCATCGCCTCGAACTCCGGCACGGATACCTTCATGTCGTAATAGGCGGGCACGTCGTTGGTCTGCACGCTATAGGGCACGGATACCATAAGCGGCGACCCCACTTCCATCGTGTATGGCTGGTCGTCATTCACCCAGTCGCAGACATAGCGAATACCGGCTTCGGACAGGTACTCCAGCGACCGCCAGGTTTCGGACAGGCCCGGCGCCAGCCAGCCTACGGGGCGCGTACCCGACGCTTTTTCGATACGGTCGATCATGTCGAAGATGGCCTGGCGTTCCTGCTCGGGCGGCATTTCGTCCAGGCGCACGGCATTGGTAATGCCGTGGCCAAGGAATTCCCAGCCGCGGCGCACGGCCTCGGCGATGATTTCGGGATGCTGGTCGCACAGTTCGCTATTCAGCGCGGCGCTGGCACGGATGCCGTAGCGGCTTAGCGTATCCATGAGACGCCACACACCGACACGGTTACCGTAGTCGCGCACCGACCAATTGCGCACATTGGGAACTTTGGCACTCTCGCGCGGGACACGTTCGTTCAGCCGCCCCGGCATGACGTCGTCCAGGCCGAAGAATTCGACATTCGGATTTACCCACAGGGCGACGCGGGCATTGTTCGGAAGAGTGTAGCGGGGGCGGGCCGGCAGGGGGATATAGGGGAAAGGGCCATAACGGCGTGGCTGCATGAACTATCCTTGACGTTGTCGATTCACTGCGATGAAACGGTGCCGGCAGGCATGCATTGCCGGGGCCGGCGCCGTAGCGCCAGACCGCTGCGGACGCTTATTCGGCCTTGATGCCGGCGTCCTTGATAACCCGCTCCCACTTGCCGGTTTCGTCCTTGAGCATGGCGTCGAACTGTTCCGGCGTGTCTTTCACCACGTCCTGCCCCATGCCGGCGAACGCCTTCCGCACGTCGGGACGATCCAGCACCTTCTGCAACGCTGCATTGATCTGCTTGATGATGGGCGCCGGGGTACCGGCCGGCGCCACCAGGCCATTCCAGGTCGTTGCGGTATAGCCCTTGAGTCCGGCTTCTATCATCGTCGGGACCTCGGGCAGCGTGGGCGACCGCGTTTCGCCGGTTACCGCCAGTGCAAGCAATTTCCCCGCTTTGATCTGCGGCCCCGCCAGGGGTACCACGGTAAACATCATCTGCACCTGGCCGCCGATCAGGTCATTGATGGCGGCCGGCCCGCCGCGATATGGGACGTGCGTCAGCTTTATGCCCGCGTCGCGCTCGAACAACGCGCCGGCCAGATGCAGCGAGGTACCGATACCCGAAGACGCATAGTTCAATTCGCCCGGATGGTTTTTCGCATACGCGATCAATTGCGCCACCGTTTTAAACGGCAGCGACGGGTTTACGACCAGTACATTCGGCACACTGCTGACCATGCCGACAGCGGTGAAATCCTTGGCGGGATTGAAAGGCAGGTTTTCATACAGGCTGGCATTGGTCGCCAGGCCGGGGGCGGCCATCAGCAGCGTATAGCCGTCCGGCGCTGCCTTGGCCACGATGTCCATGCCCAGATTGCCGCCTGCCCCCGGGCGGTTATCGACAATGACAGGCTGGCCGAGTTCTTCGGCCAGCCCCGGCGTAACGGTGCGCAACACTACGTCGGCCCCTCCGCCCGCAGGAAAGCCCAGCACGATCCTGATCGGGCGGTCGGGATATGCGCTGGCGGCGGTGCTGCATACTGCCAGACATAGTCCGACGATGAGTTGACGCACTTTCATGACTGCTCCTGTCTAGGTATCGGAGGGTTCGGCAGCCGCCCCCGCAGGCGGCTCCCAGAAGAATTCCGAGGTGTACTGGTAACGGTCTTCACGGAAAAAATTGTCGGTCCAGCGAATCGGGCGTCCATCCTGCAGGTACGTCGACGCCTGGACATGCATGACGGGATCGCCCAGTCCGATGCGCAACAGATTCGCGATGTGGGTTTCGGCCCGGGTGATGGCAATGGTGTGAACGCTTTTTGCTACTTTCAGGTCGAAATCATTCCACATGATGTCGTGCAGGCTGCGAAGAGGAAATTGATCGATCGCGCCCTGCAGAACGGCCGGCAGATAACTTTCCACGATGGAAAGCGGCTCATTGTCCAGATAATGGACACGCGTCAATTTAAAGATTGGATCCCCTTCGCTCATCCCGAGAAAAGCGGCGATCACCGCGCGAGCCGGCACCATCTCGGCCTCAATAATGCGGGGATCGCTTGCGAGGTTCGCATGCAGGGGATCGGAAAGGCTGCTGACGTATTTGGAACGGCCGGTTTCACCGACCCGACGGGTACCCACGCCGCGTTGGCTGCTTAGCAAGCCTTCCCGTTTGAGCTGGCTCAAGGCGTGGCGCACGGTCGTGCGGCTGACGCCGAATTCTCGGCACAGCGCTTGCTCCGTCGCGAGATGGTTGCCCTGGCCCCATTCTCCGGCCTGGATTCTGCGCCGTAAAACCTGGGCGATCTGGTGGTAGATCGGCACTCCGGCCGATAGGGTGTGCGTCGACATTTGTATTAACTTTATAACGATCAGTCCTACACAATGCCGCAAAAATACTCGACGCGCCGCGCAAAGCCAAGCCCGAAACTGTCAATAAATCGAAAACGGATACCAGGAATGGCATATACCGGAGGAATTCCGATTGTCGACATTTTTGCTTTATTGCGTCGGGATAACGTGGATGCGATGCGGCGCGCGTTGCGCCAGATCCGCGCGGCGGCACGGGATACAGGCATGTTCTACCTGGATGGCCACGAAATCCCGCCCGCATTGTTGCGCGCAGTCTATCGGTGCTCCCTACGGAATCTGGAGTTAACGCAAGAATTCAAAAAAGAATTGTCGACAATACCTGGAGCGAGCCGCTACGTCTCCCACCGCCAAGCTGTTTTTTGTGCGGCAGACCCGGCGGCCAGCGTGGTGGAACAATATTACGAGCATATTTTCGATTTATGCGGGTTTCTACTGCAAGGCTGCGCCCTGGCGCACGATGTCCCGCCCAATTTTTTCCAATGCCTTTCCGCGCATCCGCTGCTGCATACGCAATTAATGTTCGCGTCAGCAGTAGCAATCCAGGATGCGGGAGCAGTTAGCGCGCATCGCCCATACGGTGCAATCACTATTTTGTGGAAAGACCTGATGGATCGGACACACACCGCGGATTTTGAACCCGAAGCCGCGGAATGTCCTATGCCCGGGACCCGCTTCTCGTTACGCATTGCGGACACAATGGCGCGCTGGACTGACGATTTGCATATTTCCGTACCGCATCGCCTGATCGACGGTGCCAATCGGGAAAATTATTTGATCCCTGTGTTCTACGGCCGGGAAAAAAATATTCAGTTCGAATGTGCCGACCAATGTGTTTTATTCAGGCAGGCAGAATAGTTTTCCCGATGACCTGACCTGGTGACTAGGTTAAATCGCCGGTAGGCGCAGCCGATATGGCTGGGGATATTTACTTGTGGGACTTATTTGAGGAACTTACTTGCAGAGTTCTGTACCTTACGGTACAGTGATATCCTCCGCCCCACCACCCGACCGCCCCAGGTGCCCCCATGAGTACACGCCCCCCGCTTCCACCGTTTTCCCGCGAATCCGCCATCCAGAAGGTCCGGTTGGCCGAAGATGGCTGGAATAGCCGCAATCCCGAAAAAGTTTCGTTGGCCTATACGGAAGACACCATTTGGCGTAACCGTGCAGAATTCGTGCACGGCCGCGCGCAGGTAGTCGAATTCCTGACGCGCAAATGGCGTAAGGAATTGGATTACCGCCTGATCAAGGAGTTATGGGCGCACGACGGCAACCGCATCGCGGTGCGTTACGCTTACGAATCGCACGACGATTCAGGCAACTGGTATCGTTCCTATGGCAATGAAAACTGGGAATTCGACGAGGCTGGATTGATGAAATTCCGCCACGCATCAATCAACGATGTGCCGATCCAGGAATCGGAGCGTAAATTCCATTGGCCCCTGGGACCGCGTCCGGCCGACCACCCCGGCCTGAGCGACTTGGGACTGTAATCACCGTCGCGGTGGGCGCGCAGCCAGGGACGCGACCACCGCCGCGAGCAGCGAGCAAATATGCCTAGAACCGTCGCGGAGCGGCAGGACGTCATTCCCATCCTGGCCGAAGTGTTCCGCCGTTATGGATACGAAGGGGCCAGCCTTAGCCGCATCACCGAAGGCACCGGTTTGGGCAAAGGCAGCCTCTATCATTTTTTCCCCGGCGGAAAGGAAGAAATGGCGGCCGCGGTACTGGCCCACATCGACGATTGGTTTCAGCGCCAGGTCTATACCCCGTTGCGGCAGGCCGGATCACCGTACGAGGGCATCGCGGCGATGTTCGACGCGGTCTGCCGTTATTTTCTTTCCGGACGCAAAGTCTGCCTGGTGGGCGTGTTCGCCCTGGGCAACGAACGCGACCGGTTCGCGCAGGCGGTCTCGGGCTATTTTCGCGATTGGGCGGGTGCCCTGGCGATGGCGCTTGAAAACGGCGGGCTGGCCTCGACGCCGGCGCGCGATCTCGCCGAAGAAGTCGTGGGCGGCGTCCAAGGGGCTTTGGTCCTGGCGCGAGCCTGGGACGATCCGCAGGTATTCAGCCGCATGATCCGCACCCTGCGCGAACGCGCGCTGGCGGTGATTGCCAGAACCGACGCCACCCCCGACGCGCTGCCGTCGCGCGCCGCGGGCTGAACACGGCGGCTATTCGCCGAACAGATTCCGCTGGATCTGATCCAGGTGTTGGATCATCAACGCCGCCGCCTGGCCGGCATCGCGGTCGCGCAACGCATTCACCATGGCGCGATGCTGGCTTTCGTATTGCTCGCGGCGGGCGGGCGTAAGGGAATGGCGCTTGAGCCGGCCCCATTCGCCCTGTTCGCGGACCTGGTTCATCAATTCCAGTATCTGCATGAAAAACGCGTTGTGCGTTGCCACCGCGAAGGCCTTGTGCAGGGCGCCATCCCAATATTCGAATTCCTCGATCGTGGAAGCAGCCTCGGAGCGCTCCAGGCAGTTGGCCATCGCGGTGAAATCGGCGGCCGTGGCGTTGCGCGCGATCATGGCGGGCAGCAGCGGTTCGATCAGGCGGCGCGCCTCCATCAGTTCGGCGGGGCTGACATTGCCGTCGAAGCGCGGCAGCGCCGCCCCCTGCACCAGGGCTTCGGCCTGGTCCGATACAAAGGTCCCGCTGCCCACGGATTGGGTGATCAGGCCGCGCTCGCGCAGATCCGACAGGACGCGCCGCACCGATCCGCGCGAAGCTCCGAAACGCGTGCTCAGTTCACGTTCGGGCGGCAGCTTTACGCCCGCCCGCAGGCGGCCGCCGAGTATTTCCTCGTGCAGATAGCGCGATAGCGCCTTGGCCCCGGGGGAACGCAGAGACAAGTCGCCGTTCGGCGTTTCGGCATTGGTCTTCGTATCCATGCGGCGCAGCTTAAAGAAACAGAACCAATTGGTCAATATTTTTGGGAAACCACCTTGCATTTGGGCCACATTGGTTCTACATTACGGCCTGTTTTGACCAATTGGACTATGGAGCCGTCATGAAATTTGCTCAGCTTTCTTATCAGGGCCAGCGCACGATCGCCGTTGTGGACACCGAAAAGGGTCAGTTCTGGCCGGTTTCAGAGTTGGTGCCCGGTTTTTCCGGCGATATGGTCCAATTGGTCCAACAATATGAGCAGATCAAGTCCAAGCTGACCCCCAGCGGCGCCGGCAAGGCCCTGAGCGAGGCCAAGGTGTTGGCCCCCATCGATCAGCCTCGCCGCAATATTTTCTGCGTGGGCAAGAACTATCACGAGCACGCCGCCGAATTCAGCAAATCCGGATTCGACAGCAGCGCCAAGGAAGGCGAACACGCCCCCGAGGCACCGGTGGTTTTCACCAAGCCGGCCAGCACGGTGATCGGCCCCAACGACAAAATTCCGCCGCACGTGGAAGTCGCCAAACAGCTCGACTACGAAGTGGAACTGGCTATCGTGATCGGCAAGCCCGGCCGCGGCATCAAGAAGGCGGATGCCTTCAAGCACATCTTCGGTTACACCATCGTCAATGATTTCACGGCGCGCGATCTGCAGAAGCTGCACCGTCAGTGGTTCCTGGGCAAGTCGCTGGACGGTTTCTGCCCGATGGGACCCTATGTGGTGACCAATGATGCGCTGGACGCCACCAACCTGGATGTGAAATGCTGGGTCAATGGCGAGCTGCGCCAGAATTCCAACACGTCCCTGCTGATTTTCGATATCCCGACCCTGATCGAAACGATTTCGGCCGGCATCGAACTGCAGCCCGGTGACGTCATTGCCACGGGCACGCCCGCCGGCGTGGGTATCGGCTTCAATCCGCCCAAGTTCGTCAAATCGGGCGACGTGATGCGGATGGAAATCCAGGGCATCGGCGTGCTGGAAAACGCCGTCGCCTGACAAGAAAAGAACAACGCCGTCGCCCGCAAAGAATCGGGCACGGCGAAATACAAGCACGACGCATTACTCTCTTCGAGGAGACAACAATGAAAAGCATCCTGCGCGGCCTGGTGGTCGCCAGCCTCGCCGCCTGCGCGGCGGTCGGCATAGGCGCCCCCGCCGCGGCGGCGCCCTATCCCAACCATCCGGTAACCATCATCGTGCCGTTTGGCGCCGGCGGGTCGGCGGACGTCTACGCCCGCGTACTGGCGCAGCATCTCGGCCAGGAAACCGGGCAATCCTTCGTGGTCGAGAATCGTCCCGGCGCGGGCGCGGTCATCGGCACGCAGTATGTGGCCAAGGCCGCACCCGACGGCTATACGCTGCTGATGATGTCCAACACGCAGACCGTCAACGAAACCCTGCTGCACAACAAACCCTACGAGCTGATGCGCGACTTCACGGCGGTGGCGCCGGTGAACGAAGCGCCGCTGGTGCTTGTCGTGCGCGAAGCACTGCCGATACACAGTGTGCAGGAACTGATCAAGGCGGCCAAGGCGAAGCCGGGCCAGTTGAACTACGCATCGTCCGGCACCGGCACGCCGTATCACATGGCGGGCGAGCTGTTCAAAAGCCTGGCCGATATCAATATCGTGCACATCCCGTACAAGAGCAGCGGCGGTGCCCGCACCGACGTACTGGGCGGGCAGGTCGACATGATGTTCGACGCGGTCAGCACCATGACGGACCTGATTCAAACGAAAAAGGTGCGCGCGCTGGCCACCACGGGGAACACGCGATCCAGTGTGCTGCCCGACGTGCCCACCATGGCCGAGGCCGGCGTACAGGGCTACACAGCGACGATCTGGCTGGGCATTCTTGCGCCCAAGAACACGCCCAAGGACGTGGTCGACTTCCTGAACGAGAAGATCAGCAAGATCGTCAGCGATCCGCGGATCACGGAGGTATGGGCCAAGAGCGGCGTCACACCGATGAAGATGACGCCGGCGCAGTTCACCGACTTCCTGAACGGCGACATCGACAAGTGGGGCAAGATCGTCAAGTCGGCGAACATCAAGGTGGATTGAGCGCAATGCCAGACCACAGCGCGGATAACGGCGCAACCGGCGGCGCCGACAGCGGCGGCATCGACTTCACGCTCAACGGCCGCACCACGGTGCTGCGCGTGGACGGCGATCGCCGGCTGCTGGATGTCCTGCGCAACGATCTCGACCTGAAAGGCAGCCATTACGGATGCGGGTCCGGCGAATGCGGCGCCTGCTTCGTACTGCTGGACGACCGCGCGGTCCCGGCCTGCGATACGCCGATGTGGGCGGTCGCCGGCAAGCGCGTGACCACGTCCGAAGGATTGGGCACGCCGCATGACCCGCACCCGCTGCAGACAGCCTTTATCGCGGAACAAGCTGCGCAGTGCGGCTACTGTACGTCCGGCATGCTGATCGCGGGCGCGGCCTTGCTGCATGCCTGCCCGCATCCCACCGACGCGCAGATCCGCGCGGGCATGGAACGCAATCTGTGCCGCTGCGGCACGCAGCTGCGCGTCATCAAGGCGATCCGACGCGCGGGTGAGATGGCGGCAGACGCTTGCGGCCGCGTGGACGATAAGCGGACTGCCGCCGCCAACGCATCGACCGAACACAAGAGCGCGATCCGATGACTGCTGCCCCGACGCTGCCCGTCAGCCTGCAAGGCAATGCGCGCCTGTCGACCTGGCTGCGAGTGGACCCCGGCGGCTATATCGAAGTGCGCTCCGGCAAGGTGGAAATCGGCCAGGGCATATTGACTGCCCTGGCGCAGATCGCCGCCGAGGAACTGGACGTGGACTTCGAGCGCATCCGCATGGTGCCCGCGAATACGGCCCACAGCCCGGACGAGGCGGTCACGTCCGGCAGCCTGTCCATCCAGCATTCGGGGTCGGCCCTGCGGCACGCCTGCGCCCAGGCGCGCGCATTGTTGCTGGACAAAGCCGCGCAACGGCATGGCCTGCCCAGCGCCGGGCTGACGGTTATCGACGGCGTCATCCATCACGGTGAACGCCCCCTGGCAACCTATTGGGACCTGGCCGACGACGCGCTGTTGGATTGTCCGGCGCTTCCCGGCACCGCGCCCAAGGAGCACAGCGCCTACCGCATCGTCGGCAAGGAACAGGCGCGCGGCGACATCGCGCAAAAAGTCTTCGGCCAATTCCGCTTTATTCACGACCTGGTGCTGCCCGCCATGGCGCATGGACGCATGGTGCGGCCGCCCTCGCCCGATGCCGAGCTGCTGGATTGGGACGCGGATGCCGTTTCACGCTGGGATGGCGTATTGGCGGTGGCCCGCGACGGTACGCTCGCAGGTGTGGTGGCCGAAACAGAAGCGCAAGCCGAACGCGCGGCCGCGGCGCTGGCCAAGTCGGCCCGCTGGCGCGAACGGGCCACGCTGCCCGATGCCGGCGATCTGCCGGCCTGGCTGAAATCGCTGCATGCCGTGGATCTGCGACTGGGCAATGCCGCCGATGCCGACCAGTTTCGGAACGCTCCGGCATCCAGCTGCCAGACGGCGGGCGAACGCAAGGGCGCGGCGCTTGTGCGTGGCGTCCAAACGGCGAACGGACAAAACGACGCGGCGGGATTATCGGCCTCCGGTACCCGCACGACGTTCCGCGCCGCCTACAGCAAACCCTTTATCAAGCATGGCTCCATCGGCCCCTCCTGCGCGTTGGCGTTGGCCGGCGACGGCAGCCTGAAAGTCTGGAGCCACACGCAGGGCATATTCAATCTGCGCAAGGACCTGAGCCTGGCATTTGGATTACCCGAGACGGCCATCGTGGTCCAACACGTACAGGGCGCGGGCTGTTACGGGCACAACGGCGCCGATGACGTGGCCTACGATGCGGCATGGCTGGCGCGCCGCTGCCCCGGCCGCCCGGTCCGCGTACAGTGGTCGCGCGCCGATGAACTTAACTGGTCTCCGCACGGCCCGGCGATGGCGATCGAATTGCAGGCCGAAGTGGACGAAAGCGGCCGCATCGTTGCCTGGCGGCATGAACTTTGGAGCCCTGGCCACGGCTTGCGCCCGGGACGCTCGGCCACACCGACGCTGCTGGGTTCCTGGTACCTGGAACAACCCTTCGAGCGATTGCATTCCGTGGATGCGCCGCGCGCGGCGGGTGGCGGCGCCGATCGCAACGCAGACCCCATCTATCGCTTCGACAGCACGGATGTACTGTGCCACCGCGTGCTGGACGTTCCCTTGCGCACGTCATCGCTGCGGGCACTGGGCGCATACGGCAATGTCTTCGCCATCGAATCCTTCATGGATGAACTGGCGCGCGCGGCGCATGCCGATCCCCTGGCCTACCGGCTGGCGCACCTGGCCGACGCGCGCGGCATCGCGGTTCTGAAGAAAGCGGCCGCCATGGCCGCCTGGGAAAGCCGGGAGGCACCGCGAGGCGAAGGCCGCGGCCTGGGCCTGGGATTCGCACGCTACAAGAACACCGGCGCCTATTGCGCGGTGGTGGCTGAAGTCGACGTGCAGGAACAGGTATGCGTGCGACGCTTGTGGATCGCCGTGGACGTGGGCCTGGTCGTGAACCCTGATGGCGTACGGCAGCAGATCGAAGGCGGCGCGCTGCAGGCGGTCAGCTGGACCCTGATGGAAGCAGCCCGCTTCGACCGCACGCGCCTGCTGGGCGACAACTGGCAGGACTATCCCATACTGCGTTTTTCGCAGGTACCGGAAGTGGAAATTGCCATCGTGCAGCACCGCGGCGATGATCCGGTCGGCGCCGGCGAGGGTTCGCTGGGACCGACGGCGGCGGCGATCGGCAATGCCGTATTCGATGCGTTGGGTGTACGCGTGCGCGACCTGCCGCTGACCTTCGACCGCATCGTGGCCGCCATGGAAGATTAGAGACTCGTCAAACTTAGAACCAACCAAGGAAACGCATGAAACTGACTCTTTTCAGCGGCGGCGCCGCGAAAGCCGTCGTCACCGGCCTGCAGACCGAATTCGAACAACGCCATGGCGGTACGCTGGACGCCAGCTTCGGCGCGGTGGGCACGATGCGCGACAAGCTGCTGGCCGGAGCGCCATGCGATGTCATCATTCTGTCCGATGCCTTGATCAAGGACCTGGAACAACAGGGCCACGTGGTTGCCGGCAGCGCGCGCCCGCTGGGCCGCGTCGAAACCGGCGTGGCCGTGCGCACCGGCACGCCGCCCGTGGCCGTCGCCGACGGCGCCGCCCTGAAGGCGACGCTGGCCGCCGCGCGCGGTCTGTATGTGCCGCACCTGAAACAATCGACCGCCGGCCAGCACATCGCCAGCGTCCTGCGCAAGCTGGGACTGGACGAAGCACTGGCGGACGTTATTCACGAATATCCCAACGGGGCCGTGGCGATGGGCGAACTGGCCAAGACCACCGGCGACGGCATGGTGGGCTGCACGCAGGTCACGGAAATCCTGTACACGCCGGGCGTGACGCTGGTGGGGGAACTACCGAAGGAATACGGCTTGAGCACCGTCTACACGGCGGCCTGCTGCACCAAGGCGGCC
>DATJHN010000542.1:0-7061 GCA_035493915.1 Bordetella sp.
GGTCTGGATGATGTTTTCCTTGAAATTATCGCCACGCGGATGAGCGTGCACGACTGCTTCGCGGTCGGTATCGCTGAAGCCGGCATAATCGATGCCCAGGACATCCATTTCCACGCCGGCGGTAAGCAGCGCGATCACGGGGTGCATATGTTCGGGAACGCCCGGCGTGGTGTGCAGCGCGATGGCCGTCCACACCAGGTCGATGTCCTGCCGCGAGATACCGCGGCTATTCAGGAAATCGCGCGCCACATTGGCACCGTCCACCTCGAAGCGCAGATGATCGCTGGCGTGCTGATGGGTCAGCCCCATGTCGTGGAACATGGCGCCCGCGTACAGCAGCTCCGTATCGAACTTCAAGCCGCGCCGCTGACCGGCGAGTCCGGCGAAGTAATACACGCGGCTGGAATGGTGGAAAAGCAAGGAAGACTCGGTATCGCGGACCAGATCGGTAATCTCGCGGGCAAGTTGGCTATCGGGGATGGCGATGCCGCCAATATTCAGGGTCATGATCGCTGCTCCAGGAAGAGTGTGTGAAGCCATTTTGCGACCGTGCTGCTCACGGCAGCAACTGGCTGAATACGTCGTATACTGCCATTTCACGCTTGATCGAGACATGGCGGGAGCAACGTCGAAAAATGGCCAAATCCGTCGCCGTCCTGGCGCTGCCGGGCGTACAACTTCTGGATGTATCGGGTCCGCTGGATGTATTCGCGCAAGCGAACCTGGAAGCCGGCCGCGAGTACTACAGCCTGCGCGTCGTCGGCTGCGAGGCGGGGCCACTGCGCAGCTCGTCGGGCACCCGCATACTGCCGGACCTGGTGGCGGGGCAGACGGAAGAGCGCTTCGATACCCTGCTGGTCGCCGGCGCCCCGCATGCGCATCGATTGCAGCTGACCGCGGATATCAACGAATGGCTGCGCGCCAGCGCCCGCCGATCGCGGCGCTATGGCTCAGTATGTACGGGCGCCTTCATTCTGGCGGCAGCCGGGCTGCTGGACGGCCGCCGCATTACCACCCATTGGGCCGCCGTGGAAACGCTCGTCCAGGCCTACCCGACGGTGACGGTGGACGAGGACGCGCTGTACGTGCGCGACGGCAAGCTGCGCACCGCCGCCGGCGTGACGGCCGGCCTCGACCTGGCCCTGGCGCTGGTGGAAGAAGACCTGGGCCGCGATATCGCGCGGCGCGTGGCCAGTCACCTGGTGATGTTCTTTAAACGGCCTGGCGGCCAATTGCAGTTCAGCCGCAAGGGTGAGACCCATCCCGCCGGCCGCTCGGTCCTGCAGGAGGTGCAGCGCTGGGTCGCCACCAATCCGGCGCTACGGCACGACGTCGCCAGCCTTGCCCAGCACGCGGGGTTGAGCCCACGCCACTTCGCGCGCCTGTTCCGTACCGAAACCGGCGTCACGCCCGCGTCATGGGTAGAGGCGGCACGCGTATCGGCCGCCAGATCGATGCTGGAAGACGGCGCGAAGGCGCCCAAGCAGGTCGCGGCGGAATGCGGTTTTGCCAACGCCGATACGCTGCGCAGGACATTCCACAAGCATGTGGGGGTAACGCCGGCGGAATACCGGCGCCGTCACGCGCATCCGCCGGCGTCATAAACAGTCCCGACCCAAGCCGGGAAAAATTTTCGCACGGGGCTATCCGGCAGCGGCATGCGGCGGCAGCGGCGACCGTTATGGCGTCGCCTTGTGGAGCAGCGGCGCTTATTCCAGCGCGGCCGAAACCGGACGAGCGCCCAGCAGATCGACCAGCACCTTCGGCGCGATGCCGATCAGATAACCGCGCCGCCCGCCGTTGATGTAAATGACCGGATAGTCCAGCACGCTGGCTTCCACCCATACCGGCATGCGCTTGCGTGTGCCGAACGGCGATGTGCCGCCCACCTGGTAGCCCGAATGGCGCTGCGCCACGTCCGGCTGACACGGCGCGACCTTTTTCAGGCCGGCCTGCCGCGCCAGATTCTTGGTGGAGACCTCGCGATCGCCCTGCCTCAGCACGATCAGCGGGCGCGCCGCCTCGTCTTCCATGATAAGCGTCTTGACGACCGCGTGCGGATCCAGGCCGAGCTGGCGCGCGGCTTCTCCGGCTCCGCCATGATCGACGTAATCGTAAGTGTGTTCGGTGTACGCCACCTTATGCTGCTTCAGGAATTGCGTTGCCGGCGTTTCGGAGACGTGGCGGGTTTTGCTCATGGCCGGAATCGTACAAAAAAAAAGCCAGGCACGCGTCACGCGGCCTGGCTTTTTTCATCAGCGTCGTATCGATTACTCGAGCTTGATGTTCTGCTTCTTGACGATTTCCTTGGCCCAGTCGTACTGCGACTTGATTTCCTTGGAGAACTCTTCAGGCGTGTTGCCGGAAGGTTCGGAGCCCTGCTCGTCCAGCGCCTTGATCACCCTGGGATCCTTCAGCGCCACCACGGCGGCATCGCGCAGTTTGTTCACGATGTCCATGGGCGTACCGGCGGGCGCCAGCAGGCCGTACCACACCGGCTGGTTCACCGACGGGAAACCCACTTCGGCGAAAGTCGGCACGTTGGGCATCGTCTTGATGCGCGTGGGCCAAGCCACGGCCATCGCATTGATGGACTTGGCCTGGATCTGCGGCATCGACGACGGCAGGTTGTCGAACAGGATTTCGATCTGGCCGCCGACGACGTCGGACAACGCCGGACCCGATCCCTTGTAGGGTACGTGCACAATATCCGTACCCGTGGCCAGCTTGAAGGATTCGCCCATCAGGTGCAGCACGCCGCAGGTGCCCGAGCTGCCGTAGGAAAACTTGCCCGGGTTCTTCTTGAGCAATTCAAGGAATTCCTTGAAGTCCTTGACCGGCATCTTCTTGGGATTCACCGACACCACATTCGCGGTGTTGGCGAAGTTGGTGACCGGCTGGAAATCCTTGATGGGATCGTAGGGCAGATCGTTGGGGCGGCAGGCGGGATTGACCGCCATTGTCGACACCGTCGCGATGGACAGCACGTAGCCATCGGGAGCCGCCTTGGCGGCTTCGGCCGCGCCGATGGCGCCGCCCGCGCCGCCCTTGTTTTCGATCACCAAGGGCTGGCCGAGCTCCTGGCTCATGCGCTGGGTGACCAGGCGGGCGATGATGTCGGTGGAGCCGCCGGGAGCGAACGGCACGATCACGCGTATGGCATGGCTGGGATACTTGTCGGCAGCCTGGGCGGTCGCGGCAAGGGCCCCCGCGCCCAGCGTGATCGCTGCCGCCAGCGTGCGGATTTTCATCATTGAATCAATCTCCTATGTTCTTCAACCCGCCCGTTGCGGGCTGATTTGACTGCGGGCGTACATTGCCTTCGCCTTATGGGGAAGTGCACGCTCCTGCACAATTGTGGAGGATAGCAGCAATTTTTTACGTGAGGTACCGCGGCAAGCCCTTGCCACATGGCATGCGTGGGCGCGATGCCGGCCATGAACAGCCGGCATCGCACAATTCACGTATCTTCAACGAGCGATCACGATTTCCGCTTGGCGTTGGTCATGTCCGCGGGCACGACCCACTGCTGGAATTGCGCTTCGGTGACGTGGCCGAGCTGCAGCGCGGCCTCTTTCAGCGACAGGTTTTCCTTGTGCGCCTTCTTGGCGATCTGCGCGGCCTTGTCGTAACCGATATGCGGATTCAACGCCGTCACCAGCATCAGCGAACGATCCACCAGTTCCGCGATGCGGTCGCGATTGGGCTCGATGCCCTTGGCGCAGTGCTCGTTGAAGCTGTGCATACCATCGGCCAGCAGGCGCACCGACTGCAGGAAGTTGTGTATCACCAGGGGCTTGAATACGTTGAGCTCGAAGTTGCCGCTGGCGCCGCCGATGTTGATGGCGACGTCGTTGCCCAGCACCTGCGCGCCCAGCATGGTGATCGCCTCGCACTGCGTGGGATTGACCTTGCCCGGCATGATGGAGCTGCCCGGTTCGTTTTCGGGAATGCTGATTTCACCCAAGCCGGAACGCGGACCGCTGGCCAGCCAGCGCACATCGTTGGCAAGCTTGATCATGCCGGCCGCCAGCGTCTTCAACGCCCCATGCATGAACAGCAATGCCTCGTGCGAAGCCAGTGCCTGGAATTTGTTCGGCGCCGACACGAAGGCCGCGCCGGTATCGTGCGCGAGCTGCGCCGACACACGCGCGCTGAATTCCGGATGCGCATTCAAACCGGTGCCCACGGCCGTGCCACCGATCGCCAGTTGATGCAGTCCCGGTAGCGCCGCGCGTATCTGCTGTTCGCACAAATCCAATTGCGCGACGTGGCCGGACAGTTCCTGGCCCAGTGTCAGCGGCGTCGCATCCTGCAGATGGGTCCGGCCTATCTTGACGATGTCGTAGAAGGCCGCGCTTTTTTCCGCCATCGTGGCGCGCAGGGATTTCAGGGCAGGCAACAGATGCTGTTCGACCTGCACCGCGGCCGCCACGTGCATGGCGGTGGGGAAGGTGTCGTTGGACGACTGCCCGCGGTTGACGTGGTCGTTCGGATGCACCTTGCGACCTTCGCCGCGCTCGCCGCCCAGGATTTCCGAGGCGCGGTTGGCCAGGACCTCGTTCATGTTCATATTGCTTTGCGTGCCGGATCCCGTCTGCCAGACCGATAGCGGGAACTCGTTCGGCCACTTGCCGGCAATGACTTCGTCGGCCGCCTTTACGATGGCGTCGGCAATGCCGCGGTCCAGTTCGCCGAGTTGGGCATTGACCTGAGCCGCCGCTTTTTTCAGCCGCGCCATCGCGTCGACCAGCGGGACCGGCATCTTCTCCGTGGAAATCGCGAAGAACTGCAGCGACCGCTGCGTCTGCGCGCCCCACAGATGATCGGCCGGGACATCGATAGGGCCGAAGGTGTCTTTCTCGGTGCGGGTCTTCATGGTCGTGCGGCTCCGTTGTTCGCCAAGCGCGGCGCGCGCGGGCGGGTTCCTATAATCCTTTGTTTTTACCACTCGCCCCGCGTCATGTCCGCCTCCAGCAGCCTGACCCTGCATCTGCCCGACGATCTCGCCACCGACGACCTGGCGCGCCGCCTTGCTCCCCTGCTGAACGGCGCCGCCGGCGCGGAGCCGGGAGGCCGCATTCACCTCTCCGGGGACCTGGGAGCCGGGAAAACGGCCTTCGTCCGGGCGCTGTTGCGCGAAAGCGGCATTAAGGGCCGGATCAAAAGCCCGAGCTACGCCCTGCTTGAAACCTATAAAGTTTCTAACTTATACTTCTATCACTTTGATTTTTATAGATTTAGCGATCCGCGCGAGTGGCTGGACGCAGGATTCCGCGATTTACTGCGGGATGATGCGGTCGTCTTGATCGAATGGCCGGAACGGGCGGCGGCGCTTTTACCCCCGCCTGATCTGCACATTTCCCTGGCTTACGCCGGGCAAGGACGCGATGCCACGTTGACCGCGCATACCGCTCGAGGACAACTATGGCTGAACGCGATTGTCCCCTCCCCGGCGCCCCGGTCTCCCGGCGCGCCATCTCGCGGCGCCGCCTGATCGGCGCCGCCGCCACGCTGCTGGTTCTTCCCGTCGTTCCACGTCTGGCGCAGGCCGCCACGATACTCGCGGTACGTACCTGGCCGGCCGACGAATACACGCGCGTCACACTGGAACTGGACAGCGAACTCAAGGCGGAACAATTCACGCTGGAGAATCCCGACCGGCTGGTCGTCGATATCCAGGGCCTGTCCATGAGCCAGTCGCTGAACGAGCTGGCCGGCAAGATCCGCAAGGACGATCCGTACATCCGTTCGATGCGGATCGCGCAGAACCGTCCCAACGTCGTGCGCCTGGTGTTCGATCTGAAGCAGGCGGTGGCGCCGCAGATCTTTACCCTGAAACCGGTGGCGGACTACCAGTACCGCTTGGTGCTGGACCTGTATCCCAAGGTGGCCCAGGACCCGTTGATGGCGATTCTGAAAAAGCCGCCGGGACCGGACGTGGACGACCCGCTCGCTCGCATCCTGGACGACATTTCACGCAATCCGCCGGGCCCCGATACGGCCACGATTCCGCCGCCCCCGCCGCTGCCCAATGCGCCGCCGTCCGTGGCCATGCCGCGTCCGTCCGACCTGCCGCCCAAGCTGAGCGGCCGCAAGCGCATGTTGACCATCGCGCTGGATCCCGGTCATGGCGGCGAGGATCCCGGTGCCAGCGGCCAGACCGGCCTGCGCGAAAAAGACGTGGTGCTGCGGATCGCGCACAGGCTGAAGGCGCTGATCGATGCGCAACCCAATATGCGCGCCTACCTGACGCGCGACGACGACTATTTTGTGCCGCTGCACGTGCGCGTGCAAAAGGCTCGACGCGTACGCGCGGACCTGTTCGTGTCCATCCACGCGGATGCCTGGATCAAGCCCAGCGCCAGCGGATCGTCGGTATTCGCGCTATCGCAGCGCGGCGCCTCCAGCGCGGCCGCGCGCTGGATGGCGAACAAGGAAAACTCGGCCGACCTGATCGGCGGCGTGAACCTGGGTTCACACGATGAACAGGTCGCGAAAGTACTGCTGGACCTGTCGACGTCGGCGCAGATTCACGATTAGCTCAAGCTGGGCAGCGTATTGCTTGAAGAGATCAAGAAGATCAACCGGCTGCACAAGGACGACGTCGAGCAAGCCGGTTTCGCCGTGCTGAAGGCGCCGGACATTCCGTCCATCCTGGTTGAAACCGCCTTTATCAGCAATCCGAGCGAAGAAGCGCTGCTGAAGTCAGGCTCCCACCAGGACAAACTGGCCTTGGCCATGTTCAACGGCATCCAACGCTACCTGACAACCAATCCGCCACTAGCACGCGTAGGCGACGTCAGCTAAAGCGCTTCGCGCTTCCTGCGACACAGGAAACAACGCATACGGCCCGACCGGGGACGCCGCCGGAGCCGGCTTCGCCGGTCCGCCAGCGTCGCCCCCTGGGGGGAGCGCGTAGCGCTTCGGGGGTGGGCTACCCCATCCTGCGGCGAAATATTTTCCACAGGCCGGCCAGCACCAGCGGCAGTATGGCCGCGGCCAGCCCGATCAGCACGATCAGGTTCAGGTGTTCCTTGACCTGCGGGATGTTGCCGAAG
>DATJHN010000543.1:0-8894 GCA_035493915.1 Bordetella sp.
CTGACCATCGACGAAAAACTGTCCGCGGCCCGCGCGCGGCGCCCGGGCTTCGTCTCGCTCAGCTTCGGCACCATCGCCGCCTACAACGCCAACGGCGCCATGCCGCATTACCGGGCCACGCCGGAATCGCACGCGGTCATCGAAGGCAACGGCCTGCTGTTGATCGATTCCGGCGGCCAGTACGAAGGCGGCACCACGGACATAACGCGCGTGGTGGCGGTTGGCACGCCCTCGGCTGAACAGAAACGGGATTTCACGCTGGTGCTCAAGGGCATGATCGCACTATCGCGCGCCCATTTTCCCCGCGGCGTCCTGTCCCCCATGCTGGACGCCATCGCCCGCGCGCCCATCTGGGAAGGCGGAGCGGAATACGGCCATGGCACCGGTCACGGCGTCGGCTATTTCATGAACGTCCACGAAGGGCCGCAGGTAATCGCGCACCGCGCGCTGGCCGGGCCGCATACGGCCATGGAGCCGGGCATGATCACCTCCAACGAACCTGGCATCTACCGTCCCGGCCGCTGGGGCGTGCGCATCGAGAACCTGGTCTGCAACCGGCCCGGCCAGACGACCGAACTGGGCGAGTTCCTGGTCTTCGAAACCTTGACGCTGTGTCCTATCGATACGTCTTGCATCCAGTCCGATCTGATGCGTCCCGATGAAATCGCCTGGCTGGACGGCTATCACGCGCACGTGCGCGACCGTCTGCTGCCTTATGTCGATGGCGCCGCGCACGACTGGCTGGTAGCGCGGACCCGGCCGCTGGCGGCGGGGTAGGTTGAATACATGTCGACTCGACGCATGCGTGGCCATGAGCATCGCACACCGCCTTGCCACCAGCGTCTCGCAGGAAATTTTGATTATCAGGCGCTTGATATAGCTCTGTATCAGGGCGATGCCACTTGACTCGCGCGCGGTGGCCATCGCTGCCTGGAGGTCGTGGGGCGTAAGCGCGTGTGCCCGCATGGCCTGAATGATGTTCTGCATAACGTCGACCTCGCCTTTTCTCAAATCGCGTCAGCACGCGTCTTGAGCGGTCCGCAAACTGCTCGATCTGTAGCCTGATCTTTCGCGGAAGTCAGTCAAGTAGGACTTATCGAGTCCACGACGGCCCCTGGGCGTCAATCGCGACGCGCAGTGCAAGCCGGGTGCGCGCCCGGCGATCCAGCGACCCGCATCTCAATCTTGAAGAGTGTGAGCGATCCGCTAAGTACTTTCCCTAGATGCCATCCTTTCGATATTCAGTATTATGAGCAAAAAGCTCAGTAGGCTGATTAATTGATCAACGAGTCGGTGCCGCCGAGCACCGCTACACAAGGGGTAAGTAAGCCATGAAGCTGCGGAAGTTGATTCTTGGGGTCGCCACGGCGGCCCTGTGCCTGGCGGGCGGGACAGCCGCCCTCGCGGAGGGCGCCTCCTCCTTTCCTGACAGGAATCTGGATATCATCGTGACGTTCCCGCCCGGTGGCGGCACCGATATGCTGGCCCGGCTCGTCGGCAGCTACATGGCCGACACGCTGGGCAAAGGGGCGATAGTCGAAAACCGCCCGGGTGCCAGCGGCAACGTCGGCGCTCGCGTGGTGAAGGAGCGCGCTCCGGACGGCTATTCGCTGCTGATGGTCAACAGCTCCTTCGCCGTCAACCCGGGCGTGTTCAAGACCTTACCCTTCGATCCCAAGAAGGACTTCGACGCCATCATCAATATCGCGTATGTGCCCTCCGTGTTGGTGGTGCCGCCCAGTTCGCCGTACAAGACCTTGGCCGACGTGACGGCCGCGGCGACGAAGAGCAACGACGTGTCGTTCGGCTCCTGCGGCAACGGCACGCCCCAGCACCTGGCGGGTGAACTTTTCAAGCTCCAGGCCAAGGTCAACATGGTGCACGTGCCCTACAAGGGATGTGGTCCGGCGCTGAACGACGTGGTGGGTGGCCAGATCGGCCTGGCGGTGATTACCGCGTCCAGCGCGCTGCCTTTCATCAAGGCGGGCAAGCTGCGCGCACTGGCGGTTACGTCCAAGGAGCGCTCCAAGCTGATGCCCGACGTGCCCACGGTGGCGGAGCAGGGTTATCCCGGTTATGAGCTGACGCAGTGGCATGGACTGCTCGCGCCGGCCGGCACGCCCAGCGATATTAAGCAGAAGCTCTATGACGGGGTCGCGAAGATCATGCAGCGCCCGGACGTACAGCAGAAACTCACGGACCTGGGCTACGACACCGCGTCCGACGGGCCTGCGGTATTCCAGAAGATGGTGGCCAGCGATATCGACAAATTCACCGCGCTGGCGCACCAGATAGGTTTGTCCGCGGACTAGCCGCAAGACAGACAACCTTTTCGCACTATATGGCACGATAACAAGGAGCATTCAATGAGCAGCAAGTTGAGAATCAGTCTGGCATGCGGCGCGTACGACCGGACTCAGGCATTGTTCGATGGCCGCGCGCCGATCGAAGGGTGTGAAGTCGCCGCCGTACCGATCGAACCGGAGGAAGCGTTCCACAGGGCGTTTCGCTACCAGGAGTTCGACGTCACCGAGATCTCCATGAGCAGCCACATGATGACCACCGCGCGCGGCGACAATGAATATGTCGCGGTGCCGGCCTTCATCTCGCGTGTGTTCCGCCAGTCGGGCATCTACGTCCGTACCGACCGTGGCATCAAGACGCCGCAGGACCTGCGCGGCAAGGTCATCGGCGTGCCGGAGTACCAGATCACCGCAAACGTGTGGATTCGCGGCATCCTGGAGGACGAATACGGCGTCAAGCCCAGCGACATCAAATGGCGTCGCGGCGGTATCGAGGATGCAGGCCGTGGCGAGCGGGCGCCCATCGACCTGGGCAAAGAAATCGATCTTCAGCAGATCCCGGACGACAAGACCTTGTCCGGCATGCTGGAGGCCGGCGAGATTGACGGCTACATCGGCGCGCGGGCGCCATCCTGCTTCCTGCGTGGCGCGCCCAATGTGGGCCGCCTGTTCGGCGACTACATCGAAGCCGAGAAGGACTATTACCGCCGCACCAAAATTTTCCCCATCATGCACATGGTGGGTATTCGCAAATCCTTGGTGGAAGAAAATCCGTGGCTGCCGGTCAGCGTCTACAAGGCCTTCATGAAGGCGAAGGCGCTAGCGGTGAAGGAACTGAACGAAATTTGTCATCTGGCGGTCACGCTGCCGTGGATGGTGCACCACTACAACGAAGCGCGATCGATCATGGGCGAGGATTTTTGGCCGTACGGGCTGGACGCCAACCGCCACACCATCGAAACCTTCGCCCGCTACCACTACGAACAGGGGCTGTCGAAGCGGAAGGTGGCGGCCGAGGAGCTGTTCGCGAAGTCGGCGCTGGATCTCTCCAAGATCTGACGGACGCCAATGAAAGCCCCGGTCCTGCGCTACCTGGCGCCGCGTACGGTGGACGAAGCGCTCCACATGCTGGGCGATACGGAAAATGCGCGCATCCTGGCGGGCGGCCAATCGCTGGTCGCCATGCTGAACATGCGCTTTGCTTTTCCGGACTGCCTGGTAGACATCAATCGCATTCCCGAGCTGGCCTATATCCGCGAAGACGATGCGGGTAACACGATCGAGATCGGCGCGATGACGCGGCAGCGCGACGTCGAATTCTCGCCGCTGGTGGCGGCGCGCCTGCCGTTGTGGCGCGAGGCCGTGCTGCACGTCGGGCACCGGCAGACGCGCAATCGCGGGACCGTGGGCGGCAGCCTGTGCCAACTGGATCCTT
This sequence comes from Bordetella sp., assembly GCA_035493915.1. Classification (GTDB taxonomy): domain Bacteria; phylum Pseudomonadota; class Gammaproteobacteria; order Burkholderiales; family Burkholderiaceae_B; genus Bordetella_C. Next base: position 3,739 of record DATJHN010000543.1, read on the forward strand.
CCGCGGAAATCCCGACGGTGGCCACGGCCATGGACGCGGCCATCGTGGTGCGCAGCAGGCGCGGCACGCGCGAGATCGCCATCGCGGACTTTCCGGCGGCCTATATGACTCCCGCCGTGGAATCCGACGAAATGGTGACCGCGGTGCGGGTGCCGGCCTGGCCCCGCCGTCATGGGCATGCCTTCGTCGAATTTGCGCGGCGCCACGGCGATTTCGCCATCGTCTCGTGTGCGGCCCTGGTCTTGTTGGACGGGCAGAGCCGCATCGCGCGCGCTTCGCTGACACTGGGCGGCGTGGCGATCGCGCCATTGCGCATGCGCGAAGCCGAGGACGCGCTGCTGGGCCGCGAGCCAACCGAGGAAGCGCTGGCACGCGCCGCCGCCTTGTGCGGTCAGGTCGATGCCAGCGGGGACAGCTATGTGCCCGCATGGTACCGGCGCAGGCTGGCCGCGGTGCTCACGCGCCGGGCCTTGGACCAGGCCGTCCAGCGGGCCGTCGCCCAAGAGGAGATCGCACCATCATGAGCGAGGACGATATGGGCCGCGCCACCCAGCCGATACGGCTGGTCGTCAACGGCGAAACCCGCGAAGGCACGGCCGAGCCACGTGTGCATCTGGCGGACTTCCTGCGCGGAGAACTGAAGCTGACCGGTACGCATGTGGGCTGCGAGCATGGTGTATGCGGCGCCTGTACCGTGCTGGTGAACGGACATTCCGCGCGCGCTTGCTTGATGCTGGCGGTACAGGCGGAGGATTGCCGGGTAGAGACGATCGAGGGCTTGGCGGGCAGGGACGGCACGCCGCACGCGCTGCAGGCCGCTTTCCATGAATTGCACGCATTGCAATGCGGCTATTGCACTCCGGGCATCCTGATGTCCCTGGTGGAACTGCTGCGGGACCAACCGGATGCCGACGAGGCTGCCGTGCGGGATGTGCTGTCCGGCCATTTGTGCCGTTGCACGGGTTACCAAAACATCGTGGCCGCCGCCCTGCGGACGGCTCGGCGGCTGCGCGAAGGACAGGTTGATGGACGTATCGCTTGAACGCAAGGCACGCGTAGGCACGTCGGACGCTGGCCAGCGGGTGGCGAACGTATCGAATCCCGGTATCGGCCAGGCCGCGCTCCGCATTGAAGACGAGTCCCTGTTGACAGGCACGGCCCGCTTCCTGGACGACATCGCGGTCGATGGGGTACTCCATGCCTGTTTCGTGCGCAGCCCGCACGCGCATGCGCGCATTCTCTCCATCGACGCGACCGCGGCCCGCGCCATGCCCGGCGTGGTGGCGGTCTACGCGGCGCAGGACTTGTTCGGCGAATTGACGGAGTGGCGGATGCCGCTCGGCTTTCCGTTGGCCAACCTGCCGGCCGATACGACGCCTTTCGTGCTGGCATCGCGCGAGGTGGCCTTCGTGGGCGAGGCAGTGGCGATAGTGGTCGCTTGCTCGCGCCATGTGGCCGAGGATGGCGCTGCGGCGGTGGCCGTCGACTACGAGGTGCTACCTGCCGTGTCGGACTGCCGCGATGCGCTCGATCCCTCGGCGCCGCGCGTGCGTACCGAGGTGGCGTCCAACGTCCTGCAGGAATACGCCTTGTCGTACGGCGATTGCGATGCCGCCTTCGCTGCCGCGCACCGCGTCCTGCAAGAAGAATTCCATGTGCATCGCGGTTGCGCCCATCCCATGGAAGGCCGCGGAGTACTGGCACGTCCGGACCGCGCGTCGGGCGAGCTGACCGTCTGGTCGTCCACGCAAATGGCGCACGAGCTGCACTATACGATCGCCCTGATGCTGGGCCACCCGGAGGATCTGCTGCGTGTGGTGACACCGGATGTCGGCGGGGGGTTCGGCGCCAAATTCATGATCTATCCGGAGGAGATCGCCGTCCCGGCGGCGGCGCGCAAGCTGGGCCGCCCAGTCAAGTGGGTGGAGGATCGCCGGGAGAACTTCGTCAGCGCGATCCAGGAGCGCGACCAGTATTGGTCGATGGCTATCGCGGTCGACGAGCGGGGATGCTTGCTGGGCCTGCGCGGACGCATGGTGCACGACCATGGCGCGTACACGCCGCAAGGGACCAACGTCCCGTACAACGCCGCGTCGTCCATGACGGGCCCGTATATCGTTCCGGCCTATCACCTGGACGTTTCGGTGGCTTATACCAACAAGGTCCCGGTCGCCACGGTGCGCGGGGCCGGTTACCCGCAGGCGGCATTTGTCATGGAGCGCCTGCTGGATCGCGTGAGTGCCGAACTGGGCATCGATCGCGCGGAGTGCCGCAGGCGCAACCTGATCCCGGCGGAGAAGATTCCCTACACCAAGCCGCTGAAGTCCCGCGCCGGCGTACCGTTGACCATAGACAGCGGCGACTTTCCCGCCTTGCAGGCGCGCGCGCTGCAGACGATCGACTACGATGGCTTCGAAGCGCGCAGGCTGGCGTCGCGCGCCAGGGGGCTGTACCGCGGGCTCGGCCTGGCCAACAGCGTCAAGCCGACCGGCCGCGGGCCCTTCGAATCGGCGCGCGTCCGTGTGCAGCCTTCCGGCCAGATCACGGTGTATACCGGCGCGCTGGCTATGGGGCAGGGCATCAAGACCACGCTGGCGCAGATCTGCGCGGGCCACTTGGGCGTCGCCCCCGAGGCCGTGCAGGTGATCGCCGGCGATACTGCTTTCGTCAGCTACGGGATGGGCGGGTTCGCCAGCCGCCAGGCGATCATGGCGGGGTCCGCGGTGGACCAGGCCTCGGCTCGCCTGCGGCGCAGGATCCTGGACGCCGCGGCTGCGGTGCTGAACGCCTTGCCGGAGGACCTGACCCTGGAGAACGGCGATGTCGTGCCCAGATCGGGCACGGGCTCCTCTGTCGCGCTGGCGCGCCTGGCCATGCTGTTGAAAGGCGTGCCTGGCTATGCGCTGCCGGTGCCCGGCGACCCTGGGTTGGACGAAGTCGAGCATTTTCATTGCGATGCGCAGGCCTACGCCGGCGCATCGCATGCCTGCGAAGTCGAGGTCGACGCCATGACCGGCGCGGTCAACATTGTCCGCTATGTCGCCGTGCAGGACAGCGGACGCATCATCAATCCCATGCTTGCCGAAGGCCAGGTACATGGCGGCGTGGTGCACGGCATCGGCAATGCCCTGTTCGAGTGGATGGGATACGACAGCAGCGGACAGCCGCTGACGACGACGTTCGCGGAGTACCTGCTGCCGACCGCGCCAGAGGTGCCGGACGTAGAGGTGATATTCCAGCCGTCCGTCACGCCGCTCAATCCGCTGGGCGTCAAGGGTGTGGGGGAGTGCGCAACCATTCCGGTCGCCGCCGCTGTCATCGGCGCCGTCGAACATGCGCTGGCCAGCCATGGCGTACGCCTGCTCGAGTTTCCGTTGACGCCTGTGCGCCTGCTCGAATGTCTGGACGCGGCCGCCGGGCAAAGCGCTGGCGCGGACGCGTCCGGACCGAGCCCGCGCGAGCCTTCATCCGGTGCCGACGGAACATAGTCTTCAAACTTTTCAGGAACAGCCATGGAATTCACCAATACCTTCCACGTGCCGCTGCCGCTGGAGGAAGCCTGGCAGTTGATGCTGGATGTGCCGCGCATCTTGCCGTGCCTGCCGGGTGCGCGGCTGACGGAAGTCCTGGGCGATAACCGGTACAAGGGCTCGGTGTCGGTGCGGCTGGGTCCCATCCGGCTGTCGTTCGACGGCCAGGCGGAACTGGTGCGCCGGGACGACACCAGCCATGTCGCGTGGTTGGAGGGATCCGGCATCGACCCCAAGGGGCGTGGCTCGGCGCGCTCAGAGTTCAGTTTCGCGCTGGCGCCGGCCGCGGACGGCGGCACGCGGGTGACGGTGACGACGCAGCTCGCGCTGTCCGGATCGGTCGCGCAGTATGGGCGGGGAAGCGGCATGATCGCGGAGGTCGCATCGCAGATACTGGGTCAGTTCGAAAGAAACCTGGCTCAGTCCCTGGCGCCCGGCGGGGAGGGCATGGCCGATGCCGCGCCGCCGGCCATGCAGGGCGAGCGCCATCCGTCCGCGCCGCATTCCGCCGCGGCCCCGAACGCCTTTCGCGCGGATGGCCCCGGCACGGCGTCTGGCGCATGCACAGCGGTATCCAGTGCCACTCCAGCCCAGGCTGTCGATGTCCAGGTCGTCCTGCTACAGGCCCAGGCGATACTCAGCCAGGCCCAGGCTGTCCTGGTGCTGGCGCAATCACGCATGGTGCAGGGCCGGCATGGCGCGGCACGCGGTGCCGCGCCAGCTGGGGAACTGAACATGCTCAGTATCGGGCTGAAGGCGATGTGGGCGCGGTTTCGCTACGGCCTGGGGGGACTGTTCGGCCGGCGGCCATAGCGGCGCGCGGGCGCCCAACAGGCATTGGTGTAATATTCAGTGTACTAACAACTTGGCGGCGTCCTCGCGGTCCAATCTCATGTCAGACGTGGATATTCAAACCAGACCAACAAGAAAGCGGCGGATGCAGGCGGCGTCCGGCGCGGATGACACGGTGTTCGCGCCTGCCAAGCAAGTGCTCTGGGCGCGCCCAGGCTATCTGGTGCGACGGCTGAATCAGATTCACTATGCCATGTTCTTCGAGGAGTGCAAAACGCAGAACATCACGCCGGTGCAGTATGGTGTGTTGACCGCACTGTCGCTCAGCCCCTGGATGGATCAGACCGCCATCGGCATGGAACTAGGCCTGGACCGCACGACCACGGCGGACGTCATCAAGCGTTTGCAGGAGCGTGGCTTGGTGCAGCGCCGCGTCAATCCCAACGACAAGCGGTCGCGCCAGGCGGTGATCACGGAAGAGGGGCTGCGTATCATGGGCCTGCTCCAGGGCGGCATGGCGCGCGCGCAACAGCGCCTGCTGGAGCCGTTGTCGCAGCGCAACCAGCAGATTTTCATGAAACTGCTGTCCACGCTGGTGGAAGCCAATAATCAGTACGGACGCGCGCAGCTACGCGCCTTCTAGCATCTAGCCGGCGCGGTCAACTCCTGCTCTGCAGGGCCCGTTTTCCGGCGATGCACCTCCATATCAAGGATTTCCCTAATTTGTCAGTACGCTGACTATAAAGTCAGTATACTGAGATCTGATCAGTCCGCCGCCGTGCGGCAGCATATCCGGGGCGCCGCGTGGTTTGTCCACGGCTCGCAGACGGGGTA
>DATJHN010000544.1:0-2220 GCA_035493915.1 Bordetella sp.
GCCGCACGGCTGTCGGTCGCCGACATCCGCAACCTGTTCGTCCAGCGCAACCACTGGCAGTCGTGGCTCGATATCGAGGCCGCGCTTGCCGAAACCCAGGCCGAACTCGGCATGATCCCGGCGGACGCCGCGTTGGAAATAGGGCGCAAGGCGAACTTCGAGCACGTCGACGCGATCGAGCTGGAGGCCGACATTGCCCGCACCCGGGCCCCCATTGTGTCGATCGTGCGAGCACTGGCGCGGGCCTGTGAAGGCGATGCCGGTGGCTACGTGCACTGGGGCGCGACCACACAGAACGTGATACTGACCGCGCGTTCCTTGCTGATGCGCAAGGCGCACGATGCCTTCATGACGAAATTGGGCGATGTGCTGTTCAAGCTGGCGGACCTGGCTGATGCCAGCGCCGACATGCTTACGGCCGGGCGCACCAACTTCCGCCAGGGCTTGCCCATCACGTTCGGCCTGAAGGCGGCCGGCTGGATCGAAGAGTTCCTGCGTCACCAGCAGCGCTTCGAGGGCGCCGAATCGCGTGTCTTCGCCTGTTTGTGGGGCGGCGCGCTGGGCGCTATGCATACATATGGCGAACAGGGCGCGGAATTGAATCGCCGCTTGTCGGCACGTCTTGGTCTGACACCGCTGGCCGTCCCGTCGCGGGCCGGTACCGACTACATCGCGGAGTACTTCATGCTGCTCGCGTTGTTCAGCGCAACGTGTTCCAAGATCGCCCGGGACCTGTACATCCTGATGGCCGACGAGATCGGCGAGGTCTATGAAAGCCAGGGCGACGAGGTCATCGGTTCCAGCACGATGCCCAACAAGGTCAATCCGAAGGTGGTGGTAGGGGTGATCGCGCTCGCGGCCCGCTTGCGCGCCATGACACCTCTGGCTCTGGAAGCGATGCAACCCACACACGAGGGAGACGCCGCCAACAACCAGATGATGTACACGCTGATCGACCAGGCATGTCCCCTGGCTTATGAGCTGGTTTGCGCCATGGATGAGCTGTTGATCTGCCTGAAGTTGGCACCGGAGAACATGCGCCGAAACGTGGCGTCCTCGGGCCAAACCATGGCGGCGGAGAACGCGATGATGGTCCTGGCTCCCGCGTTCGGACGGACGCAGGCCTATGAGCGGGTCAAGCATGCGATCGCGGACGCGGGGCAGCGCGGTATCCCGTTGGCTGATCTTTTGCTGGAGGACGCCTCCGTTCGCGGCGCGGTCGACGAGGCGGCACTTCGAGCGGCCTTGGATCCGGCCGCATACACGGGCTGCAGCGCGGAGATGGCGCGAAACATGGCGGTTGCCGCGCGCAGCTCTGCCACGGCATTGACCGGGCACTGTGTCCCGGGCTGATTGCTCAGGGCAAAATCATCGGCCAGACGCTGTTGACGTGTTGACCTGGAACAGGTCGACAGAGCCTTTTTGCGCCGAATAACGCGCGGATAAAGGCTGAGCATCACCGTCACTGATCCCAGGGCCGGGTTACAGCCCGTTGCCTTCCCTAGGCGGATTTGAGCCGATAATGCAGGCCATGTTGTGAACTGCGTCGCGGGAATCTCTTTTGATCAAAGGGCTAGAGTTTGGGTGCCATTCCCTTCATCCACTCCAGGTTCGTCTCTGCTACGCCATCAGCTTTTGGCTATCTGAAAAAATAGTCTTGGCGTCTCTGGAGGGCTAAGGAACATGTCTATTCGAGTGTTGACGCGCCGCGTTTTAATGCTGCTGCTTGTCGCGTTTATTTGCGGGTGCTCGTCGACGAAGACTAGTCCTGACGCTTCGGGGTCAAAGTCCACTTCTGCTCAAACCGGCTCCGCTAAAACCGGTTCCGCTCCAACTGCTGACAACTGCGCGTCGAACCGTAAGAAATGCCTTTACAAAGGATCGTACGATCCGGGCGAAAGGGAATACGCCGAAGAAGAAGCGAAACGTCTGAACCTGGCCGAATACGAACGGCTACGGCGCAGCATGGGCAAATGATCAAGCCCAGGCATCGAGCGTTTGGCCTGCGAATTTGCATCTTTCATGTCGGCATACGAACCAAGTTCGTTCAGGCGTGCGGGGCTGGAGGTGAAATGTGAGCTTGGCTCGAGATGACCACGCGGCTGCTTTGGAACGTATCCTCCGCGCTGATGGTCAACGCCTGTCGGCTCTTCGAGCTGTTCGCGATTTGCGTCTCCCGGATTGTTGGATTGCCGCGGGCTTCGTTCGTGCCGCGGTCTG
>DATJHN010000545.1:0-4996 GCA_035493915.1 Bordetella sp.
TGCATTCAGCCGCGCACCGTCTTCGTCCGCGGCCGATGCCACCGCCCGATCGCCGTGCTGCCATCGCCACAGCACGCGATACATAAAAGCCCAGCGTTGCGGCGAACGGTACCGGGCAGCGTCTTGCAGCAGGGTTGCCAAATCCTTCGAAATGCGGACCGCCGGCGCAGCGTCCGAGCCGTGCGTGTGCGATCGGTTGAGGTCCGAGTCTTCCATCCTGGCTTCGGGCGGGACCTGGGCGGATGCCGGATCCATCGCCGATGCGGAAGGCTCCAGCGAATAGTCCAGCGCCATCTGTTGAGTGCCCGCGCCTGGTGCGGAAGCGCGTTCGGCCCACGTCACCGCTTCCGGCGGCCAATTGGCCGCGAGCGCGCGCAGCGCCTGCTCGCGCCAGCCCGCGTATCCGCGCTCCACAATCAGCGTAGGCAAGCCCTTGCCGTTCATAGCAGTGACAATTGCACGGGCGCCGCGGACAACGCTTGCCGCAACTGTTCCGATGGCGGATCCGCGAGGCCGGGCCGGTAATCCTGCACCACGACGAAGGGCTTGACCTTGTCCATGGAGCAGCGCAAGCGAATCAGGTCTTGATAGCAAATGGCGCGCAGGCGGCGCAGATCCACCAGCCGTTTGGCATTGCGCATGCCGATGCCGGGCACGCGCGCGATAAACCGTTGAGGCGCGCGGTTCAGGTCGACGGGAAACGATTCACGATGCGCCAACGCCCACGCCAGTTTCGGATCGATGTCCAGCGGCAGGTCGCCGGCGCCCTGGAACAATTCCTCTGCACGAAACCCATAGCCACGCAACAGGAAGTCCGCCTGGTAAAGACGATGCTCGCGCAATAGCGGGGGCGCCTTCGAGGGCAGGGTGGACGGGCTATCGGGAATGGGGCTGAAGGCGGAGTAATAGACGCGCTTCAGCTTGTACGAGCCGTATAGGGATTGCGCCGTATGAAGGATGGTGCGGTCATCGGCGTCATCCGCGCCCACGATCATCTGCGTACTCTGCCCGGCTGGTGCGCTACGCGGCGCGCGCTTCTGGCCGCGCGCCTCTTCCTGTGCTTCTTCCTGTGCCAGGCGGATCGAGCCCATTGCGCGCTTGATCGTGTGCGCGTTCTTTTCGGGTGCGAGCCGTTGCAGGCTGCCGTCAGTCGGCAATTCGATGTTCACGCTGAGCCGGTCCGCGTACTGGCCGGCCAGCGAGATGAGCTGGGGATCGGCGTCCGGAATGGTCTTCAGATGGATATAGCCGCGGAACTGATGATCGTCGCGCAGCGAGCGTGCCACCTGCACCAGCTGTTCCATGGTGTAGTCCGCGCTGCGGATGATCCCGGAACTGAGAAACAGGCCGTCGATGTAGTTGCGACGATAGAAGTCCAGCGTCAGGTCGACGACCTCGCGCGGCAGGAAGCGGGCGCGCGGCACATTGCTCGAACGCCGGTTCACGCAATACAGGCAATCGTACTGGCAGAAGTTGGTCAGCAGGATCTTCAACAGCGACACGCAGCGGCCGTCCGGCGTGAAGCTGTGGCAAATGCCGGCGCCCGTGCTGGCGCCCAGGCCCTCGCGCCCGCGCGAATCCCTTTTGGGCGCGCCGCTGCTGGCGCATGAGGCGTCGTACTTCGCCGCGTCGGCCAGGATTTCGAGCTTGGTCTGCAGTTCCATGGCGCGCAGTCCGCGAGTAATGTGCTGTATATATATACAGTATCACAAACCTCGCCGGGTCTTCTTCAGCGCCTCGGTTTTGCGGCCAGGGCACTGAACGGCTGGTCGGCGCGGACGCAGTGCCGGCGCATTTGGCGATGGCGACCAGCCAGTAACCAGAGCCGGTGGGCCGTCAGGCCAGCGCCGGTTCGCCCACATGCAGGTCGATCTGATCGCGGGCGCTTGCCAGGCCGGCGGCCGCGCCGTCGGGGCCCATATTCAGGCCCTCGGCGTGGATGAACGTCAAGTCGTCCATGCCCAGGAAGTTCAGCACCGTCGACAGATAAGAGGTCGCCTGGTCCAACGCGGTACCCACCGCCTTGCCGCCGCGCGCCGTCACGATATAGACCTTCTTGTTCGTCAGCAGGCCTTGCGGCTTGCCGTCCGCGCCGTATTTGAAGGTAACGCCGGCGCGGGCGATGTAATCGATATAGGTCTTCAGCTGTGCAGGTACGTTGAAGTTGTACACGGGCGCGGCGATGACGACGCGGTCTGCTTGGGCGATTTCCGCGATCAGTTCGTCGGCCAGGGCGGCGACCCGCGCCTGTTCGGCCGTGCGTTCGCCGGCGGGAGTAAACAGGGCGCCCAGGTAGCCGGCGTCCACATAGGGCAGCGGCGAGGCGCCCAGGTCGCGGGTGCGTATGGTCATGCCTGGATCCATTTCGGCCAGGCGACCGACCAGCTGGTCGGCGACCAGACGCGATTTCGAGTTATTGCCAAGGATGGAGGAATGGATAACGAGCATATTCATGATGGATCTCCTGGATGGAATGTCTTGAACGTGTTTGCGATGCGATGGGCAAACTTTACGCATCATCATTCGCCGCAAAAAGGGGGTTAAGATGAACGACTCGTTCCATCAATAGAACAATCCGGACGCGCTATGCAGGATCTGAACGACCTTTATTACTTTTCCCAGGTGATCGAATACGGTGGGTTCAGCGCAGCGTCGCGCGCATTGAATATTCCGAAGTCCCGCCTGTCACGGCGCATCTCCGAGCTGGAAGCCACGCTGGGAGTGCGTCTGCTGCAGCGTACGACCCGGCGTTTGCGCCTGAGCACGGCGGGTGAGCGATTCCTGCAGTATTGCCAGGAGATCTCGGCCTCGGCGCGTGCCGCGCACGACGCCATGCAGAACTTGAAAGCCGCGCCGTCGGGGCCGGTGCGCGTCAGTTGCCCGGTGGCGGTTGCCCAATGGATGCTGGCGGCAGCCTTGCCCGAATTCCTGGACGCATGGCCGGATATCACGGTGGAACTGATGGTGACAAACCGCCGCGTGGATCTGATCGCCGAAGGCGTGGATCTGGCCATCCGCGTGCGCGAGCAGTTGAATACGGATGCCGAGTTCGTGGTGCGGCACCTGGGCCAGAGTTCGGGTTGCCTGGTGGCCAGCCCCGCGTATCTGCAGCGCTGGGGCCACCCGGCAACGCCGCAGGAACTGGCCGAACACACGGCCCTGCATTTCGCCGAACCCGGCGGAACGGCTGAATGGACGTTGCTGGACGAGCAGGGGACGCAGGTGGCCGTACCCATCAAGCCGGCGCTGGTATGCAATGACTTCACGGTCCTGGTAGAGGCCACGGCGCGAGGCCGCGGGATCGCACTGTTGCCGGCCATGGCCACGCACGAGGATCGCCGCCAGGGACGGCTGGTGCAGGTGCTGCCGCAGTGGCGTTCGCAGCTCGGCATCCTGCACTGCATCTACCCGTCCCGCCACGGCATGACGCCGGCCGTGCGCGTGCTGCTGGATTTCCTGGCCGAGCGCCTGAAAACGGCCTACCAGCAGCAGGCCCTGGCGCCGGCCAAGGCCGGGCGCTAAGGGCCATCGAGGAACTGGGTGTCGACGGTTGCCGCAGCGGCGCCTGGGCGGCGGTACCTGCGCGTCGCGGCCTGCGCGAATGGCGCGGATCGGGCAAGCCGCTGCACGCGGCTTGAGTTATAACGACCAGCCAATCAAGCAGATCGGGGCCTGAGCCATGACGGCCAAGCACAGCGTCGGATCAGGGCCTGGGCAATGGCGGCCAGGCAAAGCGGCGATCAGGTCCAAAGACATAACGAGGAAGCAATGAAGCAGATCAGAATCCCTGCTGCGTTCATACGCGGCGGCACCAGCAAGGCGCTCGTATTCCATTCCCGCGACCTGCCCGATGAGGCCGCCGCGCGCGACCGTTTCCTGTTGGCCGCGATGGGCAGCCCGGATCCCTATGGCAGGCAGCTCGACGGCATGGGTGGCGGCTTGTCTTCGCTATCCAAGGTCTGCATCGTCGGGCCGGCTTCGCATCCCGATGCTGATATCGATTACACCAAGGCGCAGATCCAGATCAAGGAAGCACGCGTCGACTACCACGCCAACTGCGGCAATATGTCTTCGGCCATGGGGCCGTTCGCCGTCGACGAAGGCCTGGTCAAGGTCGCCGCCGAAGGCGAAGTGCTGGTCAGGATCCACAACACCAATACCCGCAAGTTGATCCATGCCCGGTTCGAAGTGGAAGACGGCCGTACCGCCATCGACGGCGACCTGATTATTCCCGGCGTGGCGGGCAGCGGCGCGCCCATCAGCCTGGCGTTTCTGGACCCCGGCGGCGCGACGACCGGCAAGCTGCTGCCCACCGGCAATGTGACGGACGTGCTGGACGTGCCGGGCCACGGCAAAGTCGAAGTCTCCATGATCGATGCGGCCAATGCCTGCGTGTTCCTGCGCGCGCGCGATCTGGGCCTGGCTGGAACCGAGTTGCCGGCGGACATCGAGGCGGTGCCCGGGCTGCTGGAAAAGTTGGCCGCCATACGTTGCGCCGCATCGATGGCCATGGGTATTTCGGATAGCCCCGAAGCCGCGAGCCGGAAATCGGTGCCCATCATCGGCTGGGTCGCACAGGCCCAGGACGCCGCAACGCTGACCAGCCAGCGTATCGACGCGGCAACGGTGGATGTGACGGCGCGCATGCTGTCGAATGGCCAGCCGCATCGGGCACTGCCATTGACCGCATCGCTATGCCTGTCCGTGGCGGCGCGGCTGCAGGGCTCCCTGGTGCACGAACACACCCGTGTTCCGGACGATCCACAAGCCAGGCTGCGTATCGCCATGCCCTCCGGAATACTCGTCACCGCTGCCCAGGTCGGGCAGAAAGAAGGGAAATGGCACGCCGAACAATGCACGCTGCTGCGCACCCAGCGCCGCCTGTTCGACGGCTACGTCTATGTCGCGGCCGGTTCATTGCGCTAGGAAAAGCTTTGGAAGATGAGCCGGAGCAAAGAAGCTGAACCCGCATTTGCAAGGAAATCTATCGGCCGCG
>DATJHN010000546.1:0-6282 GCA_035493915.1 Bordetella sp.
CGGCGTCGACACCGCCACCACCGCGGGTTGCCAGGCGGCAACGCAATAACCGGATGCGCTGACGCCGGCGCGCGCGGCATCGATTTCATCGGCCAGCGCCTGGCCATGGCCGGGCCGTCGCTGTTTCATGGCGGCGATCCAGGCCGCGCGCGGCGCGTCAGGCAGCGCGGCCAGATAGGCGCGGCCCAGCGACGTCAGTTCGATCGGCACACGCTGGCCCGCAACCACGCTGCGCAGAGAAACCTTGCGGCTATAGCGCACCGATTCCAGGTAAACCATATCGTCGCCGTCGGCTACGGCGATGCCGACATTGATGCGGCGTGCCTGCGCCAATTCACGCATCCAGGGCGCGGCGACTTTCAGCACCGGCGAGCCGCTGCGCATGGCATGCGCCAGGCTGAGCACAGGCGCGCCCAGGCGATAGGCGCGCAACGCGGGCTCGTATTGCAGGAAGCCTGTGCGCACCAGGGTTTGCGATAAGCGGCTGACGGTGGCGCGCGACAGACCGGTGCGTTCGGCCAGTTCCCCATTGCCAAGTATCTCCAGGCCTGGCCGGAAAGCGCGCAGCAGGGCGATGCCCCGCTCCAGCGAGCGGTTGGCGGGAGAGGCGCCCCGCGCACGGCGCCCGGGCGAAGGCGAAGGCGAAGGCGACAGTGACGGTGACGGCGCGGACTTGGCGGGACGCGCGGACGGTGCCGGTCGCGCCAATGGTGCGGACGCCGTAGCCCTTGCGGAATTCGCGGACCGGACGGATCGGGCGGATCGCGCGGACGATGCCGACGGCGCGGACCGTGCAGACGGTGCAGACGGTGTGGATGTCTTGGTGCGGGAACGCGGCATGGAATATCCGGATCGTTTCCATCAGGTGGAAATACATACAAGCCGAGCGCGACATTGTCACCTAAACTGGGTTCATCGCAAAGACGATCGCGCCCGTACCGCCGCCGCACCGCGGCCGCTGCATCACCGCCTGTTCACGGACGCGCTCCTGGAGACATCGATGGCTTTCCCCCTGCCCTTTTCCCGGCGCGGCTTCGCCGTGCTGGCCGCCTGCTGCCTGGCGCTTGCCGGCCTGGCATCGCCCGCCGCGCGCGCGGCCTTTCCTGAACGCCCCATCCGCCTGATCGTGCCCTTTCCGCCCGGCGGCGGCACCGACCTGGTGGCCCGCCAACTGGCCGAAGGCATGACACAGAGCCTGGGCCAGACGGTAGTGGTGGAAAACCGCGGCGGCGGCAGCACCATTATCGGCACGGAAGCCGTGGCCAAGGCGCAGGCCGACGGCTACACGCTGCTGCTGGCGACCTTCGCCCACGCCGTCAATCCGGCGCTGCACAAGACGCTGCCCTATTCGACCTTCGATGCATTCGCGCCGGTGGCGTTGATCGGACGCTCGCCCAACGTTCTGGTGGTGTCGCCCAAGGCCCCCTTCAAGACGGTGCAGGAGTTGCTGACCTATGCGCGCGCGCATCCCGGCAAGCTGACCTTCGGTTCATACGGCAACGGCACGTCCGCGCACCTGGCGGGCGAAATGTTCAAGAGCCTGGCGCATGTTGACATGGTGCACGTCCCCTACCGCGGCTCCGGACCGGCGCTGACGGATCTGATGGGCGGCCAGATCGACACGATGTTTTCGACCGTATCCAGCGTCGCCCAGCTGGTAAAGAACGGCCAACTGCGCGCGTTGGCGGTGACGTCGGCACAGCGTTCGCCGTCGCATCCCGACTGGCCCACGGTGGCCGAATCCGGCGTGCCGGACTATGTAGTGGAAAGCTGGTACGGCGTGTACGCGCCGGCTGGAACGCCGCCCGACGTGATCGCGCGCCTGAATGCGGCGCTGAAGGTCGCCGTGCAGGCGCCGGGCTTCCGCCGTAATGTGGAAGAAGAAGGCCTGGTGATCAACGTGGGCGATCCGAAACAGCTGGACACCTTCGTGCGCGGCGAAGCACAGCGCTGGGACAAGATCGTCAAGAACGCCGGAATCGTCGAGCAATAAATAGAACTCTATTCAGACCCATCAACCCGAACGCGAGCGCGGGCTCGCCATACGAGACATCATGCAGAACCCCACCCTACAAATGCAGATCGACGACGGCGTGGCCGTCATCACGCTGAACCGTCCGGAAGTACGCAACGCGATCGACGACGAAATGCGACAGGATTTCGTCGCCATGCTGGACCAGGTAACGCGCGACAACGCCATCCGCGCCCTGGTGCTGACGGGTGCCGGCAAGGCATTTTGCGCCGGCGGCGATATCCGCGGCATGCGCGAACGCATGGCGGCCCCGGCCGGACAGGTCGCCTTCAACGGCTGGAGCCGCCAGCAGCGCACGCACCACGCGGTGGCGGCGCTGCACAACCTGGCCAAGCCGACCATAGCCGCCGTCAACGGTGCCGCGACGGGACTGGGCTGCGATCTGGCCCTGTGCTGCGATTTCGTGATGGCCGCGGACAATGCGACATTCGCCATGACCTACATCCTGCGCGGCCTGATTCCGGACGGCGGCGGCATGTACTTCCTGCCGCGTCGCGTGGGCCTGGCGCGCGCCAAGGAATTGATCTATTCCGGCCGCACCGTGCCGGCGGTGGAAGCACACGCGCTGGGCATGGCCGACCGCGTGGCGCCGGCCGGCGAACTGCTGCAACAAGCCTGCGACTGGGCACGCACGCTGAGCGCCGGATCGGGCGCGGCGCTGGCCCTGAGCAAGACCATCCTGAACCAGACTTTCGAACTGAGCGCGGAACAGGTCTTCCAGTTGGGCAGCCAGGCCCAGGCGATCTGCTACACCACGGAACAGCACCAGGCATCGGTGCAGGCGTTCCTGGATAAATCCGCGCAGAAGGGCTAAGCCATGAATGCCATCCAGACCTTGCTCCAGCCCCGCAGCATCGCGGTGATCGGCGCGTCGGCGGACCCGACCAAAACCGCCGGACGGCCGGTGGCCTATCTGCAGAAGCACGGCTACGGCGGAGCCATCTATCCCGTCAATCCGCGCGCCGAACAGGTGGGCGGGCTGACCTGCTATCCGGACATCGACAGCCTGCCCGGCGTCCCCGATGTCGGCCTGGTGCTGGTCGCGCCCGATCGCGCGATCGACGCCGTCGCCGCGCTGTCGCGACGCGGCACGCCGGCCGCCATAGTACTGGCGAGCGGCTTCAGCGAAACGGGCGAAAGCGGCGCGCGGCGCCAGCAGGCGCTAAAGGAAGCCGCGGGCAGCATGCGGCTGCTCGGTCCCAACACCATCGGCCTGGTCAATCTGACCGACCGCATCATGCTCTGCGCCAGCGGCGCCCTGGAAATGGAATCGCTGCAAGGCGGCGGCATTGCCGTGGTGTCGCAGAGCGGCGGCATTTTGGGTTCGCTGCTGTCGCGCGCGGCCGCGGCCGGCCTGGGTTTCTCCAAACTTGTGTCGACCGGCAACGAGGTGGACCTGGAAGCGGCGGACTTTGTCGATCATCTGGCGGACGATCCGGCCACGCAGGTCATCGCGCTGTACATGGAAGGCCTGCGCAATCCGGAAAAATTCCGCCAGGCGGCCCTGAAGGCGGCGCGGGCGGGCAAGCCGGTGGTTGTATACAAGGTCGGGCGTTCCGAATCCGGCGCCCGTTCGGCGGCATCGCACACCGGCGCGCTGGCCGGCGAAGACCGCGTTTATGACGCGCTGTTCAGCCAGGTGGGCGCCATCCGCGCGCAGACCTTCGCCGACCTGCTGGACATACCCGCCGCGCTGGCCACGCGCCGTCCGCTGCGGGGCAAGCGCGTCGCCATCCTGACGTCCACGGGCGGCGCGGGTACGCTGGTGGCCGACAGCCTGGGAGTAGCGGGCTTCGAAACCCCGCCGCCCGGACCGGAGACCGCCGCACGGCTGCGCGACCTGCAAAAGAATGACCAGATCGTGCTGGACCGCAATCCCATCGACGTGACGCTGGCCGGCCTGCAGCCCGAACTGCTGCGCAATACCATCGCCACCCTGCTGGACAGCCCGGATTACGACGCCGTCATCACCGTGGTCGGCTCATCGGCGCTGGCGCAGCCCGCGCTGGCGGCCGGCGCGATCGCCGCGTCGCTGGACCAGGGCGACAAGCCGGTGTTGGCCTACGTCAGCCCCTATGCCCCGGCGGTACTGGCCAACGTCAATCGCGCCGGCGCGCCGGCCTTCACGGCGCCCGAAAGCTTTGCTGCGGTGCTGTCCGCCATGCTGGCGCGCACCGCGCGCGAAGCCGCTGCCGCCGCTGACGCGGGAACGAACGGCGCTTCGGACCATGCCGCCGCGACGGGCGCGGGCAGCGCCCAGGCGCCGGCCGACCTGCCCACGGGTTCGCTGAACGAAGCGCAGGCCCGCGCCCTGTTCGCCCATTACGGCATTCCTTCGGTAAGCGAACGCCCGGTGGCCGATGCGGTGCAAGGCCAGCGCGAAGCGCAAGCCTTCGACCGCCCCGTCGTGCTGAAAGTGCTGTCCAGCCGCATTACCCACAAGACCGAGGCCGGCGGCGTCGCCGTGGGCATCGCGCCCGCGGCGGTTGGCGAAGCGATCCAGGCAATGGCGGCGCGCGTGCGCGAACGCACCGGCATCGAACCCGAAGGCTATCTACTGCAAGAGATGGTATCCGGCGTGGAGATGATCGTCGGCGTGCACCGCGATCCACAGCTGGGGCCCACCCTGCTGCTGGGCCTGGGCGGCGTTACCGCCGAGCTGTTCCAGGACACCGCGCTGCGCCTGCTGCCGGTGGATCGCGCCACGGTACGCGACATGCTGCGCTCCCTGAAGTCCTGGCCCCTGCTGGACGGCTATCGCGGCCGCCCCAAGGCGGACGTCAAGGCATTGGAAGATGCGGTGTTGAATTTCGCGGCGATGGCCGGGCAGTTGGGCGACCGCCTGCTGGAAGCGGAAATCAACCCGTTGTTCGTGCAGGAAGAAGGCCGTGGCGTGCGTGCCGCCGATGGTGTCGCAATTTTGAAATAAGTGCCGATTAAAAGCGGTTGAGGAAGCATCCGCGGTTCTCCTTCGGAACACCGCGGATGCCTCCATATTCGGGGCTGGCCGGCAGCGGCCGATACCATCCGTCAAACTCTTGGTGTACCTTACTGCGGTGCTGCCCGGATTTTCCGCGCAGCTTCATCGCCTAAGGAGCGCCTGACGCATGAAGCCCGGCATACTGGCAATCGACATCGGCGGCACCGGCTTGAAAGCCGCCGTCATCAATGAAAAAGGCCAGATGCTGGCCGAGCGCGTGCGTGTGCCGACACCGCATCCTTGCCCGCCCAAGGTCCTGCTGGAAAACCTGAAGCGCATGGTGGCCCCGCTGCCGGCGTTCGACCGCATTTCCGTCGGTTTTCCCGGCGTGGTCAGGGATGGGCGCGTGCTGACGGCGCCCAATCTGGATACCAGCCTGTGGGCGGGCTTCGCGCTGCGCCAGGCCATTTCCCGTGCTTTCGGCAACAAGCCGACCCAACTGCTGAACGATGCCGACGTGCAAGGCCACGCGCTGATCAGCGGGCGCGGCCTGGAATTCGTGATAACGCTGGGCACCGGCGTGGGCACGGCGCTATTCCGCGATGGCGAATTGATGCCGCATATGGAACTCGCCCACCACCCGATCCGCAAGGACAAGACCTACGACGAATACCTGGGCGAAGCCGAGCGCAAGACCCTGACCAAAAAGCAATGGAACCGGCGGGTGCATCGCGCGCTCGAACTGGTGGATATGCTGTTCATGCCGGACCGCATCTACATCGGTGGCGGCAATTCCGCGCGCCTGGAACTGACAGCTGACAGCCATATCAAGATCGGCTCCAACGATGCCGGCCTGGAAGGCGGCGCCGCGCTATGGCGCAAGGCGCGCCGGCCATGAGCGGCCCCTGATCCATACCCGCGCCGCGACGCCCCACGGTCTGGGCGTCGGCGGCGCGATACGCCCCTGGTCCACCGGCGGCCATACGGGCATGACGATTGCTCCCGTTGCCGGTTTGTCCGCGTTTATGCCAGAGAGAGGTCTCATGAATACTCCACCGTCCCCCGATCCCGCGCGCAATGACGAACGACTGGACCTGCTGTGCATCGACACGCTGCGCACGCTGGCCATGGACGCGGTTCAAAAAGCCAATTCCGGCCATCCCGGCACGCCCATGGCTCTTGCGCCGGTGGCTTATACCTTGTGGCACGATTTCCTGCGCTACGATCCGGCGCATCCCGATTGGCCCAACCGCGATCGCTTCGTCCTGTCGGCCGGGCACGCGTCCATGCTGCTTTACGGCTTGCTGCATCTGGCGGGCGTTATCGAAAT
>DATJHN010000547.1:0-3860 GCA_035493915.1 Bordetella sp.
GTCTGCTTGTCATGCAGCACGGCAACCGTCTTGGGCTTGACGTTCTTGGCGATGTAGTTCGCGGCGAAAGGCCCCTGCTGGTCGTCCCGCCCGATGGTGCGGAAGAAGTAATGCGGCTTGATGGTATCGGTGACCAGCGGCGAGGTCGCTCCTGGAGTGATGCCGACGATATGTTCCTGCTCGTAGACATTCACCGCCGGGACGGTCACGCCGGAGCACGCATGCGCGACGGCGAACTTGGCGCCGGAGTTGACGACGCGGTTGGCGGCCGGCACGGCCTGCTTGGGCTCGCAGCCGTCGTCGATCAGGATGGGTTCGAGCTGTTTGCCCTTGACGCCACCCTTGGCATTGATGGTTTCGATAGCGGTCAGCGCGCCCGCCTGGATTTGGTCGCCGTACTGCGTATTGGGCCCTGTCATGGGTTGCGGAATGCCGATCTTGATAGTGTCGGCGGCATGCGCTGCGCCGGCGAGCGTCAGCGCCCCCAGCGTGAGCGCGATCGGGGTAAGGCGTTGCAGCATAGTCATGCGAGAGATCTCCGCTAGGGGGTTGAGCGGCTCTGCACGAGGCAGCCGTATGGAAGGATGTTCCATGGCCTATCGTGCATCACCGGCTTCTTGGGCAAACCACGATGTGGCGCGTATTCTGAAAGCTGGCATTCAGGCTGTCACTGGGTGTATTCCCCAATATCGTGGAATCTGTACGGATCTGGTGACAGATGGACGATACAGAAGCCCGGCTGGCCGTAACAGCGCCGATACACAACCGGACGGATACCCGCCGCAAGCTCGCCACAACGGCGAGTCTTAACCGGCTACGCCAAACAGCGCCCCCACGCCCGCCGTCACGGCGATCGCCACCGCACCCAGCACGGAAACGCGCAGAACAGCCCTCGCCCTTGGCGCGCCGCCGGCCCAGGCCGCCACCGCACCCAGCAGCCCCAGACAAGCAACCGACCCTATCGTGACCGCCGGCAGTTGCCATGCGGGCCGCGGCACCAGCATGGCCAGCACCAGCGGCAGCGCGGCGCCCGTGGCAAAGCTCACGGCCGAGGCCGCGGCGGCCTGCACGGGCTGCGCGCGCGTGCTTTTCGATATGCCCAGTTCGTCGCGGGCATGCGCATCCAGCGCGTCATGCGCGGTCAATGCCTGCGCGACCTGCATCGCCAGACCCGGCGGTAACCCGCGGCCGATGTAGATATCCGCCAGTTCCCGCAGTTCCACCGCAGAATTGCCTAACAAAGCGCTCTGTTCGAGCTTGAGATCCGCGCGTTCGACGTCCGACTGTGACTTGACGGAAACGTATTCTCCTGCCGCCATCGAAAGCGAACCCGCCACGAGGCCGGCCAGGCCGGCCGTCAGGATGGCTCCATGGCTGCCCTGCGCAGCCGCCACGCCGGCGATCAGACTGGCCGTCGACACGATGCCGTCATTGGCCCCCAGCACGGAAGCGCGCAGCCAGCCCGTGCGATGGATACGGTGATGTTGTGGAGCCGGCATTACTTCCTCGCGATGGTTACACCGCCAGGATACTAGCCCGAACCGGCCTATCCGTACTACGCCAAAACGCGTGGACTGGCCGGTATGAGGCTGCTCCGCACAAGCCGAAACGCGCGGCCCTGTTCGTGGGAAGCCATCCACGCATGCCGCTCAGTCTGGCTTGTAAAGCTTGAGAATGCTTGAAAAATCCAGTTTGCCGTGGCCGGCCGCCCCGTGCAGCGCGTACAGATTGCGAGCCAGCGCGCCCAGCGGAATCGACGAACGCGTCGCCTGCGCGGCCTCTCCCGCCAGCCCAAGATCCTTGAGCATCAGATCGCTGCCAAAGCCGCCCGCATATCCCTTGGACGCGGGGGCATGATCCATCACGCCCGGCCAGGGGTTATAGAGTTCGGTCGCCCAATTGCGGCCCGAACTCTTGGCGATGATGTCGGAAAGCACCTTGGGATCCAGGCCGTTCGCCACGCCTAGCGCCAGGGCTTCGGCCGTGCCGGCCATCAATACACCGAGCAGCATGTTGTTGCATATCTTGGCCACCTGCCCCGCGCCCGCCGGACCCGCGTGGAAGATATTCTTGCCCATTTGCTCCAGTACCGGCCGCGCGCGAGCCAAGGCGCCCGCGTCGCCCCCAACGATAAACGTCAGCGTGCCTGCCGCCGCGCCCGCGGTGCCGCCGGACACCGGCGCGTCCAGCATCGAAATGCCACGCGCCTGTGCCCCCGCCGCCACCTTGCGCGCCGCATCCGGAGCGATCGTGCTGCACTCGATGACCAGCGACGTGGGATCGATATGACCCAGCAGGTCTTCGGCCAGATACAGGTTTTCGACGTGCTGGCTGGCCGGCAGCATCGTGATGACGATATCAGCGCCGGTCACCGCATCCCGGGCTGACGCGGCCGCCCGGGCGCCGGCCGCCGCGAGTCGCGCAACGCTGGCCGGCACCAGATCATGCACCGCCAGTTCGCGCCCGGCCTTGATCAGGTTCAAGGCCATCGGCGCCCCCATGTTGCCCAACCCGATGAATGCGATTTTGTTCACGGCTGTCTCCTTTGATATCGGTGCACTACCTATGCCGCGCCCAGGTCCTCCAGCGGATGCGGCTGGCCCTCCGGCCACGGCTCCTCGAAAAACTTCAGCACCCAGTGCTTATCCGCCGCCTGGATAGTGGAGGGATTCCAGCGCGGCTTGCGATCCTTGTCGATCAGCAATGCACGTATGCCTTCGGCGAAATCTCCATGCGCCGCCGCCTGCAACGCCGCGACGTATTCGACTCGAAAAACGTCTTCCAGCGAACGCTGGCGCATGCGCAGCAGCAGCGTAAAGGCCAATCGCGCCGTTCCCGGGGATCCGGCCAGCATCGTGTGCGCCGCCTTCGACAGCCACGGGTCGTCGTTTTGCGCGAGCGCCGCGATGTTTTCGTAAATCTCGTCCAGGTCCGTACCGGAACAAAGATTGTTGATCTGGAAGGAATGCTGCTTCAACGGGCCCGGCTCCAGGCCTTCGGCCGGCTCCAGCGCAAGCAGGGCCTGACGCAGCAGGCCGTCGTTGATGGAACGCGGCGCGAAACTGTCGTCGACACCGATGGTGCCCGCGCTGCCCGCCCAGGGCTGCACCAGCAGTTGGGACAGCAGGTGCGGCCAATCCGACTGCCTGACGTAGAAGTCCGCGAGTCCGGTGTAGAACGCATCGGATGTATTCAGCTGCGCACCGGTCAGGGCCAGGAAAACGCCGCTATTGCCCGGCATGCGGTTCAACAGCCAGCTG
The DNA here is from genome assembly GCA_035493915.1 of Bordetella sp. Lineage (GTDB taxonomy): Bacteria > Pseudomonadota > Gammaproteobacteria > Burkholderiales > Burkholderiaceae_B > Bordetella_C. The sequence continues at coordinate 3,261 of DATJHN010000547.1, forward strand.
CCACCGACGTCGGGAAAAAGGCCGATCGTGATCTCGGGCATGGCAAGCTTGGTCGTTTCGCTTACCACGCGATGGCTGGCGCCCATCATCAGGCCGATGCCGCCGCCCATGACAAAACCATTGCCCCAGCACAAGAGAGGCTTGGGATAGCTGTGGATGCGATAGTCCAACCGGTATTCGACTTCGAAGAAGTCGCGCGCGTAGCGGTTCGCCCAGGGTTGGCCCGCAGGCGCTTCGCGCATGCTGCGATACAGCCCGTGCAGATCGCCGCCCGCGCAGAACGCCTTGTCGCCGGCTCCCTGCAGCACGACGATCACCACGCGCGGGTCGGCGGCCCAGGCCGCCAACCTTTCGTCCAGCTTGCGCGCCATATCCAGCGACAGGCCATTCAATGTTTGCGGTGAATTCAATGTGGCAACGCCTATGCGCATGCCGTTTTCAGTCGGACGTTCCTCGAACAACACCAGCTCGCTCATCGCAAATCCGCTCCCTTCTCCAACAACTGCCGGGCCACGATCACACGCATGATCTCGTTGGTGCCCTCCAGTATCTGATGCACGCGAGTATCGCGCACGAGACGCTCCAATGGGTAATCTTTTA
>DATJHN010000548.1:0-3136 GCA_035493915.1 Bordetella sp.
TCAAAAGGAAATTGTCATGCGTCACGGTAATGGTTTGCGCAAGCTCAACCGCACCAGCAGTCACCGTCTCGCCATGTTTCGCAACATGGCCGTTTCGCTGATCACTCACGAAGCGATCAAGACCACGCTGCCGAAGGCGAAAGAACTGCGCCGCGTCATCGAACCCCTGATCACGCTGGGCAAAGAGCCCACGCTGGCGAACAAGCGGCTGGCATTTGCCCGCCTGCGCGATCGCGATGCCGTGGTCAAGCTGTTTGCCGAGATCGGTCCGCGCTATGCGGCCCGCAATGGCGGCTACACCCGTGTTCTGAAGATGGGTTTCCGCCAGGGCGACAACGCCCCCATGGCTTTCATGGAACTGGTGGACCGTCCGGAAGTTTCGGAAACCGAAGAAGGTAGCGCCGAGTAATATCGGCTCTATCCCGAGCGGTAAGAAAGCGAGCCTCAGGGCTCGCTTTTTTGCTTTGGGGATGGTTGGTCGTCCCAGGGCAAAAGCGCGCCTTCCGGAGCCCGCCAGGCGGCTTGCCGGCTCACCCTTGCGCCAACATGGGCTTGCATGGGCTGTGTGCCGATAAAATGATTCGTGCTGACAGGCTGGCCGCGAGGAAACATGGAGACGGGGATGTCCAGTAACGACGATATGGTGCTGGTGATCAGCAACGCGCCCGATCTTCTGCTGGCCAAGCGGATCGCGCACGTGGTGGTGGAAGAAGGGCTGGCCGCCTGTGTGAACCTGGGCGCGCCGATGCTGTCCATTTATGCATGGAAGGGCGAGGTGGAAGGCGCGGACGAGGTGCCGATGTGGTTCAAGACCACGGCGGGCCGTCTGGATGAGCTGATGCAGAAGATCGCCCGCATGCATCCCTACGAAGTGCCGGAAATCATCGCGCTCCCGGTGACCGCCAGCGCCGAGCCCTACAGGGACTGGGTGCGCGAGCAGACCACGCCGCGCGGCGAGTCCGACCAGGGCTGATTTGGAAAAGACATGCCGATGCCGTTTCATATGAAGGCTGCCTGGCTGCTTCGCCGGGGCACCGGGTCGCACACTCGGTTGCCCACCCGGCTGGCCGCCCGCAGGCCCGTCAGCGGGGCTGCGCGCCTGGTCTGGGGCCTGATGCTCCTGTTGGCGTCGCTGACGCTGGCGCTGCCTGCCGCGCGCGCGGAGGACGATTTCCTGCCGCCGGAAAAGGCTTTTCCCTTCTCGGCCGTAATGGATGGCCCCGCCGCGGTACGGATCGACTACCAGGTGGCGAAGGGCTATTACATGTACCGGGAACGCTTCGCCTTGGCCGCGGATCCCGCCAGTACCACGGCCCTGGGCGATGCGGTGTATCCCGCCGGCGAGGTGAAGTACGACCCCACCTTCGACAAGAACATGGAGGTCTATCACAGCCCGGTATCGATAAGGGTGCCGCTGCATCCCGGCAGCGGTGCGTTCACCTTGAATGTGACGGGCCAGGGTTGCGCCGACAAGGGCGTGTGTTATCCACCGATGACGTATGCCGTTTCCCTGAAACCGGTTCCGGGCGGCTACCGCATTGCGGGTACAGGCCCCGTGGATCCATCGGCGGTCGCGGCGGCCACGGGTACCGTGGCAATCGCGGGCGCCGACACCTCCTCGGGCACGTCGGGCGGATTTTCCGTCGCGCCGTCCGTCGGCGGATCGTTGGCCGTGGCGGGTTCGCCTTCCGGAGCGGATCGACAGGGGGCGCTTGCCGCCAGCGGTACGGGCAGCGGCGGGAATATGGATATGCCGCCAAGGGCAGGTCCAAGCCTGGGCAAGGATTCGGCGGCAAATGCCGGCACGGGCGCCGCGGGAGGATTGAGCGCGCTGGCGCGAACGGACGACGTCGGAATAGCGGGAGCGATCGCGGGCATGGGCTGGTTGAAGACGGCAGGAATCTTTCTGCTGTTGGGCGTCCTGCTCTCCTTGACGCCATGTGTGCTGCCCATGATTCCGATCCTGTCGTCCGTGATCGTGGGCGCCGGGCAGGGGCGAGCGACGACGCGCGGGCGTGGCCTGGCGCTGGCCGCGGCATACGTGCTGGGGATGTCGCTGGTCTACACCGCCCTGGGGGTCGCGGCGGGATTGAGCGGTATCGGCCTGGCCGCCTGGCTGCAGACGCCGTGGATACTGGGTTTGTTCGCTGCGCTGCTGGCGGTGCTGGCGTTGGCGATGTTCGATGTGTTTACGCTGCAGGCGCCGGCCAGCATGCAGACGGGGCTGAGCAATTGGCTGACGCGTGTCCCTGGCGGGCGCGGGACGGGCGCCTTCGTGATGGGCGCGGTGTCGGCGCTGATCGTGGGGCCATGCGTGGCGGCGCCCTTGGCGGGCGCGCTGCTGTATATCTCGCAGACAGGCGATGTCGTGCTGGGCGCCGCCGCGCTGTTCGCGATGGCCTGGGGCATGGGCGTCCCGCTGCTGATCGTGGGTGGCTCGGCGGGCAGCCTGCTACCCAAGGCCGGACCCTGGATGGATGGGGTGAAACGGCTGTTTGGCATGCTGCTGCTGGGCACGGCATGGTGGATGTTGATTCCGCTGCTGCCGGTATGGGTGCAGATGGTGGGCTGGGCGCTGCTGGGGATGGTCGGCGCGGTGATGCTGCGCGCGTTCGAGGCTTTACCCGCGGCCGGCGGAACGGGACGCATGTTCGCCAAGGGCCTGGGCCTGTTGTTGGCCCTGGTGGCCGTCGTGCTGCTGGTCGGTGCCGCGAGCGGTGGACGTGACGTGCTGCGTCCATTGTCGTCGCTGGCGATGGCGGATCGGAGCAGCGTTGCGGATCGAACAGGCGGTGCAGATGCAGCAGGTGCGACACGTACGCCAGGTGCGCCAGATGCGGCAGGTACGACAGGTGCGGCCGCAACCATGGCTACCGGTGCCGGCTCATCTGAATTGCGCTTCATGCCCGTGCGTTCGCTAGCGGAGCTGGACGCCGCGGTCGCCGGCGCAGGCCGGCCAGTCATGCTGGATTTCTACGCCGACTGGTGCGTGTCTTGCCGCGAGATGGAGCAGTTCACTTTCACCCATCCCGCCGTGGCCACGCGCATGTCCGGCATGCTGCTGCTGCGCGCCGACGTCACGGCGAATAATGCGGACGACCGCGCGTTGCTGAAGCGATTCAAGCTGTTCGGGCCA
>DATJHN010000549.1:0-3029 GCA_035493915.1 Bordetella sp.
GTTCCTCTGGTCGACGCTCATGGGATCGCTGCCCCAGCACAGCGTTATCGAGTTTCGACGCTACATGAATCGCTTCCTGTACTTGTTCCCGGACCTGTCAGACATGAGGGGCGTCATGCGCACGCCCATCAATCAGCACCAGTTTTTTATCGAACCGCTGCTCGCGTGGCTGCGCCCCGCGGCGTGAACTTCCTCACCAACACGTTTGTGCGGGACATCGGCTTTGCGGCGGCGCCCGCACGCATCACCGTCGACCGGCTCGTCCACGAAAGAGGCGGCACCGAAACGTCGGTTGACGTTGCGCCAGACGACATCGTGCTTGTGACCACCGGATCGCAAGCGGCTGATCTTTCCGCGGGGTCGATGACCGAAGTGCCTAGCCCACGGGCGAGCGGGCGCTCCTGGGCGCTGTGGGAACGCCTTGCGCAGGGGCGCAGGGATTTCGGCCATCCCGACGTTTTCTTCGGTCCTGCCCGGATACCCGACTCGCTGTGGGTGACGTTCACGGTCACCGACACAGGGTCCGAATTCGTCAATCAAATCGCCGCGTTGACCGGAAGCGAGGCGGGACTGGGCGGACTCGTGACGTTGAAGGACTCGGGCTGGGTGCTGTCGTTGTCCGTCTTTCACCAACCGGAAATTATTGGCCAGCCCAAGGGCACGACCGTCTGGTGGGGCTATGGTCTCTATCCCGAGCGCAACGGCGATTTTGTGCGCAAGCCGATGACGGCATGCACCGGCGCGGAAATCCTGGAGGAGACGCTGCGACAGTTGCGGTTCGACAGGCAATTGACCGCTATCATGGCGTCATCGATTTGCGTGCCTTGCTACATGCCCTACGTCAACAACATCTGGCTTCCCCGGAGCCGCGGCGACAGGCCTCCGCCGGTTCTGGAGGGAGCCACCAATCTTGGACTCATCGGCCAGTACGTCGAGGTCCCCAAGGAGATTGCCTTCACCATCGAATGCTCCGTCCGCACGGCCTGGGAAGCGATTTACCGCCTGCTCGGTCGTGGCCCCGCGCCCCCACCGGTCTATCAGGGCCAGTACGATCCGAGAGCATTATTCGCCGCGCTGAAGGTGTTCGTCGGTGGGTGACGCCATCGATTGTTGCAATCGTCTGCCACAACGCCGGCGCCGCAGCGGCAGCATGGGCGGTGGTTAGTCAATGCCGGGAAAGATCCCTCGCTGCGCTCGGGATGACACGGTGTGTGGCACTGCGACGGGCAAACATGACCACAAAAGATGAAATACTTGGGAAGGCCGATGCCTGGCCGGGGCTCATGCATTCGCCGAACGTTGGGTTGCGCTGGGAGATGCGAATCGTCCAGGCGGGATGGTCGAAATCGCTAGGGCACGTTTCCGGTGACGAGCAGGATGACGCGAATGACCGCGTCCGCTGCTCGCATGATGGTCCGGAAAAAGAAATCCGCATCGATGCCCAGCCGCGGCCCCAGGACCGGCAGGAAGAAGAGGATGGCGAACACGATCAGCATGCCGTAGCGTTCGAGGCTCGCGAGCGGCCGCGCGAGCGCATTGGGAAGCAGCCCCACGGCGACCCTGCCGCCATCGAGCGGCGGGAGGGGGATCATGTTGAACACCGCCAGGATGACGTTGAGCTCGATGGCATTGACCAGGTTCTGGGCCATCCATTGGCCGGCTTCGGTTGGCAGGTAGCCGGCGACGTGAAACAGAAGGGCGGCGATGCTCGCCAGGACAATGTTCATGCCCGGACCGGCCGCCGCGACCCAGACCATGTCGCGGCGCGGCCGGCGAAGGGCACGGAATTGCACCGGCACGGGCTTGGCGTAACCGAACAGGAAGGGCGCTCCCGTCAGCAGCAACAGCGCCGGCAGAACGACCGTGCCGAACGGATCGATGTGCTTCAACGGATTTAAGGTCACGCGGCCAAGACGCCACGCGGTGTCGTCGCCGAGGAGGTGCGCAGCGTAACCGTGCGCGGCCTCATGCAGCGTGATGGCCAGCAAGGCCGGAATGATCCACGTCGATATCGTGTAGAGCGGGAGATCGAAGGGCAGGTCACTCTCCGTTTGCAGCCTCGATCGGTCCTACCGCGCGTGACGGATGACAGCCCCGAACCTGACGCAACACCATATCCATGTGTCGGCGCTGCGTCTCGTGCGATCCTGCGCGCGGATGGCTTCGCGAGGCTTCAAGGAAAGCAGGGCCGCCACGGGCAGAGCGACGGCCCCGGTTCAAGCCTGATTCAGACGCTCTCGTTCGACAGCACGTCGCCGAACAGCTTCCATGTCCCCTTGGTGAAGCTCGCCAGCCGGACGGCCTGGATCGGATAGAAGTCGGTCGGGCTGGTGCTCACGGAAATACCCGGCAGCAGCAGCGGCACCTTGAAGTGGTGGAAGCTCGCGGCCTGTTCCATGAGGTTGGCGCGCGTCAGCGTATCGCCGCACTTCTTGAGGGTCTGCTCCATCAGGTACGAGACGGCATAGGCGTAGACGTAGTTGCCGTCGGCGGTGTTGGCGCCGGGCATGTACTTCGCCATGAAGGCGCGCCACGTCTTCATGTCGTCGTTGCTGTCCCATTGATGGTCGGTCGGATCCATCAGGTACAGGCCGGTGATGGTGCCCTCGCAGTTGTCGAAGCCCGCCGGCTGCATCGTCGCGGTGACCGACGACGATACGTTGTTCAGGTACTTGACCGGCTTCCAGCCGAGCGCTGCAGCCTTGCGAAGCGTCTGGGCCGCAAACTTCGGAATGGCGACGATGAAGTAGACATTGGCCCCCGAAGTGCTGAGCTGGATCGTCTGGGAATCGACGGTGGGATCCGTGGTCTCGTAGGTGATCGCCATCGTGATCAGATCGGCCTGCTTGCCCAGGCCTTGCTTGAAGCCCTCGAAGTAATCCTTGCCGTAGTCGTCGTTCTGGTAGAGCACCCCGATCTTGGGATTCTTGACGTTCGCCAGGATGTGCTTGGCGTAGAGGATGGCCTCGGTGCGGTAGTCGGGCTGGAAGCCCATCGTCCACGGGAAGTGCTTGGGATCGCCCCACTTG
>DATJHN010000550.1:0-9381 GCA_035493915.1 Bordetella sp.
AAAATCGCGAAGGGCGCCACGACGATGAACATCAGCGTGGCGGGCCAATGCGTCAGGGCTTCCAGGCCCCAGACCGCCGCGGCCGCGATCAGCGGCAGCACCCAGGCGAAACCGTAGCGCCACACCAGGCGCGTCAGCGAAGGCGGCGTGCCGTCGCGCATTACCAACCGGATATTCCAGGTTTTCATGGGCAGGGTCTGCCCGGATCGGCGCCAGCACAGCACGAAATAGCAGCCGATGGCCAGGAAGACCCACACCTGACGGGCCGAGCGCAGCATCAGGCCGCTGCGGCTTTGCGTCAGGGTGTCGAACAGGTAGTCCGCCAGGAAAACAACGCCGAACAGCAGGACGGCTTCGTACATCATGCAGGCGAAGCGGCGCAGACGGGGAGGGGTGGGCAAGGCGGCGGAAGCGTTCATAGCCGCGTATTATCCGACACCCCGGCCGGCCTTCCCAAGGGAAAAGGCCCCCACGCTGCGCCTAGGGCTTGCTGCCCCCAAGGGGGCGTTTTTGCCTTGGGGCGGCCCGGCGGAGGAAAAGGCCCCCACGCTGCGCCTACGGCTTGCTGCCCCCAAGGGGGCGTTTTTGCCTTGGGGCGGCCCGGCGGCAAAAAAAAGCCCGCCACGAGGGCGGGTTTAAAAAGGGGCTTATGCAGCCCCCAAGGGGAACTGAGCCTTACAGAAGCGCCGTTTCAGGCGCTGGCCGCTTCACCGTGGCGAGCAGCGGGGGCTCGCAACGAGCGGCCCAGTTTGGCAATCATTTTGCCCAACGCGCGCAGGGGGCGTGGGCGGAATTGTTCTTCAATGGCCTGGCGCATCAATTGGCGTTCCAGTTCATCGGTCAGGCGGAAAGTTTCACGTTCGTTCACGATAATATCCTGAGTACTAAAAGCAAGCGCGGCGTTCCATCTTGAGGCGTAGCCGGGTTGGCTTTCTTCTACGCGCGCTCTAGGGATAACCCGAATTTTAGGGGTTAACCCTAAATCATGCAAGTCGCAAAAAAGCGACAACAACCGGGGTTGTTGCATTGCCGCACGGAACGGGGCCGGAAGAAAATGGGGCCGTATATTGGCCGCCCCCATACAATCCGTGCATGGAAAACCCACCCGCCGACCCCACTCCTGCCTGGCGCGTCGATCCCGTTGGGGATCGTTGCCTGCTCGTGACGCTGGGCGACCAGGTCGACGCCCGGGTTAACCGGGTGGTACTGGCCCTGGCGGCGGATCTGCTTGCCGACCTCCCCGAAGGGGTGATCGACGTGGTGCCCACCTTTACCACGGTGGCCTTGCACTATCTGCCCCAAGCCTACGCCGGCCGGCCGTCCTCGCCCTTCGCCTGTCTCGCCGCCTGCGTGCAGGAGCGGCTGCAGCGCGGTATTCCCGATATCGAGGCGGATTCTCGCGTTGTCGAAATTCCCGCCTGCTATGGCGGTTCGTACGGACCCGACCTGGATGAGGTCGCCGAACGCTGCGGCCTGACCTCGCGTGAGGTCATCGAGCTGCACGCAGCTTCGCCCCTTGTGATCTACACCTTCTTCTTCGCGCCCGGCATGCCCTTCGCCGGCGGCCTGGATCCGCGGCTGGCGCTGCCCCGGCGCGCCACGCCGCGCACCGAAGTTCCGGCCGGATCGGTGGCGATCGCCAACGGCCTGTCCACGGTCTACCAGGTGGCCACGCCGGGTGGCTGGAACCTGATCGGGCGCACGCCCTGGAATCTGTTCGACCTGGCACGCGATCCGCCGGCGCGCTTGCGCCTGGGTGATCGCCTGCGTTTCGTGCCGGTTTCGCCCGCGGAATTCGATCGCCTCTACGAGGCTCGGCGATGATCCGCGTACTCAAGCCCGGCGCGTTGTCGCAACTGCAGGATCTGGGCCGCTACGGACATCAACGTTTTGGTGTGCCGGTCAACGGCGTAATGGACGAGTGGGCGCACCGGCTCGCCAACATCCTGGTCGGCAATCCCGAAGACACCGCTACGCTGGAATGCACCTTGACGGGACCGACGCTGCGTTTCATGCACGATCGCCTGATCGCGCTGTCGGGCGCGGATTTCCAGGCACGAGTGGAGGACATGCCGGTACCGCTGAACCAGCCCTTGCTGGTGCGTGCCGGGGCGACACTAAGCTTCGGCGAACGCCGGCGCGGTGCGCGTGTGTATCTGGCCGTGCGGGGCGGCTTCGACGTACCCGTCGTGATGGATAGTCGCAGTACCTTCCTGCGCGGCGGCTACGGCGGTTTCCAGGGGCGGGCGCTGGCGCGCGGCGATACCCTGCCGCTGTGCGCGGCCGATGCGGGATATCCTGGCGCGACGCGTTTGCTGGTGCAGTGCGGTACGCCCTTCGTCAGCGCGGCCCTGTTCGATCCGCCCATCTCGACTGGTGCGCTGGATGCCTTGCGCGTAATGCCCGCCGCGCAGTGGGATGCGTTCACGGATGACGCCAGGACGGCTTTCCGCGATCAGGCATACACGATCGACAGCCGGTCCGATCGCATGGGGTATCGCTTGAATGGACCGGGTCTGGCGCTCGAGCGGCCGATGGAAGTGGTGTCCGAGGCCGTTGCATTCGGGACGGTGCAGGTGCCGCCCGACGGCAATCCCATCGTGTTGATGGCGGATCGGCAGAGCGCCGGCGGCTATCCCAAAATCGCCTACGTGGCGAGCGTTGACCTGCCGCTGCTGGCGCAGGCGCTGCCGGGCGATACGGTGCGGTTTTCCGTCATTACGCTGGATCAGGCCCAAGCACTGTATCTGGAACGCGAGGACACGCTGGCGGCATTGCGCGCCAGCGTCGCGCGGGCTATGCGTCCGCTTCCGGTTCCGGATGTTTATCCCGATAGCTCGAACTGACCAGTTCGAAACCGAACAGGCGGCAATCCAGCGGGCCGTTATGCAGGGGAATACGGCGCATCGGTTTCAGGCGCATCTGCTGCGGCAGCGTCATGTCGCTGGAGATGGCGTGGACCTGCCAGCCGGAGAATTGCCGCTTCAGGCATGCGGCCCAGTCGCGCCACAGGCTTTCGTCGTGGCCGGCCTGCAGCCGTTCGCCGTAAGGCGGATTGGTCACGATCCAACCCCTGTCCGCCGGCGCCTCCAGTGTGCGGGCGTCGCCCACCTGGAACTCGATTGCATCTTCGGTCAGCCAGGCGCGTTCGGCGTTACGCCGGGCATGCTCTATCGCGGCGGGATCGATGTCATAGCCGAATAGCGGCGTCTCCAGGCGCGGCTGGATGTGGGCACGCGCGTCGTCCTTCAGATCCTGCCAGCGCCGCGCATCGTGGTCGCGCAGGCGTTCGAAAGAGAATGGATGGGCAATGCCGGGCGGCACGCCCAGCGCGATCCAGGCGGCTTCGATAAGTATGGTGCCGCTGCCGCAAAAGGGATCGAGCAGGGGCGCCGAGGGATCCCAGCCGGCCAGGGCCAGCATGCCCGCGGCCAGGTTTTCGCGCAGCGGCGCTTCGCCCTTGTCCAGCCGCCATCCGCGCTTGAACAGCGATTCGCCGCTGGTATCCAGATACAGCGTCGCGGTGTCCGCGGTCAGGAAGACATGCACACGCGCGTCCGGGCGCACTGTGTCGATGTCCGGGCGCGCGCCTTCGCGGTCCATCAAGCGGTCGCAGATACCGTCTTTCACGCGCAGGTTGCAGTATTGCAGGCTGCGCATGGGGCTTTTGATGGCCGACGTATCTACTCGCAGGGTGCGTTCGGCGCCGAACCAGCGTTCCCAGGGTGTCGCATAGGCCAGGTCGAGCAGGTCGTTTTCTTCCTGCACCGGCGCCTGCGCCACCTGCACCAGGATGCGCGCGGCCAGCCGCGAATACAGGTTGGCGTGCTGTACGCCAGTCCAGTCCGCGCTGAAATGAACCCCGGCGCGGCCGCTACGCGCATCGTCGAAGCCCAGCGCGCGCATTTCGATCTCGAGCGCTTCTTCCAGGCCTTGCGGACAGGGCGCGAAGACATGGAATCGTTCCTGCGCGCGCTCGCCGATATCGCGCGCGTGCTTGCGCGGGCGTTCGTGGCGTTCGTCGCGTTCGACGAAGCGAACGTCGATTTCGCGGTAATTTTCGTCCGGCGATTGCGCCGGCGGCAGCGTCGCGGCCGCGAGATCGCCGGTGCGGGGTGCGTGCCGGGCGGGGCGCGAAGCGCCGTGGTCGCTCTCGGACTGGCGTCGTGCTGGACGTCGTGCCTCATCGCTCTCGGATGCGCGTCGTGCCGGACGCTGCCGCTCGTCGGTTTCCCGCGCGCGGCGCTCCGAGTATTGCGGTTTGCCGGTTGCGGCCGGGCGGCGGGGCGAACGGGGGGCGTTGCCCGCGGTCCTACCTGTATCGTCGGCATCGCGCGAGTGGCGGGGCGATACCGGCTCGTCCGGCTGATCTTTCGCGCGCTGCTTTTCGTTCTGGGCGACCAGCCGTGCGCGAGCGCCGCTGCGCTTGCGTTTGCCGGCATCCTGCGCAGGCGCGGCCGCGCCGGGACGCTTGGTCAGGGTCAGCGTCTTGCGCGGGCGTTCGGGGTCGTCGACGGACATGGAATGGGAAAATCTAGAAAGGCTTCACTACCACCAGCGCCACCACGATGAAGAGCAGCAGCACCGATATCTCGTTGAACCAGCGGTAGAAAGTATGCGGGCGCGTATTGCGGCCTTGTTCGAATTTGCGCAGCATGACGCCACAGGCGTGATGGTAGCCGATGATCAAAAGCACGAAGAACAGCTTGGCGTGCATCCAGCCGTTGCCCGGCCCCATGCCGATGCCGTAGCCGATATACAGCCACAGCCCGAAGATAATGGCGATCACCGCCAGCATGGTCGTAAAGCGGAACAGGCGCCGCGCCATTCCCAGCAGCACCGTGCGCACCGCCGGTTCATCGTGCTGGGCCAGGTTCACGTATATGCGCGGCAAGTAAAACAAACCGGCAAACCAGGACGCGATAAAGACGATATGCAGGGTCTTGATCCAGAGCATGGGCCGCTACCTTCAGGCAAAAGAGGCATTGTAGGCCAGCGCGGCAACATCCCACGCCAGGCGCAGGCCCGCCGCGGAACCATGCGGCGTCAGCCCCGTACCTGTCCTTCGCCTGTCAGCACCCATTTGTAGGTAGTGAGTCCTTCCAGTCCCACCGGCCCGCGTGCATGCAGGCGGTTGGTGGAAATGCCGATCTCCGAGCCCAGGCCGTATTCATAGCCGTCCGCGAATACCGTGGGCAGGTTTACGTACACCGAACTGGAATCGACCTCGCGCTGGAATCGCTGCGCCGCGCCCAGGTCTTCGGTGACGATGGCATCGGTGTGGCCGGAGCCCCAGCGGCCGATGTGGTCGATGGCCTGGTCCAGGCTGTCGACGATGCGGATCGCCAGGATGGGACCCAGGTATTCCTCGGCCCAATCGGCATCGGTGGCGGGTTTGGCCGCCGGTACCAGTTCACGGGTACGCGGGCAGCCGCGCAGTTCGACGCCATGCGCGATCAGCGCATCGGCCAGGCGCGGCAGGATGGCACCGGCCACGCCGGCGTGCACCAGCAGCGTTTCCATGGATCCGCACACGCCGTAGCGATAGGTTTTGGCATTGAAGGCGATGGCATGCGCTTTTTCCGCATCAGCTGCGGCGTCGATGTAGACATGGCAATTGCCGTCCAGGTGCTTGATCACCGGCACGCGTGCTTCAGCGCTGACGCGCTGGATCAGGCTTTTGCCGCCGCGTGGCACGATCACGTCGACGTGGTCCGTCATGGTGATCAGCTTGCCGACCGCGGCGCGATCCGCCGTATCGACGACCTGCACCGCATGGGCCGGCAGGCCCGCCACATCCAGCCCCTGGCGCACGATGGCGGCAAGGGCCAGGTTCGAGCGCAAGGCCTCGCTGCCGCCGCGCAGGATCGCGGCGTTGCCGGATTTCAGGCACAGGGCCGCGGCATCGATGGTGACGTTGGGCCGCGATTCGTAAATGATGCCGATCACGCCCAGCGGCACACGCATCTGCGCCACGCGCATGCCGTTGGGCCGCACGCTGGTGGGTCCTATGCTGCCGACCGGGTCGGGCAGCGCGGCGACCTGGCGCAGGCCGTCGGCCATCAGGTCCAGGGTTCTATCGGACAGCGCCAGGCGATCCAGCAGCGCCGGCGTCAGGCCATTTTCGCGGGCGGCGTCCATGTCCTGGCGGTTGGCGGCTTTCAGGGCGTCGCGGTGGTCGGCAACGGCATCCGCCATGGCCGACAGGGCGCGGACTTTCGCGGCGCCGCTGGCGCGCATCATTTCGCGCGCGGCGCGGCGGGCGTTCTCGCCCAGGGTGAGCATGGCTTGTTCTACGGTCTGCGTGGACATGGCAATCGATGAATCGGCATCCGCGGTCGAGGGCGGCGGGAACTCTCTAGTGTATCCGTTCGTGGCCTGCTGGCCGCCGCCAGGGTGGACGGAAGGGCTTGCAGGTCCGGGACTATATTGCCTCGGGGCGCCCGTGCGCTCGGATCAGCTTTCGCGCCTGCTGGCGGCCGCCACGCGCAGTGCCAGGCGCGTCATTTCTTCCCAGGGGTCGGCCAGGCGGCCCGGTACGGACAGGCCCTTGATGATGCGGTCGACATCGTGGGCGTGCTGGACGGCGGCCGGCCAGGCGCGGGCCGGCACGCGTGATAGCGCCTGCAGCGCCAGGCGCTCGTGCGCGCCGAAAATACGCAGGCGCCGCATGACCGCGCCGCTGTCCTGGCCACTGGCGCGCGCCTGGGCTACGCGGGCCAGGATGCGGATCTCTTCGCCGACCGCCCACAGCACCAGGGGCAGCGCCTCGCCTTCCGCGCGCAAGCCATCCAGCATGCGTACGGTGCGTGCGACGTCGCCGGCCAGCATGGCGTCGCGCAGGCCGAACACGTCATAGCGCGCGACGTTCAGCACCGCGCGTTCGACGGCTTCGGCTTCGAGCGCGCCTTCCGGATACAGCAGGCCCAGTTTCATGATTTCCTGGTGCGCGGCCAGCAGATTGCCTTCTACCTTGTCCGCCATCCATTGCAGCGTGGCGGCATCGGCCCGCTGGTTCTGGCGCGCCAGGCGTTCGCCGATCCAGGCCGGCAGCCGCGCGCGTTCGATGGTCGGAATATCGACCAGGGTGCCGCGCGCCAGGGCGGTCATCCAGCGGCTGTCGCGCGTGGCCTTGTCCAGGCGCGGCAGGCCGATGGCGATGACGGTGTCGGGATCGCCGCCGTTGTCGGCCTGTTCCGCCTGTTCGGCCAGCTTGGCCAGCATGTCGCCGCCGGCCTTGCCCGGCTTGCCGGTGGGGATTTTCAGTTCGAGCAGGCGACGGTCGCCGAACAGTGAAATGGTCTGGGTGGCGGCGAGCACGGCGCCCCAGTCGCTGCGCGCATCCATCACCAAGGACGTACGTTCGGTGTAGCCGGCCGCGCGCGCCGCCGCGCGCAGGGCGTCCATGGCTTCCGTGACGAGCAGGGGCTCGTCACCGCTGATTGTGTAGAGCGGCGACAGGCGTGCACCGGCGCGCCGCAGATGGTCGGCGAAGCGGTCGGCGTCCAGGGATTGCGCCATGGGCAGGCTATTTCCTGTGTGAACAGGCCTAGTAAGCGGAATCGTCGTCGGGACTGGGCGGGCCGTTGGTGATGCTAGGCCGGTTCCACGGCTGCCGCGCCTGCTGCGGCGTCGGCTTGGTGTCGTACAGCGGGCCTTCCTGTTCGCCCGGCTTGGCTTGTTCCGCCTTTTGCACGGCAACGCGCACGTCGGGTGCCGTCAGGCGCCGTACGATGCGGCTGACCAGGCTGGATTCCATATTGCGGTACAGGCTTTCGGCCTGGCCTTCCTTGGCCTGCACGACCTGGTCGTTGTAGGGCATTTCCCGATATGCTTCGAGCGTCGTGTCGGGCAGCAAGGCATAGCCCTTGGCATCGATGACGCGGAAGGAGAACACCAGCCCCAGTTCGTATTCCTCCACCCGGCCCTGGGCGTTGAGCGAGACCTCGCGCATCGAACGCGAATTGCGGATCTGCTGCAGCTGGGCTTCGGCCTCCTTGACGTTATCCACCAGTTTGGTCTGGGGCGACGCCGCGGTGATCGCTCTGCGAACTTCGGCACCGAAGCGGGAATTCTGCGGAATGCCGACATACAGCGTATCGAAGGGCAGCGGGGTGGTGCCGCGCATCTGGAAACCGCAGGCCGACAGCAGCATGAGCAGCGCCAGGCCGGCGACGCGCAGCGCCCAGCCCCGGCCGCCATCCCTTGCGCCCATCGAGCGATTTCCTTGCCTGGCGAAATTCATGCGTAACCTCTTTAACCTACAACGTTGACCAGCTTGCCGGGCACCACGATAACGCGCTTGGGCGGCCGGCCTTCCAGGAACCGGTCGACAGCTTCATGCGCGGCCGCCTGCGTTTCTATCTGTTCGCGAGTTGCCTGGGCCGACACGCGCAGCGCGCCCCGCAGCTTGCCGTTGATCTGCAGCATGAGTTCGATCTCGTCGGCCACCAGCGCGGCTTCGTCGACCTGCGGCCACGGCGCGTCCAGCAGGTCGCCGTACACGTCCGCATAGCCCAGCTCATTCCACAACTGCCAGGTTATGTGCGGCACGACGGGGTACAGCACGCGCAGCAACACGCCCATGCATTCGGCACGCGCGGCATCCGCGGCGGCGTCGGCGGGCAGTTCGGCGTTTTCGATGGCGTTCAGCATCTTCATGCATGCCGATACTACCGTGTTGTACTGAATGCGCTCGTAATCGTAGTCGGCCTGCTTGAGCAAGGTGTGGATTTCGCGTCGAAGGTCCTTGGCGGCCGCCGGCGCGCTCTGCCAGTCCACGCCGCGCACCGCCAGGCCGGCCGCCACGGCTTCGCGCTGCGCCCAGCCGTGCGACCACAGGCGGCGCAGGAAGCGGTTGGCTCCTTCCACGCCCGAATCGGACCACTCGAGCGTCTGTTCCGGAGGGCTGGCGAACATCACGAACAGGCGGGCCGTATCCGCGCCCAGCGTGTCGATCAGTGATTGCGGATCGACACCGTTGTTCTTGGACTTCGACATGGTGCCGACGCCGCCGTAGGTGACTTCGCTGCCATCGGATTTGCGCCGCGCGCCGACGATGGCGCCCTTGGCGTCGTAGACGTTTTCGACTTCCTCGGGCCAGAAGTATTCGATGCCGCCGTGTTCGGTCTTGCGCGAGTAGATGTGGTTCAGGACCATGCCCTGGCACAGCAGGCGCGTGAACGGTTCATCGAACTTGAGCATGCCCAGGTCGCGCATGACCTTGGTCCAGAAGCGCGCGTACAGCAAATGCAGCACGGCGTGCTCGATCCCGCCGATGTACTGGTCCATGGGCATCCAGTAATCGTTGCGCGCATCGACCATGGCGCCGTCGTTGCCCGGGGTGGTATAGCGCATGAAATACCAGGACGAATCGACGAA
>DATJHN010000551.1:0-4475 GCA_035493915.1 Bordetella sp.
ATTACAACCATAGGATCATTGAGCAGTTTCAAGTGGAGGTCGTAGACGCTTAACGGAACGCCCGCTTCCGGCCAGAAGCAGTCATGCGCCATGATCCTTACTCAAAAAGCGGAACGACAATGCGCTTGGCACTGTTAATACTGGCAGCGTGCTTTTCGGCAACAGCTTATGCCTCCAACTATCCTTGTTCCGGAAGCAAGGGTGGGGTCGACCACTGCCTGGGCGAGCAGTTTCTTTGCCGCGACGGGTCAATCAGCGCGTCGAAGCGCATTTGCTCCGGCGGGGGCACCGCCCGGCGATCGCCCGGCGCATCCGCACCGGAATCTCCAGTCCCCAACTCAAACGGCGAGTGCAGCTGCCGCGCCGGCCAATACTGCACGGGTCCCAGAGGCGGCACCTTTTGTTATTCCGATAGCGGCAAGAAGTCGTATCTTAAAAAGTGATTAGCTGGCGTCACGACGACGGGCGACCGTGTCCGGAAAGCCATGAAAGGCTATCCGCGGGAAAAATCCCCGCGGATGTTCAGGCCAATTCCAGATCGAAGAATTGCAGGCCGTCGCGATCGATGGCCAGCCAGCCGCCGCGCGGCGGGTTTGCATGGTCGCAGTCCCAGTCGGGCAGTACCCAGCGTTCGCGGCGCTTGCCCGCCACGTCCAGCACATGGCGGTGCGGGCGGTGGGTATGGCCATGTATGAGTGTGGCCACGCCGGTGTCGCGGAACAGTGCCTCCACCGCGCCCGGATTCACGTCCATGATGTCCGCCTGCTTGGCTTGCGTGGCCGCCTTGCTTTCGCCGCGCGCCTCTTGAGCCAGCTTCAGGCGTTCTGGAATGGACTTGCCCAGGAATTCCTGCTGCCAGGCAGGATCGCGCACCATGGCGCGGAACGCCTGGTAGGCCTCGTCATCCAGGCACAGTTCGTCGCCGTGCGTCAGCAGGATCCGGCCGTAGTCGGTGTCCAGCAGGGCGGGTTCCGGAAGCAGCTTGGCGCCCACGGTTTCGGCCAGTTCCCCGCCCATCAGGAAATCGCGGTTGCCGCGTCCCAGCCAGACAGGAATGGCGCCGGCCGTGTGCTTGAGCGCCAGAAGGACGGATGCCAGCCAGGGCGGTGGCTGGCGTATCACGTCGTCGCCGATCCAGGCGTCGAAGATGTCCCCTGGCAGCAGCAAAGCCGATGCTTCCGTGGCCGCTGCTTCCAGAAAACCCAGGAAGGCTTCGGAGGTGGCCGGCGCGGCCGGCCCCAAATGCATGTCCGAAGCCACCCAGATGGTTCCGGGCAGCGTGATGTTATTCAACAACTTCCGCCTTCTCGATGATGACGTCCTGGGCGGGGACGTTCTGGTGGAAGCCGCTGTTGCCGGTCTTGACGGCCTTGATCTTGTCGATCACGTCCATGCCTTCGGTGACCTTGCCGAACACCGCGTAGCCCCAGCCATTGGCGGTAGGCGCGGTGAAGTTCAGGAAGTCGTTGTCGGCGACGTTGACGAAGAACTGGGCCGTCGCCGATTGCGGATCGCTGGTGCGGGCCATGGCCAGCGTGTACTTGTCGTTTTTCAGGCCATTGTTGGCCTCGTTTTCAACGGGAGCGTGGGTCTGCTTTTGCTTCATGCCGGGTTCGAAGCCGCCGCCCTGGATCATGAAGCCGTCGATGACGCGATGGAAAATCGTGTTGTCGTAGAAGCCTTCCTTGACGTAGGTCAGGAAGTTGGCGACCGTCTTCGGTGCCTTGTCGGCATCCAGGGTGATGACGAATGCGCCGTAATTGGTGGTCATCTTGACGCGGGGGGAAGAAGCCATGGAGTGTTTACCCTCGGTAGTGTTGGTGGAGGTCGCGGCGCCGGCGGCGGCCGGCAGGATCGCGGCGAACGCCACGCCGCATGCGGCGTAGCGCAGCACGCGCAGTACAGAAGCAGAGAACGTCATTGTTTGGTCGGTTCCTTCAACAGGTTGTCAACGGCGCGGGCTTTGTTGCCGCTTCCCGTAACGCCGAGTTTGGCGGCTTCGCCATAAGATCGTTTGGCCTGCAGCAACTGGACGTCGGCCAGGTTGGCGCGTGCCGCGGCGTAATTGGGGTCGGCGCGCAAGGCGTTGC
Source organism: Bordetella sp. (assembly GCA_035493915.1). Lineage (GTDB taxonomy): Bacteria > Pseudomonadota > Gammaproteobacteria > Burkholderiales > Burkholderiaceae_B > Bordetella_C. Next base: position 2,091 of record DATJHN010000551.1, read on the forward strand.
GCAGGGTCGTTTCGGCGCGGTCGATTTCGCCGCGCTTGGCGTAAATGACCGCCATATTGTTCCAGGGTTCCGGCAGTTCCGGAAAGCGCGAGGTCATGTCTTCGTAGATGTCCAGCGCTTCCTGGTCGCGGCCCAGCGCGGCCAGTACGCGCGCGTGCTGGAATTCCAGCTGGACATCCGTGCCGCCGGGCGGCGGCGGATTGCTGGTTTCAGCCAGGCGTTTTTCGATCATTGCCAGCGCCTGGTCGTTGCGGCCGGCGGTGATCAGCTGTTCGATCCGGTCGGTGATCTGCGAGGGCGTGGGCTGCAGGCGCGTATCCACGCTGGGCTTGGCCGCGTTCAGCAGCCGCGCCAGCGCGTCCCAGCCGCCTTCGGGCGGGGGTTCGTCCAGCGTGGTGGCAGAGGAGTTACGGCTGGCACCCGCCGAACCGCCCGGCATGCCCTGGGCCTGCGCCGCGCCCATGGGCAGCGACAGCAGGGCGGCGGCTGCCAGCAGCGCCGAAAGGAATCGTGTCTTTATCGTCACTGGGATTTCCGTGTAAGCCTGTCCACCCACGCGTCGCGCGCGCGGGCCTAGGCCGCTTGCTATACTTGACGACCGCCATTTTAGCCTTGGTTCAGTTTCCAGGTCCGGATGTCCGGGCGACCCCGCAAAAGTCCGGGAATGCCGCCCAGGAACAACGCCCGGGAACAACTCGTCGGAGCAGTCCCCGGGGGTATTTCCCCGCCACGGGCGCCAGGGCATTTTTGCCGGGCGCTTCGGCGCGCCGGGTCCGCAACCCGACCCGCGGCAATGGCGGACAGCCCCGATACAGGCCCACCACTTTCATTTCTATGCTGCACATCCACGACACGCTATCGCGCACGAAAGTCCCATTCACACCGGTCGAACCCGGTCGGGTGCGCATCTATGTGTGCGGCATGACGGTCTACGACTATTGCCACCTTGGCCATGCCCGCATGCTGGTGGGCTTCGACATCGTGCAGCGCTGGCTGCGCGCCAGCGGGCTGCAGGTGGACTACGTCCGCAATATCACCGACATCGACGACAAGATCATCCGCCGCGCGGTGCAGACCAACCGCCGCATCGGCGACGTTACGTCTTTCTTTATCGACGCCATGCATGCCGACGAGCGCGCGCTGGGCGTGCAGGCGCCGGATCACGAACCGCGTGCCACGGCGTATATCGGCGACATGCTCGACATCATCGGCAAGCTCGAAGACAAGGGCCTGGCCTACCGCGCCGATGACGGCGACGTCAATTTCGCGGTGCGCGGCTTCGCCGGCTACGGCAAGCTGTCCGGCAGGTCCCTGGACGACCTGCGCGCCGGCGAACGCGTGGCGGTCGCCGCCGGCAAGCGCGATCCGCTGGATTTCGTGTTGTGGAAAGCGGCCAAGGCCGAAGAGCCGGACGACACCAAGTGGCAGTCGGCCTATGGGATGGGCCGGCCCGGTTGGCACATTGAATGTTCCGCGATGAGCAAAAGCCTGCTGGGCCTGCCGCTGGACATCCATGGCGGCGGTCCCGACCTGAAATTCCCGCATCACGAAAACGAGATCGCACAGACCGAGGGCGCCTTCGGCGGCGTGCTCGCCAACGTCTGGATGCATTGCGGCCCGCTCATGGTCGACGACGACAAAATGTCGAAGTCGCTGAACAACTTCCGCACCATCCGCGAGACCGTGGCGGCGGGCGAGCTTGACGACAGCCGGGCGGACTACGATTTCAATCCGCGCGAAGCGGAAATGCTGCGCTTCTTTATCGTGCGCAACCACTATCGCAGCCCGCAGAACTACACCCCGGACAACCTGAACGACGCGCAGAACGCGCTGGACCGCCTGTACCAGGCCCTGGCCAACGTGGCGCCCGACGACCAGGGCGTGGACTGGAACGAGCCGCAGGCCCAGGCTTTCAAGGCCGCGATGGATGACGACTTCAATACGTCCGGCGCCGTGGCCGCGCTGTTCCAGCTGGCCGGCGACGCCAACCGCGCGAGCAGCGCGCGCACGGCGGGGCAGTTGAAGGCGCTGGGCGCCATTCTTGGGCTGCTGCAGCAGGATCCGCAAGCGTATCTGCGCACACCCACGCGCTACAAGCTGGGCGCGGCGGCCGCGCCGTCCGTCGCCCTGGACGACAAGGCCATCCAGGACCTGATCGATGCGCGCGCCACCGCCAAGCGCGACCGCGACTTTGCCGAGGCCGACCGCATCCGCGGCGCCCTGCGCGAAGCCGGGATCGAACTCGAAGACAAGCCGGGCGGCGTCACCAATTGGCGCCGGGTTTGAGCCGCATCCAGGAGCCGCCCGAGATGCCCAGCGTCGATACCGCCGTCAGCAAACCGCACTATTGGGAAGACGCCGTCTCCCATCTGGTGCGCCGCGACC
>DATJHN010000552.1:0-2834 GCA_035493915.1 Bordetella sp.
GTACACAAGCTGAACTTCGTCATGTCGGTCAGCCGCACCCACAATCAGAAGAACGTGCGCCGCGAACGGGAAGAGTCCGTGGCCGACTTCCGCGCCATCCGCGCCCTGTGCGATGCCCTGCCGCCGGAAAAACGGCCGCTGCTGGTCGGCGGGCTGTCGACCGCGCTGGGATGCTCGTACGAAGGAGCCATCGCGCCCGACGACGTCGTGCGCTACGCCGTCCAGCTGGCCGAGGCCGGCGCCGACGAGATCGTGGTGGCCGATACGGTGGGCTACTCCGGACCGGCGCAAGTGCGCGAAGTGTTCCGCCGCGTCATGGCGGAAGTCTCCGAGCTGCCCATCGCCGCGCATTTCCACGACACGCGCGGCCTGGGCCTGGCCAACGTGCTGGCGGCGCTGGACTGCGGCGTGCGGGCATTCGACGCGTCCCTGGCAGGCATGGGTGGCTGTCCTTTCGCGCCCGGCGCCACCGGCAACATCGTCATGGACGATCTGTGCTTCCTGCTCGAATCCATGGGCCTGAGTACCGGCGTGGACCTGGAAAAGCTGATCGCGGTGCGCGCCATCGTGCGCGCCGCGCTACCCGATATCGACATGTATGGCGGCGTGGCGCGGGCCGGTCTGCCTCACCATTACCGACGATCCGGCGCACAGTCCGCGCCGGCCGGCGCCTGAACCCGGAGCCTTGCAATGAACGAGCAGATCGAACAGGAAGAAATGGCGGTATCCGTGGCGCGCGACTGGCCCGAAATCCGCGATAACGTGCGCCGGATATGCGCCGGCTTCGGCGGCGAATACTGGCGCGGGCTGGAAGAAAAAGAAGCCTATCCCACGGAATTCGTGCAGGCGCTGACGCAGGCCGGCTATCTGGGGGCGCTGATTCCGGAAGCCTACGGCGGCGTCGGCCTGCCGCTGCGGGCGGCATCCGCCATCCTGGAGGAAATCCATGCGTCCGGCTGCAACGCCGGCGCCTGCCACGCGCAGATGTACATCATGGGCACGCTGCTACGGCATGGCTCCGAGGACCAGAAGCGCCGCTACCTGCCCGGCATCGCCGATGGCACCCTGCGGCTGCAGGCCTTCGGCGTAACCGAGCCGACATCCGGCACCGATACCACGCGGATCAAGACGCGGGCCGTGCGCGATGGCGATCACTACGTCGTACATGGGCAGAAAGTGTGGACCTCGCGCGCCTTGCATTCAGACCTGATGCTGCTGCTGGCGCGCACCACGCCGCTGGACCAGGTGCAAAAGAAGACCGACGGGATTTCGGTTTTTCTGGTCGACATGCGCGGAACGGCGGGACACGGCCTGGAGATCCGCCCGCTGAAGGCGATGATCAACCACAACACCACCGAAGTGTTCTTCGACGGCCTGCGCATTCCCGCGGAAAACCTGATCGGCGAGGAAGGCCGCGGCTTTCGCTACATTCTTGACGGCATGAACGCCGAACGCACCCTGGTCGCCAGCGAGGCACTGGGCGATGCGCGCTGGTTCATACGCAAGGCCACCGAATATGCCTGCGAACGCGTGGTGTTCGACCGGCCGATCGGCAAGAACCAGGGCATCCAGTTTCCCATCGCGCGCGCCTACGCGCGTACCGAGGCGGCCGACCTGATGATACGCAAGGCGGCGGCGCTGTTCCAGGCAGGCCTGCCCTGCGGCGATGCCGCCAACATGGCCAAGCTGCTGGCGTCGGAAGCGGCCTGGGAGGCCGCCGAAGCCTGCCTGCAGACCTACGGCGGCTTCGGCTTTGCCCGCGAATACGACATCGAGCGCAAATGGCGCGAAGCGCGGCTGACGCAGATCGCCCCGGTGTCCACCAACATGATCCTGGCCTACCTGGGAGAACACGTGCTGGGCATGCCGCGCTCATATTGATGCGATCCGCAACCGCTCATGGTGGATGCAAGTGGACGCAAACAAGGCCGGCGAACCGCCGGTCCGCAGGGAGACAAGGAATGAAAAAAGGCTATGCCGACACCCCCTACGGGCAGATTCATTACGTGGTGGCCGGACAAGGCGCCCCGGTGGTGCTGATCGCGCCGTCCAAGCGGTCGTCCCGCGTGCATGCCGACCTGATTCCCTTGCTGGCGCGGCGCTACCGCGTGCTGTCGCCGGACAACTTCGGCTACGGCAATTCCGATCCCCTGCCCCCCGACGCCACCATCGATATGCTGGCCGAAGGCGCCATGGCCGCCCTGGACGCCATCGGCGAAAAGAAAGCGCATTTCTATGGCCTGCACACCGGCAACAAGATCGCGGCCGCCATCGCGGCGCGCTGGCCGGACCGCGTCGGCAAGCTGGTGCTGGCCGGACACAGCCATAGCCTGATCCCCGACCAGGCACGACGCAATGCCGTGATCGGCGACCTGGTAAAGGACTTTCTGAAGTCCGAATCGATCGCCGACGATGCAAGGCGCGAGCTAAAGGCCTGGGCCACGCTGTTCCGCCGCATCGATGCGGTCTGGTGGGACGACACCCTGTTCGCGGACGGCGATACCGCCGCCCGGATCGCGCTGGCCAAGCGGGTCATCCTGGACTACATCCAATCGGCCGACAGCACCGTGGGCCTGTATCACGCTAATTTCAGCTACGACCTGGGCGATGCCATGACGCGCGTCCAGGCACCCACCTTGATCCTGGAAATCGCCACGCCGGCGGAAGACCGCGACTACGGACGCCAGGCCGAACACGTGCAAAGGCTGATCCCCGGCGCCTATGTCGCCACGCTGCACGAAGCCGAAGGCCACACGCACACGCTGGAACACCGCGCCGCCGACGTGGCGCGGATCCTGACCGAATTCTTTGCGTGAAGCCCATGCCGCCACGCG
>DATJHN010000553.1:0-3255 GCA_035493915.1 Bordetella sp.
AGAGAAAAAGGAATGCGCGGTGCGGGCGACGTGTCAGCGCCGCGCGTTTTCCAGCTCGGCGATGCGCCGCGGATCCAGCGTGAAACCCCAGCCCGGCCGTTCCGGCACCACGGCATCGCCGTCGATGAATTCCAGCCGTTCCCGGTAGAGCGAAGAAAACCAGGGCATGTATTCCAGGTAGATGGCATTGGCCAGGGCGCCCAGCACCTGGATGCTGGTTTCGGGAAACAGATGGCTGGATACCGGTACGTCGTGGCTTTCCGCCATATGGCCCACGCGCATGAATTCGCTGACGCCGCCCACCCGCTGCAGGTCCGGCATCAGGACGTCGGCGCTGCGTAGCGCGAGCATGCCGCGAAAGCCGTAGCGGGTGTATTCCGTTTCGCCGCTGGCGATAGGCGTGTCGAGTGCCGCGGCGACGCGCGCTACGCCTTCCAGGTCCCAGGCCGGCAACGGTTCCTCGAACCACGTCAGGTTGTATTCCTCCAGCATGCGGCCCAGCCGGATCGCCTGGGCCTCGTTCAGCCCCTGGTTGGCGTCGGCCATCAGGCGTATGTCGGGGCCGATGGCCTGGCGCACCGCGCGCACGCGTTCGGCGTCCTGGCGCGGGTCCGGCATGCCCAGGCGCATCTTCACCGCCTTGAAGCCCTGCGCCACCATGTCCTGCGCTTCGCGCCCCAGCGCATCGATGCCGCGGTCCAGCCACAGGCCGCCGCTGTGATATGCCGGCATGCGGTCGCGCGCGCCGCCCAGCAGGCGGTACAGCGGCATGTTCGCGGCCTTGCCGGCGATGTCCCACAGCGCGCCGTCGATGGCGGAGATCCCCATTACCGGGATGCCTTTGTGGCCGAAGAAATTGATGTCCTTCCACGCGCGCGCCCAGAAGCCGGCGATATGCCCCGCGTCGCGCCCCACCACCAGGTCGGCCAGTTCGTCCACCATATGGCGCAGCACGCCCGTGCGCCGGTCATTCAGCGCAAAGACCACGTTCTCGCCGACGATGCCGTTATCGGTATACGCGTATACCAGCACCAGGCCGCAGCTGTGTATCGATCCCAGCGCGCTTTCGATGGGCCGCTCCAGCGGCAGCGACAGCACGCGGGTTTCCAGGCGTTCTATTTTCATGCGTGCTTCTCCCGGATGACGTGGCGTTCGCCGACGCGGTAGCGCGCCAGTACTTGCGGATCCGGATCGCATCCCAGGCCCGGCCCCTGCGGCACGGCGACGCGGCCGTCGCGCACGCGCACCCAGGGATCAAAGGGATTGGCTTCCATGTCCAGCCACAGGACTTCGATCAGCGGCTTGTTCGGCAAGGCCGCGGCGATATGCAGCGTGGCGATGAAACCCGGCCCGAAGTACGGTGAATGCGGCACGGTCTGCACGCCATGCAACTGGCACAGTGTCACCACGCGCATGGACTCGCCGATGCCGCCGATCTTCGTGACGCTGGGTTGGGCAATGTCCAGTGCGTGCGCTTCAAGCAAACGTTGGAAGCCGTGCGGTCCGGCAACGTTTTCACCCGCGGCGATGGGAATGCCGCGCTGCCGCACACGTGCCAGTCCATGCGTATCCTCGGGGGGCCACACCGGTTCTTCCAGCCAGTACATGCCGTCACCGCGCAGGCTATCGGCCATGTCCACGGCGGTGGGCACGTCCCAGGCGCAATTGGTGTCCAGCATGATGGCGGTACCGCTGCCGCCGGCGGCCTGCGCCGCCAGCACGGAAGAGCGGGTGACTTCATGCAGTTTGACGTGGCGGTAGCCCTGTTCAACGGCCGCGGCCGTATTGCGCGCCACCAGCGCGTCATCGCTGTAATTCAGCAGGCTGGAATAGGCCGGCAGGTCGGCGCAGGGCGCGGCGCCCAGCAGGCGGTGCACGGGCAGGTCGCAGCGCTTGCCCAGTAGATCCCACAGGGCGATTTCGATGCCCGACCAGGCATAGACGTAGGCGCCGTTGCGGCCCAGCAGATGGGTGGCGTGCAATACGGTGCGCGTCAGCCCGGCAATGTCGCCGGCATCGCGGCCGATCGCCAGCGGCGCGACGATGGTGTCCAGCGCGGCGCGGGTGGATGGAATGGCCGCGTGGCCGAAGGCTTCGCCCCAGCCCACCAGCCCGTCCTCGGTTTCCACGCGCACCAGCAGGATGTCCAGCCGGTCCCACAAGGCGCCGGCAAAGCGCTGGTACGGGCCGCCCATATCGAAGGGCAGCGATACAACTTCGGATGCGACGGACACGATCTTCATGCGTCGCTCCTTGCGGGGTGCGCCATCTTGTCTCCTCGGGGCTTGCCGGTTCTTTGGCCGGGCTGTCGCAAGGCAATGCCTGTACGGGGGCAGCAAGCCTGTCTGCCGGCCCGGCATGGAATCTTTTTTCGCCGGTGCCTGTTCCGCGGATCAGAATAGGGAGGTGGGTAGATAAAATCAATTGAACCCAACTAATTTCCACATAAGCCAGCCTTATGCAGGAGGAGACAGGATGTCCCTTACCGTCCGCCAGTTGGAGGTCATCCGTGCGGTCAGCGTGCACGGGTCGGTGACCGAGGCAGCCGCCGCGCTCGGCATTTCGCAGCCCGCCATCAGCCTGATGCTGCGCGACTGCGCCACGCAGGCGGGTTTTCCGTTCTTCGTGCGCAAGCATGGCCGCCTGCAGGCCACGCGCGAAACCCAGGTCATCCTGGCCGAACTGAACCGCATCTTCGACAGCATCGAGCGGGTCAACCGGCTGATGGACGATATGCGCGAAATGACGGTGGGCACGGTGCAGGTCGCATCGGTGCCGACGCTGGCGGACAACCTGCTGTCGCCCACCATCGCGGATTTCCAGAAGTCCTGGCCGCACATCCAGATCTCGGTGTTCACCGAGGACAACCTGGGCGTATTCGAAAACGTCGTGCAGGAACGCGTGGACTTCGGCCTGGGCCTGTCGCCGCTGCACCACCGCGACGGCCGCATGGTAAAGGGACGCATCAGCGATGTTTGCGCCGCCGACCTGGTCTGCGTGGTGCATCCTGACAGCCCGCTGGCCTTGCGCGAATCGGTGACGCCTGCCGATCTGGCGCCTTATCCGCTGATTTCCTTCGGCAAGACCCAGCCGCTGGGCGCGTTGATCGAAGATAGCTTCCGGCGGGCCGGTGTGGTACGCCGCATCGCGACGGAAGTCACGCTGACCTCGGTGGCGTGTTCGCTGGCGCGCTCCGGCGCGGGCGCGGCGATCATCGACCCCTTTCACCTGTGGGCGCCGCGCGACCATGGCGTG
>DATJHN010000554.1:0-21562 GCA_035493915.1 Bordetella sp.
GACGAAATCGCCCGCTGGATCGTGGGGCAACCTGGCATACAGGTGGCCGGCCAGGTAATGGCTGGCCGCGACAGCACCAGGGTGATGCCATCAGGGGCGGAACGGGACGGTAACGACACGCGCTGCGGCAGCCAACGGCGGTATCGCTATAAGCAAAGGTCCGTCGCTTGACGCCATGTGTCAACGCAGCGTAAGCCTGCCTCGTCCTTTTGGACCGGTGACTCATGCACCTGGTGGAAATCCGAAGTTCTGTGATTTGCGCAGACGCAACAATAGCGCTGCCCTTGCTCGTCACATTCGCAAACGACGTGCAACGGCATTTTTCGACGCAAACCACAGTTAAGCAGGAAGCAACCATGTATCTGAAAGATCACCCGAATTGCCGCCCCTTCCACGAAGCTGGCAACATGCCGCAACTCGCCGCTTATTACGAAGAGGGTAGAAACATCATGTGGATGATGCTGCGCTCCGAGCCACGTCCATGCTTCAACCAGGGAGTGCTTTCCAACATCATTCACCTTGCCCGCGTTGCGCGCGAATCCGGCCTTCGCATCGACTTCTGGGTGACGGGTTCGGAGATCCCCGAGCTCTTCAACGTGGGTGGCGATCTCAGCTTCTTCGTAGATGCGATCCGCTCCGGCCAGCGCGACGCCTTGATGGCTTACGCACGCGCGTGCATCGATTGCATCTGGGAGATGTATACCGGCTACGGCACCGGTGCGATCTCCATCGCAATGGTTGAAGGCAGCGCGCTGGGCGGCGGTCTTGAAGCCGCGCTGGCGCACCACTATGTCCTGGCGCAGAACGGCGTGAAAATGGGTTTTCCGGAAGTGGCGTTCAATCTATATCCGGGCATGGGCGGCTACTCGCTGGTCGCGCGCAGATCCGGCATGCTGGTGGCCGAGGAGCTGATCAGCACGGGCGAGTCCCATTCGGCCGAATGGTGCGCGGACAAGGGGCTGGTCGATCAGTTGTTTGAAGCCGGCGATGCTTTTATCGCCACGCGCACTTTCATCGACGTCATGCGCCCGAAGCTGAACGCGATGCGTGCGCTGATTCGCACGCGACAGCGGGTCTACCCCATGTCGCGGTCGGAACTGATGGACATCACCGAAGATTGGGTTCGTTCGACGTTCACGATCGAGACCAAGGACCTCGCCTACATGGAACGTCTGGTGATGATGCAAAATCGCCGTGTCTCGAGGCTGCGTGCGGTGTCTTGAGAAATAGAAATAGTAAGCTGACGTAGGGAACGGGGAAGCTCAGGCGATCAGTCTGAGCTTTTTCTTTTCAATCATCCAGGCTTCGAGATCCTGCGCCGGCATCGGCCTTGCATACAGATAGCCTTGCGCGCACTCGACGCCCAACCGCTCGATATACGCCGCCTCCGCAGGGGTTTCGACTCCTTCCGCCACCATCGAAAAGCCCAGCGCCCGCGCCAGCGTGACGATGGATCCCACCAGCGCCTGCGCGCTGGGGTCGGTGTCAACGCCGGAGACAAAACTGCGGTCCAGCTTGATCACATCCAGAGGCAGCCGCGCGAGCTGCGCCAGCGACGAATAGCCGGTGCCGAAATCATCCAGGTAGATACGGGCACCCAAGGCTCGGAATTGCTCCATCACCTTGCGAACACGGTCTTCGTCTTCGATTAAGCAGCTTTCGGTCAATTCGATATCAAGCAGCCCAGGCTTCAGCCCGGCACGGTCGCAAGCCTCGCCAAAATAATTCGCGACGTTGGCGTCGCTCAATTGCCGCGCGGACACGTTAATCGACACGCGCAAGTCCAGTCCCTTGGACTGCCAGTCCATGGCTTGACGGGCAGCCTCGCCCATCACCCAACGTCCAATCGGGCCGATTAGGCCGGAATCCTCGGCATGGCTGATGAACTCGCCGGGGTAGACCCGGCCGCGCTCCGGGGATTCCCAGCGGATCAAGGCCTCGGCGCTCAGGATATTGCCCGTCGCCAAGTCGATCAGCGGCTGGTAGTACAGCATGAACTGCCCTTCCTGGATCGCCTTGCGCAGGTTCGTATCCAGCCACATCGCCTTGGCGACCTTCTGGTTCATCTCCGGCGTGAACACCCGGTAAGTATGTTTGCCCGCGTCCTTCGCCGCGTACATCGCGGTGTCGGCGTTGCGGATCAGCGTATCCATCGAGTCGCCGTGCTGCGGATACAGCGTGATGCCAATCGAGCAACTCGTATAGATCTCCATCAGTTCCATGCGAACCGGCGTGGAGAAATTTTCGATGATGATCTGCGCGACTTCTTCCAGCAGTTGCTGGCTAGCATTCTTGAAGAACACCAGAAACTCATCGCCGCCCAGACGCGCCAGCGTCGCGCCTTCAGGCAGGCAGCCCTTGACGGTTGTGGAGACCTCGGTCAACAGCCGGTCACCGGTCACGTGACCATAATGATCGTTTACATGCTTGAAATTATCGAGATCGAGGAACAGGACACCGACCTGCGACCGCTCGCTCGCCGCGTCTTCGGCAAGCGCCGCCCGAATCGTTTCCGTGATCGAATGCCGGTTGGGCAGTCCGGTCAACACATCGGTATTGGCCAATTCGGTCAGGCGCTTCTGCGCATTGCGCTCTTCAGTGATATCGACGCCCGAGCAGATCAGGAAGCGCTCGTCGGCGCCGCTGCCGCTCTGCACGAATTTGTTGCGGAACTGATAAAGGCGCGGGCCATTGACGGTATTGATGTAGCGCTCGACGGCGAAAGGCTTGTCGTTCTCGAAGAAATTGGCGATGTTGCTGCTCGACTGCGCTCCCTGGTCTTCCGACATGAACAGCGCGAACGCGCTCTTGCCGATAACGTCTTCTTCGCGTTTGCCCAGCACCTCTTCCGCAAGTCTATTGAAGCGCTGGAAAATCCCGTGGCGATTTAGCACTACCACCAGCGAATTGACCTCGGAGACGACCTGCTCGGCAAAAGCCAGGCCCTGCGAAAGGTCGCGCGCCACCGAACGGGTATCAGTAAACGCGGACGCGGTCCCAGCCCAATTGTTGGCCTCATGCTTGCGGCCGACCATATGAAGGCGGACGGCCTCGCCAAACAGCAATACCTCGATTTCAAAAGCGGAGGTGATGCCGGTCAGGGCGCGGATTTGCGCGGCCTGCTTCGCGTCTAGCGCGACACTGAGGTTCATCAGGCCGCGGACGGCCGCCAGTTCGAGTGCATTGCTATCGCCGCCAAAGCGCCAATACGGGCTGCGGGTGCCGACGTGAAGCTCCAGCAGATCACCATCATTGTCGTGGTACATCGGCGCAGTCCCACCAATTGAACACCTATGGGTTTGTATCTTATCAAAATATATCTGTAGGCTTCAATGTCTAAAAACGACGAGAAATATCCAATTGCGACATCCGTCTAAATGATCCTCGCACTCGATTAGATCGCAACTTGTCGCGAACACGGAGATAGCGCCGGCCGTGAGCCCGTCCATCGTATTGCTACTTATTTCACCCCTGGCGCAGCCCTGCGACTGAATGCCAAAGGCGGTTCTACGGCAGCGCCACCAAAGCAGCTGAAGTAGGCATTGCTTTCGATCAGCGTACCGCCTGGGTCGCCCACGACGAGGCGAAATCGGGCAACGCTCGCACCGTGCCATTGAACGACGACGCCATAGAAGTCCTTGAACGCCGGCTGAAGACAGCACGCGGCCTGGTATTCACGCACGGCGATTCGCTGATGATAAGCATCTCGCAGAATGACGGGCGTGATTTCGAGCGGGCGTGCCAACTCGTAGGCGTCGAAGATTTGCACTGGCGTGGCTTGCGCCACACGTGGGAATCCTGGCACGCCCGGCGCAGCATGCCTTTGATGGCGCTGAAGGAACCAGGCGTCTGGCAGACGATCGAGCGATCGAGCTGGTGCAGAAGTACGCGCACTTGGCACCGAGCCACATCGCGCCGCACGCTCAGACTGCCACGTTTCTGGCCCGACGCTGCGAGCGGACAGAAAAAACGCCACTAGCTAGAGTGGCGTAAGTTCTTGAACTACTTATGGAATTCGGTGGTGGGCTGTGAGTGGCTCGAACACTCGACCTACGGATTAAGAGTCCGCTGCTCTACCAACTGAGCTAACAGCCCGAATCTGGTCCCCAGGCCTACTTATGGTCCCGGGGATTCGGTGACGTGATGGGCGACAGGCCACAACAACAAAGCGACCCAATCAGACGGTCAAGAAACACATCAACAAGACCGCCGCCAATCAAGAGGCGAAAGTATACATGGTTTTTTTTGGTCGACCAAATCCGCCTACCTGATCCCGCCTAATTTCCCATCACCCGCATCAAGGGGACAAGAACGATGTCGCGGCGGCGCGACACCCCGACGTTCTCGCCGCATTTACCCGCCAACGGCCTCGTCCGCCCTCCGACTTTCGAGTCGACAAGGCGTATGATCCCCCCAATTCCACGCTTGAGTAGCGCGCCGGCAGCCATTTTCCTCCCATGTTCAGAATCGACCTGCGCCGTCTCATTCTCTGGCTGTGTCTGGGCTCGGTAATGCTGGCCTTGAGCAATAGCTTCTATGCCAGCTATCGGGTGCAGCGGGAAATCCTTCTGAACAACACGCTGGAAGGCAATCGCGCCTACGCGGCCAAGCTGGCGACCACCACCGACAATTTCATCAAGACCATCCAGCAGGAGCTTGCCTATAGCGCAAGCATGCTGGCCGACATGGTTACCGGCCCCGACAGGGCGGCCGAGGAAACGCGGCGCCTGCTGCGCCAGAACGACCACTTCAATTCGGTTCTGGTTGTGGACTCGACCGGTCTGATCCTTTCCGTCGAACCGAGCATCGCCGGGCTGGTGGGCGCGCGTCTGGACAGCGACCCGGTGCAGCATGCACTGCGTACCCGGCAACCGGAAGTCAGCGAACCCTATCTGGGCTTGACGGGCCGCTGGGTCATCCTGAACTCCCATCCGATATTCGACCATGCGGGGAACTACATCGGCTTCATCGGCGGCACCCTGTACCTGCATGAACAAAACGCGCTGCATCTGCTGCTGGGCGAGCACTACTATCGCGACGGCTCCTATCTTTATGTCGTCGACCGTACCGGCAAGCTGATCTACCATCCGGACGCCGGCCGCATCGGCGAATCGGTCGCAAAGAATCCGGTCGTCCAGGACATCACGCATGGCGTGGCCGGCGAACGGCGCATCGTCAATACCAAGGGCGTGGACATGCTGGCCGGCTATGCAGTCGTCCCCTCCACGGGATGGGGGCTGGTGGCGCAGCGTCCGGTAGACGGCACGCTGCAGCGCATGGACGACCTGCTCTGGCTCACCGTCCGCAATACCCTGCCCTTGATGGCCATTCTGGTGGTCTGCATCGGCTGGCTTTCCAAACTGATCGCCGAGCCCTTGTGGCAGTTGGCCAGGGCCGCCAAGCAGATGGATGAACAGGACGCATCCGATCGCATCCGCGGCGTCAGATCCTGGTATTTCGAGGCCGCGCAGTTGAAGAGAGCGCTGCTCACCGGTCTGGGAAGCATCAATCACAAGATACGCAATCTACGCCGCGAATCGACCACGGATGCATTGACCGCGCTGCTGAACCGCCGCGGGCTGATGCGCGCGCTGGACGAATTCGCCGTCACCGGTATCCCGTTCTCGGTCGCCGTGATCGACATCGATAACTTCAAGTCGATCAATGACCGTCACGGCCACGACACTGGCGACGATGTGATCCGCTCATTGGCTTCCCTGATGCGCCACGGCTCGCGCAGCAATGACGTCCTGGGCCGCGCTGGCGGCGAGGAATTCACCATGCTGCTGCCGGCCACTTCCCTGGATGACGCGGTGCGCGCCGCCGAACGCCTGCGCATCGCGATGGAGGAAGCGGTCAATCCGACCGGAGGCACGGTCACCATTTCGATCGGCGTTTCACGCTATCCCGACCACGGCAAGGACGCCTACGCGATCCTGAAAGAGGCCGACAAAGCCCTGTATCACGCCAAGAACAACGGCCGCAACCTGACGTGCGTCGCCGACCCGGGCAGCCCGGAAGGCTTCCATTTCGCGGCGCGGCAGACTGCCTAGCACGCGCCATCGACGCCCGGATATGCAAGGCCCCTGCCGGACCTGTCGATCTTGGCGGAAAGCCTTGCATTGGCGCGCAAACAGGCCCTAGCGATTCTGGCGCTGCGTGGCGCGACGCGGCGGCGGAGCTTTCGGCGGCTCCCGCATCTGCTGCAACAGCACCGCGCACTGGTTCTCCGCGCCGGTGTTGCTGGGCACGATCAGGGCCAGCAAACCCGCCACCGGCGTCAAGGCAGCCCCCAGGACCACCATCCCCGCGCCGCGCGCCACCAAGGGGCCGACCTTTACGCCGGCCTTGGGATCCTTCAAGGTACCCGCCACGTACAACGGCGACCGCAGCGAAATGATGCGCAAGCCCTTGCTGTGCGGGGTGATGCCCAAATCCAGCTTCTCCGATTTGAAGTTCACCGTACCGTCGATATTGATCACGGCGTTTTCGGTGTCGAAGACGAACAGGTCCGGCGTCGCCAGACCGTCCTTCAGCTTGACGTCCGCTGCCGCGCAATTGATCGGCACCTCTTCGTCGCCGAACAGCTTGGCCACGACATAGTTGCCTACATTCAGGCCCGCCAGCTCCATCAGACTGCTGCTGATAACGCCGTCATTGACCAGGACTTTCATTTCGCCGTTTCCGCTGCCCAGCAGCGCCGCCACTGAATTGCCCGTGCCGCTCAGCGCCACATCGCTATTCATCTCGCCCAGGCTGCGCTTCATGCTTTTTACCTTCGGAAAGAGCTGCTGCAATTGCAGGCGCCGCGCCGCGACCTTGGCCTGCCCCACCATCGGAGTCTTCGAGCCATCCAGATGGATATTCGCATCCAGATTGCCGCCAGCCAGGCCGAAACGCAGCGGCGTCAACGACAGTACGGCGTCCTGCATGACCGCGTGCGCCTGCAGGTCGGAGATCGGCAGATCGGCGCTCTGGATGATCTTGCGCGCCTTCAGGCTGACATCGGCATCCATGGCGGCCCAGCGATCGGTGCGGAATTCCTGCACCGGCAGTGCCTTGTCGGCAGGCTGATCGGACGGTGCGCTGCCGCTTTGCGGCTTGGCCTGGCCGGAAGCCTTTTCCGCCTGGGCCACCTTGGCGCCGTCGGACGTCGTCTTGCGGCCGCTGCCTTTGCCGGTATCGGCACCGATCAGCGGACCCAGGTCGGCAAAGCGCAGCAGATTGGATGTTAGTTGGCCCTGCAGGCGCGGCCGTGGTTTGCTGTTGGTGAATGTCAGGTCACCATGGATATCGCTGTCGCCAACCTTGCCATTGAAGCTCCGATATTCGTACACGGCGCCCTGCGGCGCATTCAGGCGCCCGACCAGGTGTCCATCCGTGCTGTACGGCGGCGTATCGGGCAACGCAACGCCCACCAGCGGAAACAGATCCGCCATGCTCGCGCCCGACAAACTCAGACGCAGATCCACCGCGCCCAGGTCCATGGGATTGGTCACCGTGCCGGTCGCCGATGCCTTGGTTTGCCCAAGCGCAGCCTTGACCTCGAGCGGGAAGGGCTTGTCGGCATCCTGCAAAGCCAGTACGCCGCCGATCCGGCCCTGGGCGTTGACAGCCAGCCCCTTGTACTTGCCTTTGGCCTGCCAGCCGAACACGTAGGCGCTGTCGGCAGCCTGGCTGGATTGAACCGCTTGCCCTGGTTGCGCGGCCTGCCCCGGTTGCCCCGCCCGTTCCGCTCTTTGCCCCTGCCCGCCCTTTCCTTCCAGGCTCCCCGCGACTTCCGCTCCAGCCAAATTGGCGATGGATACCGGTTTGCCCAACGGGTCCACCACCACCTGCACATCCGCCTGCCGGGTTTCGTCCCGATACCCCACGGTACCCTTGTCGAAAGCGATTTCATGCACGTCGAGCTTCCAGGCCGAAGGCTGGCCACCCGAATTGTCCTGGCCACCCTGCGGCGTAAATGCCCAATTGGCGCGGCCATCGGCCAGGCGCTCCAGACTCACCGCGGGCTCCCCGAGCTGCACGTGCCGCAACGCCACCCGGTGCGTCAGTAAAGGCAGCAATCCCACCCGGAACTGCAGTTGTTTCAGCGTCGCGAACTTCGGCGCATGCCCCCAGTCCGTGTTGGCGACGGAAATATCCCCCGCCGTGATCTGTGCCCAAGGCACCCAGGCCCGCCAGCCGTGTTCGTCCTCCGGGCGCCGCCAGTCCAGCCGCAGATCACCATCGATCGCCACCTGCCTGCCGAGCGCGGCCGTTGCCTTCTCTTCAATAAAAGGCTTGAAACGGTTTGCATCCAGGGTCGCGAGAAACACGATCACCACGGCCAGGACTAAAATCATCGCAATGCCGATTCCGGCAAGAATCTTGTATTTGCGCGCCATTCTGTCGCCTTCTTTCAATAGCCGTCCATCGGGCGTGCCCGTCAGTTCGCGCCCCGGCGCATATTCCGTGCCGGCCTGCCGGACCTGCTGCCGGCCGATCCGCATTAACATTGCGCCCCGGGGCCAGTCCCCCAAGCAATACGGCACCCCAGCAAGGGCGCCGTCCTCGATAGACAAAGGCAGCACGGCCGCGGGCCGGCATGCCGGGAGAGCCCATGCGGCAACTGTGTTTGATTTTCATCGTCGCGGCCCTGATCATGCTGACCGTCAGCCGGCTCGCGCTCGCGGCCTGGCAACACGGGCGGGTACGCAATGCCGGCGGCCTTTGGCCCATCGTATTGGGTGGCTGGCGCATCGACGCGCACCAGGTTTCGGTCCTGGCGATCGCGCCCGCCGTCTTCTCCCCCTGGCTTGGACATTTCCCCACGGCCGCCGCCATCACCTCGGTGTGGTTCCAGGCCGTCTGGCTGCTACTCGTTTTCATGGAGGTCGCGACGCCGCCCTTCATCCTGGAATACGACGCACGGCCCAATCGCCTTTTCGTCGAATACCTCAAGCACCCGCGCGAGGTATCGGGCATGCTGTGGCGCGGCTTCAAGGGGCCGCTGGTAGGCGGCCTGGTGGTCGTCGCGCTGGCCGCATGGATCGGCCATCTGCTGTTCGGCGCGCCGCGTCCCGATGCACCGCTGGCCTGGTGGCAAATGCCGTTGCTAAGCCTGTTCGCGCTGGCTGTCGGCATCCTTGCCATACGAGGCACGCTGCAGCACCGGCCCATCAATCCGTCCACGGTCGCCTATTGTTCCGACGGCATGCTGAATATGCTGCCGCTCAATTCGCTGTACAGCGTGCTCTACGCCGTGTACAGCATGAAAAACGAAAAATCGGCATCCGCCGTCTACGGCGACATGCCCGACGAGGAAATGCACGCCCA
Organism: Bordetella sp.; assembly: GCA_035493915.1. Classification (GTDB taxonomy): domain Bacteria; phylum Pseudomonadota; class Gammaproteobacteria; order Burkholderiales; family Burkholderiaceae_B; genus Bordetella_C. Next base: position 9,319 of record DATJHN010000554.1, read on the forward strand.
GGTACTTGATGCCGCCGGCCTGCCGCAGCCACCCGCCGATCCGGCCTACCCCAGCATGCATACGCAGACGCCCGATCGTCCGCGCGCGCGCCCCTTGAACCTGGTCATTATTCTGGAAGAAAGCCTGGGTGCGCAGTACGTCGCCAATCTGGGCGGACAGCCTTTGACGCCCTGCCTGGACGCCCTGGCGCACGACGCCTGGAATTTCACGCGAGCCTATGCCACCGGTACGCGCTCGGTGCGCGGGCTGGAAGCCGTGGTTACCGGTTTCATGCCCACGCCGGCCCAGGCCGTGGTCAAACTGCCCGACGCGCAGCGGGGTTTTTTCACGCTGGCGGACCTGCTCGGGCGGCAAGGCTACCGGTCGCGGTTCATTTATGGCGGCGAAGCCCACTTCGACAACATGAAGGGCTTCTTTCTAGGCAACGGGTTCGACCATATCGTGGACCGCGGCGAGTTCGTCGACCCGCAATTCGTCGGCACCTGGGGCGCATCCGACGAGGACATGTTCAATCAGTTGCACCGCCTGCTAAGCAGCGACGCCGACCAGCCCACCTTTACCCTGGCCTTTACCGTTTCCAACCATACGCCGTGGGAATACCCCAGCGGACGCATCCAGCCGGACGGCAATCCGGCGACGGTGGAAAACACGGTGCGCTACGCGGACTGGGCGCTCGGCCGTTTCTTCGAGCAGGCAAAGAACTCGCCCTATTGGGAAAATACGGTCTTCCTGATCGCCGCCGACCATGACTCGCGCGTCTCCGTGGCCAGCCTGGTACCGGTACGCCATTTCCACATCCCATCCATCATTCTGGGCGCCGATGTCGTCGCCCGTCGCGACGATCGCATCATCAGCCAGATCGATCTCGGCCCCACGCTGTTGTCGCTGATGGGACTGGAAAGCCGGCATCCGATGCTGGGCCGGGATATGACGCGCCCCTTGCCGGACGGCGATACCGGCCGCGCCATCATGCAGTACGGCGACAACTATGGCTATCTGAAAGGCGACCGCCTGCTGGTGCTCGGCCCGCAAAAGGCGCCGGTCCAGTATCGCTATGGCCAACCCGAAACATATGAAGCCATGCCGGTGGATGAACGGCTGGCGCGGGAAGCGCTGGCGCACGCGCTCTGGCCCAGCTGGGCCTACCGCGAAGGCCGTTACGCCCTGCCGGCGCTGCATGGCGCGGCCAGCCGCGCTGCGGCGGCGGTACGTACGGGCCTGGAACGCGCCTGAGAACGGCAGCCGGCCGGCGGCAGCACCTGAGGCCGACATCGAAAGGTGGTCGTCAGTCCTTTGACCGCTGGATGGAGGATCGGAAAACGATCAAGGCGGGCGCACAATCCGGGCGTGCCATGCTCAACCACGAAGCGACCCTTGCCCTTACCCTCAGACCTTGTCAACGCACATTCGAAACAAATCGAAACTTCGTCACTGTTTTGTATCATTATCTCACCGGCAGCACGGTTCACCTTTGTTAAACGTGTCACACTACCGATCAGAACACGATCGCTCGCGTGCCAGGAGAAACTGCCAGAATGACCGACAAAAACCTCCACATCCTGATCGTGGACGACAACGATATGGCGTCGGAACTGCTGTCGGAATTCATCGAGCTGCTGGGCCATCATCCCCAGACCGCCGCGACCGGCGCGGATGCGATCGCGGCATGTGAAAGCCGCCGGCCCGACATCGTCATCGCGGACATCTTGCTGCCCGACCTGGACGGCTATGAACTTGCTGCCCGCCTGCGGGCCAAATTCGGCCAGGAAATCCGCATCATCGCGCTCAGCGGCCTGCCGCGGAACAACGACCGCGACGGCGCCGGCCATTTCGATGCCTGGCTCGAAAAGCCGCTCGATCTGTCCGTCCTGGAACGCTTATTGGGAAGCTCTGGGGAAACCACGACATAATGCCGGCCGCCGCTCACGATCTCCGTTTAGTAGAAGGTATCCAGTTCCGGATACTGGCGCACGTCTTTCCGGTGTTGCGCCACGATGCACTCAAGCCGCTGTCCAATGCCAAGCTCACGATCGTGTTGCTGGAAAAAGCCATCGCCAAGGGCACGCTCGCGGCCGCCGACCCGCCGCCCTTCGTCGGCGACCTGGACAGCATGTTGGACGACAGCGTGGCGGCGATCCGCCTGCTGAATAACTGGTTCCAGAACGACGGTCCGCCGCTGGACATACATGCGATCGTCCAGGAGTGCCGGCGCCTGGCGTTTTCGCAATTGCTGCTGTCGGGCAAAAAAGTGCAGGTCGACGAATTCGCCCATGCGACGATGACCGTCCACCGCACCGGCCGCTACGTCTTGATGGCCTGGATGATTCTTGCCATCCACGGATTGCCGGAACGCGGCGTCCTGCATATCAAACAGGAAGGGGCGCAAGGCCTGATGGCGCGGGCACTGCCCGCTCCGCCCGATGCGACCACCCGCACGCTGCAGCCGGAAGGCTCGCCGCCGATCTCGCTTGAGGACGCGCACACCATCGCAAGGTTCTACGGATGGACGGTGGAAAAGCACGACGATGGTTGGCTCCTGCGGTTGCCGCCGGCTGAAAGCAGCTAAGGTATCCGGCATGAGCGCCTCGCCTTACCTCAAGCCCGACCAAGGGGAATTACTTATCCCGTTGAGCGTGCTCGGACTGCGTGACGGAGAAGACCTGCCGGGCGTGCAGGAACTCTGTCGCCTGGCCGGGATCTTTTTTGGCGTTTCGATGTTTGCGGTAACTTGGCTGCGCGACGCCAGCCCGGTAAGCCTGTGGTCCAGCGGCACCTGCCAACGCATGGCTGGCGTGCTCGCGCGCTGGAGCTATCCCGCGCTGCACTCGCCGGGTGTCGTCACCGCCTCCCCAACCGACATGGCCAGGTGGGATGGCGCGTCGGCGGCGCCGGATCCGTCCGGAGCGAGCGCCGCGATCGGATTCTTCGCCGCGGCCCCGCTCACGCTCGCCGATGGCGTGCGGGTCGGCGCCCTCTGCATCGCCGATACCAACAGCCGCACCTTTTCCGACGACGATGCGCTACGGCTGCGCGACTTCGCCGCCGTGGCCAGCGAAGGGCTGCGCGCGCAAAAGGCCCTGGCCGATACCCGGCGGCGCGAACAGTTGCTGGCGCGCGCGTTCCGTCTCGCCAAAGTGGGCGGCTGGGAATACAACGTGATTACCGGCAGCCTGACGCTGAGCGAACAGGCACTGGAAATCTACGGCATGGACACGACCCTGCAGCCTACGCTCGACATGATGATGCGACGCTTCTATCCAGGCGATACGCTCATCGACACGCGGGAGGATTTCGCCCGGCTGTTGCGTGAAGGCCAGGGTTACGATTCGCGACGCCGCATACAGCGGCTGGACGGCTCCTCGCGCTGGATCCATGTCCTTGCCGAACCGGAATCCCAGGAAGGCCAGGTCGTGCGCGTGCATGGCCTGGTCGAGGACATTACCGACGAAGTCGAATCGCAGCGCCGCTTCCACGAACTCGCCTACACCGACAAGCTGACGAGCCTGCCGAATCGCGGCGCGTTCCTGCTCGAACTCGGCAGGCATTTCTCCCGCCAGGAACCCATAGTCCTGATCGCGATCGATATCGACGGGTTCAAGGATATCAACGACACCATCGGCCATCACGCCGGCGACCAGCTGTTGATCGAGGTCGGCAAACGCATCACCGCGTACTTTCCGGTCGGTACGTTCGCGGCGCGTGTCGGCAGCAATGAATTCACGGTCATCGCACCGGCCAACGGCCTTATCGACAACGCCGTCGATCAAATGAACCAGTTGCGCCTGCAGCTGAAGCAGCCCGTCCATTACGCGGAACAGACGCTATCGGCTTCCGTCAGCATCGGCCTGTGCGAAGCGCCTGCCCAGGCAAGCGACGCCGACCAGATCGTGCGCAATACGGATATCGCCCTCTACCAGGCCAAGAAGGTGGGCGGCGACCGCACCGTCGTCTTTGAACCGGAAATGCGCGACAGGCTGGAAGAACGGGTCCAGCTTTTGCGCGACGTGCGCCGCGGCATTGAACGCAAGGAGTTCATCCTTTATTACCAGCCCATCTACGACATGCGCACGTATACGCTGTCGGGATTCGAGGCCCTGATGCGCTGGTCCCTGCCGGAAAAAGGCATACTGACGCCCAGCTATTTCAATGCCGCCTTCGATGACCAGACGCTCGCCCCGCAACTGGGCGACGAAGCCTTGCGCAATGCGTTCGAGCAGATGCGCCGCTGGATGAAAAAAGGCTTCGACTTCAAGCGCGTTTCAGTAAACGTCGCGGCCGCGCAGTTCTACCGGCTCGATCTGGCTGGCCACATACTGAGCATGCTGCGGCAGTATGGCCTGCGCCCAGACCAACTGACCCTGGAAATCACCGAAAGCGTTTACCTGGGACCGGGCGCCGACGCGGTCGAAGACGCATTGCGCATCCTTCACCAGGCTGGGGTCGGCATCGCCCTGGATGATTTCGGCACAGGCTATGCATCGCTGACCCAGTTGCAGCGCTTTCCGGTCGACTCGCTGAAGATCGACAAATCCTTCGTGCAGAATCCCGGCGCGGCATCCATCGTCGACGCCATCATCGCGCTCGGAACCAGCCTGAATATACAAATCGTCGCCGAAGGCGTGGAATCGGCGGCGCATCAAGAGACCCTGCTGCGCCGCGGCTGCCGCTACGGACAAGGCTATTACCTGGGCAAGCCCATGCCGGCCGAGTTCTACGCCTGACCGGCACCAGCGGGACTACGCGGCCAGCAATGGCGTCTCGGCATCCTCCGGCAATTCCGGCAAGATCGCCTGCGGTTCATATCCGCCGGCCGGCGCCGAAATGCGCGCATCGCCGGCGGTCTGCAACCTGAAGATGCTGACCAGCTGCGACAGGGTAGCCGCCTGATCCTGCAGCGCGGCCGCCGCGGAACTACCCTGCTCGACCAGTTGGGCGTTCTGCTGCGTGACCGTGTCCATCTGCATGATCGTCTTGTTGACCTGCTCGATACCTTGCGCCTGCTCCACGCTGGCCACGGTGATTTCACCGACCAGCGAAGTCACGTGCTGCACGCTGGTGACAACCTCATCCATCGTGACGCCGGCCTGCGTGGCCAGCTGGCTGCCGCTTTCCACCTTCTGCGCCGAATCGTCGATCAAGGCCTTGATCTCCTTGGCCGCGGAGGCGCTGCGCTGTGCCAGCGCACGCACCTCGGACGCCACCACGGCAAAACCGCGGCCTTGCTCGCCCGCGCGCGCAGCCTCGACGGCGGCATTCAATGCCAGGATATTGGTCTGGAATGCGATGCTATCGATGATGCCGGTAATGTCCACGATCTTGCGCGCCGATTCGGATATGGACGCCATGGTTTCGATAACCTGGCCGACCACCGCGCCGCCCCGGGTAGCGATATCCGACGCCGACATCGCCAGCTTGTTGGCCTCGCGCGCATGCTCGGAATTCTGCGACACGGTCGCCGTCAGCTGTTCGATGGACGATACGGTGCTTTCCAGCGATGCGGACTGCTGCGCCGTGCGCGAAGACAGATCCTGGCTGCCCGCGGCGATCTGGCCGGCCGCCGCAGCGACCGTGTCGGTGCCCGCGCGTACCTGCCCGACGATCCCGGACAAGTTGTCGCGCATGGTCTTGACCGCGTACAACAGGCTGCTATCGTCGCCCTGCCTGACCCGGACCTGCACGCTCAGGTCGCCCTGCGCGATGCGATTCGCGATCTCGGTCGCATCGCGTGGCTCGCCGCCCAGCTGCCGCAACAGCCCACGCACGAACATCGCCGCAACGCACACCCCCAGGACCACCGCCAATAAGGAAAGCGCCGCCATCTCGATTTCAAAATGGCCTGAAATTTCCTGCGCATGCATGGCGATATCGCGATTCAGCCGCTCTTCCAGATCGATCATGCGGTTGATGTCTGCCAGCCACGTCACGAGTGCCGGTGCGGCCTGGGACAGCAGCAGGTCGGTGGCGTCCTGGCCCTTGCCCGACTGCTTCAACGCGATCACGCGTTGAATCAAGGGCATGGTTTGGGCTTCGGACTGCTTGATCTGCGCCAGCGCGGACTTTTCCTCCGGCAGGATCGCTTCCCGCGCGAAAAGCTCATCGAGCGGCCGCGCCGAATCCGCGTAGTCCTTGGCCAGGCCTTCGATGCGCTGGACTACCTTGGCCAACTCGGCCGGCGAGCTTTGCAGCACGACATCTCGCAGCGCGATGGAGCGATCGTGCACGCTGCCGCGGAAGTTAATGGCATAGCGTTGCTTGACGCTATTTATGCCGTTGATCATGTTGAGACTGCTGTCCACGGCGCGCATGCGCACCATGCTCAGTACCGCCAAGGCTACCAGCAAGGCCAGGACCACCCCGAATCCCAGCGCCAGCCGCGCGCGCACACTCTGATCCTTCAATCGCATTTGCCACCACCTGTAGAAACCAATTGCCTCTGAATCCCTGCAACCGCGGGCACTGGCGACCGGGTCGATGAAGCACCGGCCCGGTGGTCGCCAAAGAAATATACAGAAGCAAATTTTATCTTTTTTACAGGATGGCGCCGACTGTGCACGAAAATGTGACAGACTGCGGAATTCTTAGTTGTTACGCTGACCAGGCGACACTGCCGGAAGGATATTCACCCTCCATTCCGAAGCCGCCATCCACCGGGGCATCCGCCCTGACATGCTGGACCGCGGAGGCACCAGCAAGATAGCGCACCTCGAGTGCCATGCGCCGCCGCATCACGGCTTCCTCCACACCGCGCTTGGCACGGTCGATGCTGGAACTGATACCAGTTTCGTAGGCCGTCTGCCACCAATAGCCTATGTCGCGCATGTCCTCGAACCAATCGATGCGCCCATGCGACCTGCCGGCGATATCGATGTAGTTCCAGGACAAGATCTGCGACACCCAATACATCGTCTTGATACCCATGCCTCGTCTCCTCGCTTGAGGGCGCTCGCGAGGGGGTGGAAAAAAAGCGAGGCTGGCGGAGGGAGGACACCAGTCCCGGGGTGTCACCACACCTGCGAGGCCGGAAACCATTCTAGGAATCGCCGCCGAGCGCGTGTATGCGAAAAATCTGAGCCGTGCACATTCAGCGTCGTGGAACCGAGCTCGGAAATTTCCCACACCGATAGCAGCTACCCGTGCCGTCCGATCTCCTCACCACGCGAGTCCAGGCATGAATTCCCACGACATCTTCAGCATGGAGCGCGGCAATTTTCCGGCCGCTGTGGGAACCCAAAAACAACCGTTGAACAGGCCTCGTTTTCTGCTCTCGCAGTTCGATCGAGGGCCAAAGGTATTGCGCCATACTGGCCCGCTCCGTGACCTTTTGGCTACCCCATGCGATATCTCCACGACAATCACCATGGCATCCAGGCGGCACCGCCCATTCCCTACGCCGTGTCGACCACAGCAACAAACGCCAGCGTTGCCATCGCCACATCCCAAAGCGCCTACGAAGCTGTTTTCCGCGAACTCGTCCAGAACCACGCTACCCGACTGCACCGCTTCATCATCAAGCACATCGGCAACTGCCCCGACGCCGAAGACCTTACCCAACAGGCTTTCCTGGAAGCAGCCAAGTCATATCACAGCTTCCGTGGCGAATCCCAGCTTTCGACCTGGCTGTACGGCATCGCCCTGAACCTGGTGCGCAACTATCTATCGCGTGCCCCCGAATGCCGATACTTTTTCGTCAGCGAAGACGCACTCAGCGACCACGCATCGCAAGACCTCACGCCGGACGACGCCGCCGAACAAAACCAGACCCTGCGCCTGCTTGAAGAATCCATCGCCGAACTGCCCGAAAACATGCGCAGCATCCTGCTGATGATGGGCCTGAACGACCTGACCTACGAAGAAGCGGCAGCCAAGTTGACCGTCCCCGTGGGCACCATACGCAGCCGGCTGTCGCGCGCCCGCGCCGCCCTGCGTTCCAAGCTGGAAACCAAGGGCATACGCCTGTACGCCTGACCGGCGCCTCTCCCGCGGGGGCGCCCGACCTGGCGCCCCTTCCTTCGGATACCGAAGCGCCAGGAAAAGGTTCCGGCGCCGCCAGACACTCATCAATCCGCAGCCGCTCCCTTCTGCAAAACACGCGTGGGTCCCGGCTGCGCCAGACTCAGCGTCCTATCCATTCCGTCCGCGTATACCGTCGATCGCGAAGCCCCTTCCCACGACCAACCGACAGCCTCGCCCCATTTGAGCAAGGATTCCGGAAGCAGCGGCGCGCCATTTACCCGCACCACGCGCGGACGGATAACAAAGATGCGCTCCATGCGCATGTTGCTTTTCTTCTTAAATGAAAAAAGGCTGCCCAATACCGGAATATCGCCCAGCAGGGGAACCTTGCTGATTCCGGACTCTTCCTGATTACTGTTGTATCCACCAATCACGAGCGCCTGGCCGTCGCCCACCACCGCCAGGGTGCTGATGCTGGTCTTGCCGGTCACCGGCAACCCGTCGACGAGATAATCCTGATTGATCTTGCCGTCCTCGATGTCGACCGTCAGTTCGACCTCGCGCGTACCGTTGCCGTCGATAAAACGCGGCGTCACCCGTAATGACGTCCCCACGGTGACCTGCTTGGCATCCGCGTAGCGGTCCGCTGTCAGCTTGATATAGAACGTCGTGGATAGATCGATCAACGCCCCCATGTTGTCCGACGTCAGAATCGACGGCTTGGAAATGATGTTCGCATCATTGTTGTTCTGCAAAGCATTCACACGTGCCAGCAGTGAATCCGCCACGCTCAAGCCTATCGTCCCCATCGGCAGATTGCCGGGGTCGAGTTTGCTGCCGTCTGGATTATCCGGCGTCGGGCTGCTATAGCCGTACCCAAACCGGGTCTTACCGGACCTGGCGCCCCATCTGACGCCCAACTCGCTGGCCAGGCCTGCCCGGACGTCAACGATCATCGCTTCGATTTCGATCAGCGTGGTCGGAACGTCCAGTTGCGCGATCAAGGAGCGGTATACACCCATCCGTTCCGGAATATCCTGCACGATGATCGCATTCAAGCGCGAGTCTGCCTGTATCGTCGCCGCCAGCGTCCGCCGGCCCCCGTCAAAGGAGCCGCCGCGACCCGGCGCCCGCGGCTGTTCGCCGTTCAAGGAGATGGGCATCGCGCCGCCCCCGACGGCCCGTGGTTCATAAAGGGCCGGCTGGTCGCGCAGCGGAGCCGCCATCGCGGCCAGGGCGGCATTACCCGCACCGGGTCCGCTATTGTCGATCAGTTCGCGCAATATGGTCGCAAGCCCTGGGGTGGTGACCATCTGATCCCTATACCGCACCGTACGATCGTTGACCGAAGCGTATTTCAATCGAAAGACGGCTACCTCTTGCCTGCCGGCCGTGGGCGGCAAGGCGTTGACCGTGCGCTCGATCAAGGCGACGTACGCCGGCGGACCCGACACCAGCGCCAGTCCCTGATCCGCCAATTCGCCCCAGCCGAAACGGTCGTCGATCACACCAAGCCGATCCAGCGCATCCCGCAAGCCCGCGATGGCGCCGTTGCCCACGCTGATGGTCTTGGTGACCATTGCACTGGCAGGGCTGACGAACAACGTTCCCGCATACACGAACCAGTTAAAGCCATAGACGCCCGCCAGCTTGTCCAGGAACTCGGTGGGACTGGTGGCGGTGAACTTACCGTTGACCAGACCGGCAACACCCGGCGCGAGCTGGAGTGTCAGGCTGAACCCGCCGGAGAAGCGCCGCAGGACGCTCTCCAGGGATTCATCCGACGCGAAATAGGTATACGGCGCCAACGGCCAAGAGGGCGTGGCCTCTACACCGGCCGCGAAAACCAGCGCGGCAATGCCCAGACTCAATCTGGACATCGTCTTGCGGTTGCGTGAACACCATTGATGAAACATCATTGTCCAATTCATTTATCAATCACGAATACGCGTCGACTGCAGAAATCCCGGCGTGCTCTCCCTATCTTCCATCGCCAGATCGCGCACGGCACGTAGAACATGCGCGACCGGGACGACGAGCTCGCTCGGGATGTATTCATGCTCGCGGGCGTCGGCCAATAGCGCGCGCGCCAACGGCACGTCACGCATTACCGGAATACCCATGCGGCGCGCCATTTCTATCATCTGCAAAGCCACGCCATCGCGCCCTTTTGCCATCACGATAGGCAGCGGCGTTTCGTCCGGTACGTAGCGCAGCGCAATAGCGATATGAGTGGGGTTCACCACCATCGCCGAAGACTTGCGCACCGCCTCCCCCGGCCCACCGCTGCTCATCTCCTGGTGTAGGCGCTTACGCTGCTGCTTGATCTCGGGCTGCCCTTCCATATCTTTCTGCTCGCGCTTTACTTCTTCCTTGGTCATCATCAACCGTTTGGTGCGCTGTCGACGCTGCCACCCCATATCCAGACCGGCGATCACCAGGCAGAAGATCGCGGAATATTGCAGGAGCATCCGAAACAGCTCGCCGTTGACCGTCACGACACCTTCCAGGCCGCCATGCACCGCGTGCACCAACGGCGCCAGCCCTTCGCGCAGCAGCATCCACGTCAACAGGGAAAAGCAGACGATCTTCACCGTCGACTTCAGTACTTCGACCAGGTTCTTGATGGAGAAGATGTTCTTGATGTTGGAAACCACATTCAGCTTGGTGCCGGATGGCTTGGCCTTCTCCGCCGCGAATATCAAGCCGATCTGAATGAATTCCACGAACAGGCCCAGGCCCAGAACGATCAGCAGGAACGGCGCCATCAGGACCAGGGCTTCGCGCAGGCACGTGTTGCCAGCGACCTTCAAGGCCTGCTGGAATTCCATATCTGCCAGGGTCGCGGGTATCGACAAAACTCGCAGTAGGCCCGCCAGGATGTTCTGGCTGTCCAGGACCACATAGCTCAACAGCGCCAGCGTCAACATGGTCTGGCTGAAGTCGCGGCTATAGGGAACGTCGCCTTTCTTGCGCGCGTCCTGCAGCTTCTTGGGGGTCGGCTGTTCGGTCTTCTCGCCGCTCACGGGGCCCGCCACAGATGCATCAGGAACGGCAGTATTTCAACCGCGCGCCGCGATTCCTGGTCGATACGCCCAAAAAGGATGCCGATGTACAGGACCAACACGAACAGCGCCAGGCCGGTCTTGATCGGCATGGCCAGGAAAAATACCTGCAGCTGTGGCGTAAAGCGGCTGGCCAATCCCAGCCCGAGCTCGGCGAGCAGCATGATGATCACCACCGGCGCCGACAGCACGACGACCAGCTGCATCAGACGGTCCAGCTGCGCGAGAAACAGCGGCAACGCGTCGTGGCGCAATGTGGGAAACCACCGCCAGGGGTCCCACAGCCGGAAGCTGTCATAAAGTATGGATAACACCAGGGAAACGCCACCGCCTGCAAAAAAAAAGACCCCGTATGCCAGCTGCATCAAAATGGCGGTTGGCGTCGTTTCGCCCCCCATGGTGGGATTCAACAAGGCACCCATGCTGGCGCCGCGCTGGTAATCGATGACCGAGCCGACCGCTTCGATGACCCAGAAAGGGATGGCCAGGAAAAATCCCAGCACGAACCCGATGAAGGCTTCCTTCGCCACCAGGAGCAGTACGTCGAAGACGCCGACAGGCGTGGCGGCAACCGTACCGGGGAGTACCAGCGGCACGACCAGCAGTCCCAGGGAAATGGCGAGAGCGCCCCGTAGCCGGCCAGGCAGTATCTGCTTGCTGAAAACGGGCAGCATCATGCAGAGAAGCAGGATCCTGGGCTGTGTAAGTACCAGGGACAGCAGCAGGTCATATACCGCAGCGTAGGTGCCGAAACCTTTCATGCGGTTCCCCTCTCGTTATCGAATCGCACGAAACGACTCGAAGATCGATAGTGAGTAGTTGAAGATTTCCGAACCTATCCAGCCGGCGGTCAGCAGCAGCGTAAGGAATACCGCCAGTAGCTTGATTGCGAACGACAGCGTCTGCTCCTGAATCTGCGTCAATGCCTGAAACAGGGAAAAGAGGGTACCGACCACGGAAGCCACGGCAAGCGGGGGCAGCGACAGCCAGAAGATCAGGTACAGCGCTTCCTTCAGGTGATAAACCAGTTCAGCTACGTTCATGCGGCCCTATGTCAAGAATACGAAAGGACCAGACCCTGGATCAGTTTGGTCCATCCATCCAGCATCACAAACAAAAAGAGCTTCAGCGGAATGGCGATGGTGACGGGCGATACCATCATCATGCCCATGGCCAGCAGCACGTTGGAAACGATCAAGTCGATGATGATGAAGGGCAAGTAAAG
>DATJHN010000555.1:0-4590 GCA_035493915.1 Bordetella sp.
GAAGGCCTGCGCCTGGAGCAGGACCTGGCGGCGTTTCTCTACACCACCGAAGACGCCAAGGAAGGCCCGCGCGCATTCCTGGAAAAGCGTCCTCCCCGCTGGCAGGGCCGCTAAACCTTCCACCGCATCCAGGCATCGCCCAGGGCACACCCGTGGCCGCATCCCGCGCCTAGCCGTAATCGAAGGACATCCATGACCGCCTCACCCGCGAAGCTCTACCGCACCCTGCTGTTCGCACCCGGCAGCCGCCCCGAATTGCTGGAGAAAGCACAGGCCGGCGCGGCCGACGCACTGATCTTCGATCTGGAAGACTCGGTGGCCCACAACGCCAAGGACGAAGCGCGCGCGAATGTCGCGGCGGCGCTGGCCGGCGGCCTGAAAAAGCCGATGTACCTGCGCATCCAGAATCCGCGCTCCGGCGACTTCCGCGCCGACCTGGCGGTGCTGGAAAAGGCACCATCGCTGGATAACGTCATGGGCGTGATCGTGCCCAAGGCTGAACTCGAAACCGATCTGCTGGAAGTGGCCGAGGTGCTCGCCTCCATCGAGCGCGCGCGCGGGCTGGCCGCAAACCGGCTGTCCGTGATGCCCTTGATCGAGACCTGCCTTGGCCTGCGCAACACCTACGAACTATGCCGGTCCACGCCGCGCGTGGCCGGCGCGGCACTGGCCAGCGCCGAGCAAGGCGATTTCATGGTCGACCTGGGTGGGCGCTGGACGCCGCAAAGCCTGGCGCTGGCCTATCCGCGCAGCAAGATGGTGGTGGACGCGCGTGCCGCCGGTGTCCAGTGGATCGTCGACGGCGTCTTCATGAACCTGAAGGACCTGGACGCGCTGCGCGCCGAATGCCTGCTGGCGCGCGAACTGGGCTGTACCGGCAAGATGGCGATCCATCCCACCCAGGTAGAGATCATGCACGAGATCTTTTCGCCAACGGCCGAGGAAATCGAGTACGCCCGTGGCCTGTTGGAAGCCTTTCGCGAAGGCGAAGCGCGCGGCCTGGGCGCCGTCAAATATCGCGGCATGATGGTGGATTACGCGAATGTCCGCCTGGCCGAACGCACCCTTACCCTTGCCGGATGCTGATAGACATGTCCACCGTACCCGCAGCTGTCCATACCTCCGTCGAACCCGATATGGGTCCCGGCGGCAGCGTCCCCATCCGCCCTTATCCGCCCATCCGTACCATCGCCGATATCCTGGAGGTGGAAAAGACGCCGCTGGACCAGCGCATCACGCGCTGGGACTTCGCCTTGAACCTGCTCGACGGCTGCCGGCACGATCCGGCGCGAGCGGCGATCCACGCGACCCACAACGGCGATATCGATGGTGAAATCATCACCTGGTCGTTCGCCGACCTGGAACGGCAATCGCTGCGTATCGCCAATTTTCTGCGCGCCAACGGCATCGGCGCGGAAGACCCCGTGGCCATCGTCAGCCCTACCGTGCCGGCGCTATTCGCGACTTTCATCGGCGGCTTGCTGGCGGCTCGTCCCTTTCCGATCAATTGGATGCTGGACGCCCACGCGCTGGCCGACCTGATCGACCGCGCCGGCGCCAAGGCCGTCATCGCGCTGGGACCGACGCCGGGTTTCTCCATCTGGGAGAACGTCAGCGCCGCGGTCGGTCTGCTGGCGCGGGATGCTGGCAATGCAGGGAATGCCGGTGGACGTGCCCGCCCTCTGCAACTGTTCACCTTGCATGATCCCTTCGCGCAGGCACATGACCACGACCTGCTGACGGCGGCCGCCCCGCATAGCGGCGAGCGGCTGCAATTTCCGCGCGACACCGCCACGCGCGGCACGATCGCGTGCTACGTTCACTCCGGCGGCACCACCGGCCATCCCAAAATCGTCAAGGTAACCCACGGAGGAATGGTATTCCGGCAATGGGCCGCCAACCTCTGCCTGGCCTTCACGCCCGCTGACGTCGTGCTCTCGGATACGCCGCTATTCCACATTGGCGGCTTGCTCGTACGCGGCCTGGTGTCCACCGCGGACGGCCAGACCACGGTGATCCCCAGCATGCATGGGGCGCGCGACAAGACCTATATCGCGAACTACTGGCGCTACGTGGAACGCTTCGGCATCACCCAGATTTCCGGAGTGCCCACGACCCTGTCCGTACTGGCCAAGCAACCGCCCACGACGGAAGACATATCTTCGCTACGGCCGTATTTCGCCACGGGATCGACGGCAATGGCACCCGTGGTCCAGGAACGCATCGAGACGATCACCGGCGCGCGCACCTTGCAAACGTACGGCCTGACCGAGAACACCAGCCACGTCACCGTGGATCCGCGCGACGGCGAGATCCGGCGTGGCCACTCGGGCCTGCGCGTACCCTACACAACCGTGCGAATCGCCCAGATGGGCAAGGACGGTGACATCCTGCGCGACTGCGGCGTCGGCGAGATCGGCATGGTTCTGGTCCGCAGTCCCGGCGTAGCCGCCGGCTATCTGGATACGGCGCAGGACGCCGGCGTATTCCGCTCCGACGGATTCCTGGTCACGGGTGACCTGGGCTGTGTCGATACGGACGGCTATCTGCGTATCAGCGGACGGCAGAAAGACCTGATTATCCGCGGCGGCCACAATATCGAACCAGGCATCATCGAAAACGCGCTGGTGCAGGCCCCCGGAGTGGCCCTGGCCGCGGCGGTGGGAAAACCCGACGCCTACGCGGGCGAACTGCCGATCGTATATGTGGAGCTGCAGCCGGGCGCCCAGGTGACCGTGGACGAACTGATGCGCTTCGCGGCGGAGCGCATACCGGAACGGCCCGCCGTGCCAAAGGAAATCATCCTGGTAGAAAAACTGCCCCTGACCGCGGTCGGCAAGCCGATCAAGCACCTGCTGCAATTGGATGCGGCAAAACGCGTGTTCAGCGACGTACTGCGCCCTGTCGGCTGCGATTGGGAGTTGCAGGTGAACAATACCGGAGGCAGCGGATTGCAGGTCTCCGTCACCCTGAAGGGCAGCACCGCACAGACGCGCCGACAGGCAGAGGAAATATTGTCCGCGTTCTCCGTCGCGTATTCGATCAGCGAGACCGTGTCGTAGTCCTATTTCCCCATATCGATTTCCGCGCGCGCCTGCGCGGATCGATCCCAGATATTGGGTATCTGCGCGGCGGAATATCCCGATACGAAAGGCGCGACCTTTCCCGACACGGGATCGTACACACTGCGCCGCACCGCGCCGATGTTGGCGCCATACATGTGTACGCTGATGGAAACGCGGTCCGCATGCGCATTGCGTACCTGATGTATGTCCCCGTCGGCCGGCGACAATACTTCGACAATACCTGGCGTCAAATGCACCGCTTGCCCCCGGGCCGCATAACCGGCACCGGTTTGTGCCCGTTCGTAGCGCTGGCTGATCTCTTCGCCACGCAGCATGCCCACATAGCCCCACACCGTGTGGTCATGCACCGGCGTCGACTGTCCCGGCCCCCATACGAAACTGACGATACAGAACCGCTCCAACGGATCGCAATGCAGCAAATACTGCTGATAGTGTTGCGGATGCGGCACCGTGCAGTCCGCCGGCAACCAATCGTCATGGCCGACCAGATCGCGGAATCCGGCCAGCAGTTCCGGCCCGGGCATTCCCGCCGCCCCACCCTTGTCTGCAAGGCGCGTCGCTTGGGCGACGAACGCGCGCAGCCTGTCGATACCTGTATTCATGCGGATCTCCTTTCCTTGCGTTGCCGTCCAGGCGAATTGATCGTAGCAGTTCCCGTAGCCGGATCGCGCGCACCATCCGCCGGATACAGCTCCTGCACGACCGCCAGGAATTCACGCAGCAGCCGGGTCTCCGGCCGAGCCTTCGGCGTTGCCAGCACCAGCCGGTTGCGTATCGCCGGAGGCCCGATCTGCGCGGTTTGCAGGCGCAGGCGGTTGCCGTCGTGCACCAGCATGCTGGCAGGTACCGCCGTATAGCCCAGCCCGTCGCTGACCAGCTTCAGCAGCGTCAGCACCACGCCTGCCTCCGCGACGATATTCAGCTCCACGCCGCGCGGCGCCAGCACCGAATCCACCTGCGAGCGCATGGCGTTCGAGCGGCCCGGCAGCACCATGGGGTAATCGGCCAGCGCGGCCAGGGAAACTCGTTCCGGCAGCGGCGGCGCGCTGGCCGGCCCCACCAGCAGGAAGGTCTCGCGCGTCAGCGTGCGATAAGCCAGTTGCGGCGAAGGCGGCGGATCGTACAGCAAGGCCACGTCCAGCCGGCCTTCTATCAACAGCTCGCGCAGGTGCAGGCTGATGCCTTCGGAGATCGACACAATCGCGCGCGGCAGGCGCTGGCGCATCTTCGACACCATCGGCGACCCCATCGACAGCGCTACCTGGGACGGCAGACCGACCGCGATACGGCCGGATGGATTGAGATGCAGGTCGCGCAGGTCGTCACGCGCCTTGCGAGCGGAGTTCAGCATGGCACGCGCGTGCACCAGCAGCGCCGTACCGGCCTCGGTAGGTATCGCGCCGCGGCCGGTGCGCACCAGCAGGCGCTGGCCGACGTCGGTCTCCAGCAGCGCGATCTGGTGGCTAAGGGTGGATTGCACCAGGTTCAACGCGATGGCCGCCCG
>DATJHN010000556.1:0-3039 GCA_035493915.1 Bordetella sp.
CCGACCATCCGATCCCGTTCCGGAAGTAGCTTGACCTGTCCGTGAGATGCGGCAACCACCTGTTCTGGTGTCATCCCCCACCGTGTATACTGCCAGTCGGCGTGAGCCGCTGATGACGCACACGTGAGCACGGCGAAGCTAAACCGCGTCCACTTTGAGACCGTTGGTTTCTCCTTGGCTAGGGCTGGTGCTGTTCCCATATTCCGGTCTTCCCTGGAACAAGGCCTTTCAGATCGGTGCTACGAGTTGACCATGGGCGCTGGGAGCAGACAGTGGCGGATCTGCGCCATCTGGCCCTGACCGCGGCGCATCCCCGCTCGCGCGAACGCTTCCTGGCGCTGCACGAGATTGCCCAAGGCAGCTGTGCCACGGTGGTTGCCGAACGCACGGGACGACGGGCGCAGACTGTGATGGGCTGGCTGCATGCCTACAACGAACACGGCCCCGGGGCGCTGACCTATCAGCGCACCGGTGGCCGCCCCCCTTTTGTCCCGCCATCGCTGCCGCGCTTGGTGATCAGGTCCGCAACGCGCAACACCAAGCGGCCAGTCCGCCGCTCTCCGGAGCCGCGGTAAAGCCACGCTGGACGTTGCGGCGTCTGGCTGGCTTCGTGCAGGCGCAGTTTGGCCGCTGCTGCTGCCGTGAAACCATCCGCCGGGCGCTGCACCGGCTCAGGTTGTCATGGAAGAAGGCCCGCAAGCTGCTCGGTCGCGCCGATCCTGGCCAGCGGGAGGCTTTCATCGCCGCGATCGGCCCGCTGTTGGACGGCGCACGCGATGAGCGCCACCACCTGGTCTATCTCGATGAGGCGCATGTCCACCAAGATGTCGACCTCGGCTACGGCTGGGGTGAGCGCGGCAAGCGCTTCCACGTCACCTCATCCTCGCCTGGTCTGAAGGCCAAGGTCTCATTCTATGGGCTGTATCTCTACAACGAAGGCCAAGTGCGGATCTGGCCCTACGCCCGAGCCAATGGCGATCACACCGTCGACGTGCTGCGTCGCTTGCGCGCCGAGATCCCGACAGGGACGTTGATCGTGCTCTGGGACGGGGCGCCCTATCATCGTGCCAAGACGGTCTGGTCCGCCGCGGCGAGCCTGGACATCCATCTGCTGCCGCTGCCAAGCTACAGCCCTGACCTGATGGCGGTCGAGCCGCTGTGGCGCTGGCTGCGTGAGGACGTCACCTACCATCACTGTCATGCCAGCGCTGAGGATCTGATCCGCCGCGTCGCCGCCTTCCAGGCAGACGTCAATGCTGATCCCTATGCCGTCGCCGATCGCCTCTGGGTCAAGGACCACCTCGACCCCGAAGAAGAGAAACTGCGGTTCTCAAAATAGACGCGGTTTAATTTGACAAAGTCACCTTGACCGGAACGTTCCTATCCAAATTTACCGCTGACGGCTGCAGCCACCGCGTGCGGCACCACCATGGCGAGACCACTTGCGCCGCGCCCGGCGCGCCATCGCTACTTGACGTGCGGATCGCCTGCTGAATCACTGGAACGCCAGGACATTCGGGACTGGGAGGGGCGAAGTGAGAGTGTCAATTCGTCGGGTGACCGTATGGGCCGATGAACCCTGACCTGATCGGTCGTCGATCGCATCGCGGATGCGTTTGCCGGTTTCATCCACCGCTACGGCGCGTTCTTTCGCAGCCGTGGGCACGACAACGCGCCGGTCGCCCAGCGCTATCTGCATGGCTTGGCGCAAGCAGAGGCGGCCACATTCGCCGCGATGGCCGCCGTGGTTGAGGATGGCTGCGAGCAGCAGTTCCAGCACTTCATCAGCAACGCACCGTGGCGGCACGAGCCGGTCATCGCGCGGATCGGCCGTGATGCCGACTGCCTGCTGGGTGGCAAGCCGGACAGCGCGCTGATCCTCGACGAGAGCAGCTTCGTTAAGCAGGGGGATCGCTCGGTTGGCGTGGCCCGACAGTGGTGCGGGCGGCTGGGCAAGGTCGATAACTGCCAGGTGGCGGTGTTCGCGGTGCTGACCGACGGGGCGCGGCACACGCCGGTCGATATGCGGCTCTACCTGCCGCAGCGCTGGATCGACGATCCGGCCCGCTGCGACCGGGCCGAGATCCCGCCAGAGGCGCGCACGATGCGCGCCAAGAGCGCTCTTGCGCTTGAGATGGTGCGTGTGGCGCGGGCGCGGGGGATGCGGTTCGGCTGGGTTGGGGTGGACGGCGGCTACGGCAAGGAACCTGCCTTCCTGCGTGCTCTGGACGACATGGGCGAGATCTTCGTGGCCGATGTTCATGGCACGCAGCGGGTCTGGGGCGAACCACCGGGGCTGCACGTTCCGCCGCCACAGTCCACGCGAGGCCGTCCGCCCAGCAAGCAACAAACCGTCGTGGATGCCATCCCGGTGGAGAAGCTGGTTGCAGGCTTCGGCGCGAACGACTGGAAGCGCTGCGTCCTGCGCGAGAGCACGCGCGGCCCGTTGCGGGTCGACATCGCGCATCGGCGGATCTGGGTGTGGGACGGCGAAGAAGCGACGGCACGGTGTTGGCACCTGGTCGTCCGTCGCGAGGTCGGGGCGCCCAAAAGGATCAAGTACAGCTTCTCCAACGCTCCAGCCGAGACCAAGCTGGGACGCCTGGCTCAGATGCAGGGCGAGCGCTACTGGGTCGAGCGGGCCTTCGAGGATGCCAAGGGTGAGTGTGGCCTTGCCGATTATCAGGCGGTGGGCTGGCGGGCCTGGCACCACCACGTCACCATGGTGATGCTGGCCATGCTGTTCATCGCCGAGCAGCGGGTGGCGCATCAGCCAGGTTTGGCGTTGCTGACACCGCGTGACATCGTCGAGATGCTGAAGGAGACGCTGCCGCGCAAGCCGCAGGGTAAGGAGGCCTTGGTCGTCCAGATCAACCAGCGTCACGCGCGCAGACGCAGCGCCATCCGATCCCGCTATCGCTCGCAATGCAGAGCAGTGCCGACGTACAAGGAAAAACGTTCCGAGTGAGGTGACTTTGTCAAATTATGCTCCCTCGCGACCATTCAACTGAGGCCTGTCGGGTGTCGTGCCATGGGGGT
>DATJHN010000557.1:0-11619 GCA_035493915.1 Bordetella sp.
GGCGATCCTGCTCATATCGCTTTGACGGAACGGATCCTGGATTTGCTGCACCGCGACGAAAGGCGGTCTTCATGGGGCGCAGGCCCTTATGAAGAGCCGTCGCAACCCTACGATATATAATCCAGCGTTTGCACGCCACGCGTGCAATGCGGAGAGCTGAGGAGGTCTCCGCAAGTCCGTAGTTCTCGTTGTACTTTAGCCGCCCCAGGCGCCCCGGTACCCGACAGCAGGATTAGGTTATGAGCAAAGAGCAGGAACACGTAGAAGAACACGCCTCACTCATCAAGACCCCGAAGCAGCTGATAGTCACGATCGTTCTGGCATTTCTAGTACCGATCATTATCATCCTGATGCTGGTCAATATGGTGGCCTCTTACGGCCGCAGCGGCGCGGGCTCCAATGCCCTGACGCCGGAAGCCGTCGACAAGCGCATTGCCCCCGTGGCAGGTTTCGATCTGGTCGACGCCAACGCGCCGAAAGTCTTTAAGACCGGCGAACAGGTTTTCAGTTCCGTCTGTACGTCCTGCCATACGGCCGGCGTGGCTGGCGCTCCCAAGGTGGGCGACAACGCCGCCTGGGGCCCCCGCATGAAGGAAGGCCTGGAAGCGATGTTCAACATCGCCCTGCACGGCAAGGGCGCGATGCCACCCAAGGGCGGCAACCCCTCGCTGAGCGACTACGAAGTCGAGCGCGCCGTGGTCTTCATGGCCAATAAGTCGGGCGGAAACTTCAAGGAACCGGAAGCGCCGGCACAGCCTGCCGCCGCCCAGGGCCAGGCGCAGGCGGCTGCCCCGGCACCCGCACCGGTCGCGATGGCCGCGCCTGCCCCCGCGCCCGCCGCCCAGGCACCGGCCGCGGCGCCCGCTCCCACCCAGCAAGCCGCGATAAACCCGGCCGGTGAAAAACTCTACAAGACGACTTGCTTTGCCTGTCACGGCACCGGCGTCGCGGGTGCACCCAAGTTCGGCAGCAAGGCCGACTGGGACAAGTACATCCAGACGGGTCTCGACACGATGGTAAAAACAGCGATCAGCGGCAAGGGCGCGATGCCCCCCAAGGGCGGCGCTGCCAATGCGTCCGAAACCGATATCCGGGCCGCGGTCGAATATATGGTCAACGCGGCAAAGTAAGCCTGGCTCGTCGCAGACACCAAAATCCCTACCGGGCGTTATCGCCGGGTAGGGATTTGTGTTTATGGAGCTCGATCATTGACCTGCAGGTACGAGAAAGCTGACCCACCGAGCGTCGATACGGCGCATCAATTCCGCGCCTTGACGATGGGCGGTCACGCGGCAAGAAGTCGTGGCGCGTAAAGATGTACTTGGGGCTCGGCGAGTGGGGCAAGTGGTGAAGGTGGGATTGGACTTAAAGACACCTGTCGTGCCATCCGTGCGTTTGACGCAGGGGAACGCGGAGCAACGAATGATGGAGTCACAGACAGGTGCTCGGCAAACAGATAGCCGCACCCTCGGACGGCGAGCAAGGGCAATTCGATGCCGGCATCCCGGGCCTTGCGCCGCAACCGCGACACCAGCACGTCCATGCTGCGCTGATCCAGCTCGCGCGCGGACTTATCGCCACCCTGTGCGGCCACGCCATGCAACACGGTATGCCGGCGCCGCAGCAACTGGCCTTCGCTGGACGCGATGCGCATGAGGAAGCCGTTTTCAGTCGCGGTCACGAACAGAGTGCGATCGTGAGGACATATGAGCGTGCGACAGTTCGCGTCGAGCCGCCATCCGCTGTCGACGCTGCCGGATCGATGCGCAGACCCGGCAGGATCCGTCTGGCGAGAGGATGCAGGGTGAGCGTCGGAGCGGGACAGGGCAGCCGCCATGTCCGCGCGCGCGCGTCCGGCCCGCTGCTCGCCACTCATATGTTCGAAGGGGCGGCGGGACGAACCCGCGGCGATATTGTCTGGCGATTTCACGCTGAATCCACGCGCGGCCTGGCGCGCCCAGGACAAGAGGATGGCGGTGAGCTCGGCAATGTCGATGGAAGCCGCGTGACAGGCATCGGCCCCCGCGGCCATGACATGCATGCGCCAGGCCGTATCGGCCGCGGTTCCGAGCGCGATGATGATGGCCCCCGGCGCGGCCATCCGCGCGCTTTGCGCATCGCAAGCCAGATCGTCGGAGTCGCCGGTAAGCACGACCAGGGGCGAAGGCTGCGAGGCATACAGATGCCGAAAGCCGGCCAGACTTCCGCAAGAGCGAACGGCGAAATCGCGCTTTGCGAGTTCCAGGACAAGATTGTCCCGCACCGCGCGCGCGTCCTGCAGGACGATAACGTTCCGATATTCCATCATGTTTTTTCTCCCGCACACGACAAAACCACGAATGTGATTTATATAAACACCAACGTGGCAACGGCGCAAGCTTCAATCGGTTCGTGAAGAAATTTTCAGACCGTTTGAGGCATATTCGTTCGCTGCGAAGCTACACGCAGGCGGAGCTGGCGCGCCTGGCGGGGCTGTCGCAAAGCGCGGTCGCCAGCTACGAAAGCGGCGAGCGCAAATCCAGCCGTGCGTTGTTCAAGCTGGCGGCGGCGCTGCGTGTCGAAGCGCAGTGGCTGGACACCGGCAAGGGCCCGATGGAACACCCCACGGACGTCTATGCCGCCACGTCGGCGGGCCACCGATATACGTTGATGGAAGACGGCGCGCAGGGCGCGTTCGGCGAAGCGCTGACGGACCTGGCCTGGCCCTTCCAGAACATCCCGCGCGGCCGCTACGAAAGCCTGACCTTGCGCGACAAGCGTCACCTGGAAAACATGGTCGGCGCGTTCATAGACGCGTGCCACAGCAACTACGCGCCGCCCAAGCCTAAAAGCAAATCGCGCCGCGGCGAGTAATCCCGCCGGGCGCGATTCGGATCGCGAGTAAATACGAACGTCAACGTGCGGGGTTGGCGGTTCCCGACGCCGGCGCGGTACGGTCCGAGGCCGGAGGCACGGCCGGGGCGCGTGTACCGGATGATGCCGGGGCCTGGGTGCCGGATGCCGGCGCGCCCGCGGCGGCCGGCGTGTCGCCGCGTACGCGCGCCGCGATTTCGGCCGCCGTCTGCGCCGTGTCCACGCCGAAGGCGAGCACGCCCCGGTTCAGCGGTTCGGCAATGCGCGGCGCGGCCACCAATTGACCATTGATGACGAGCACCAACAGCTTGCCCACGTTCTGCGAACTGATCTGGGCGAGCTTGCGCGCGCCTTCGGGACTGAAACGCAAGCCGACAAAATTCTGACCCTGGCGGTCCACCAGCGCCGCCGCTTCGGTCAGGTCCGTACGTGTCAGCACCGGCTGCCGCTGAACATAGACCGAAGTGTCGCTGAGTTTGACTTCCATCAGGTCCGGCGCGGAATCAGTCTGCGCGATGTAGAAGCCGACCGAGGAGGATCCGCTCGGCGCGGTCGACGGCGCCGGCGTGCCCGGCGCGCCGCCGGGCGTTGTCCCCCCGGCAGGCGCCGCCGTGCCGGCGGGCGTCGTACCCGTGCCGGCCTTGTTGCCAGGCGTCTGGCAACCCGCCAGAAGGACCGTAGCCATCAATACCACAGGTGCGATCGTACGGAGTCTGATGTGCATGGCAGGTTTTCCTATTGGTGAAGGTTGCAAAAAAAGTGTACAGGGGACGCAAGGCACGGCACAACGCGGCAGACTGCTTCCAGATGTAATGCCCCGGTCATGTCTTCTATACTGTGGCATGCACGCAGGGGTACTTCACGGTTCGGCTCCGTTCCCACCGACTTTTCCGTTGGATGGCCGGGCCCCGAACCAGAGGTTGAGAGAGTCCCTTCGTACCAGTACGGATAATGCCGATGCTGGGAGCGTTCCGGCGAAAACCGCCGGAATCCGACCCTATTCGGCTCCAAACCCTAGCTTGGAGCTTTCATGAACGCCAATCCCAAATTTCTGGCCGCTACGGCCGAAGTCGATGCCGCCGCGGTCGCACCGCTGCCCAAATCCCGCAAAGTCTATCAGCAGGGATCGCGCCCGGACATCCGCGTGCCGTTCCGCGAAATCGAGCAGCACGATACGCCCACCATGTTCGGCGGCGAAAAGAATCCGCCGCTGACCGTCTACGACACCAGCGGCCCCTATACCGACCCGGACATCAAGATCGATATTCGCCGCGGCCTGCCGGAATTGCGCCGTACCTGGATAGAAGAGCGCGGCGATACCGAACTGCTGTCCGGACCATCCAGCGCCTACGGCCGGGAACGGCTGGACGATCCCAAGCTGACGGCCATGCGCTTCGACCTGCAGCGGCCGCCGCGTCGCGCCAAGGCCGGCGCCAATGTTACGCAGATGCACTATGCGCGCCGCGGCATCATCACGCCGGAAATGGAATTTGTCTCCATCCGCGAAAACCTGCGCCGCGAGCAATATCTGGAATCGCTGCGCGCCAGCGGGCCGGACGGCGAAAAGCTGGTCAAGCGCATGCTGCGCCAGCATCCCGGCCAGTCGTTCGGCGCGGCCCTGCCCTCGGCCATCACGCCGGAATTCGTGCGCGACGAAGTGGCGCGCGGCCGCGCGATCATCCCCGCCAATATCAACCACCCTGAAGTGGAGCCGATGGCCATCGGCCGCAACTTCCTGGTCAAACTCAACGCCAATATCGGCAACTCGGCGGTCAGCTCCGGCATCGGCGAGGAAGTCGAAAAGATGACCTGGTCGATCCGCTGGGGCGGCGACACGGTCATGGATCTGTCCACGGGCAAGCATATCCACGAAACGCGCGAATGGATCGTCCGCAATTCGCCGGTACCCATCGGCACCGTGCCCATCTACCAGGCCCTGGAAAAAGTCGACGGCAAGGCCGAAGAACTGACCTGGGAGATCTTCCGCGACACGCTGATCGAACAAGCGGAACAGGGCGTGGACTACTTCACCATCCATGCCGGCGTGCGGCTGCCCTTCATCCCCATGACCGCCGACCGCATGACGGGCATCGTCTCGCGCGGCGGTTCGATCATGGCGAAATGGTGTCTGGCCCATCACCGCGAAAGCTTCCTGTACGAGCGCTTCGACGAGATCTGCGAAATCATGAAAGCCTACGACGTCAGCTTCTCGCTGGGCGACGGCCTGCGTCCCGGGTCCGCCTACGACGCCAACGACGAAGCCCAGTTCGCCGAATTGAAGACGCTGGGCGAGCTGACGCAGGTGGCCTGGAAGCACGATGTGCAGGTCATGATCGAAGGCCCCGGCCACGTGCCCATGCAGATGATCAAGGAAAACATGGATCTGCAGCTGGAGCACTGTCACGAAGCGCCCTTCTACACGCTGGGCCCGCTGACCACCGATATCGCGCCCGGCTACGACCACATTACGTCCGGCATCGGCGCGGCGCTGATCGGCTGGTACGGCACCGCGATGCTGTGCTACGTGACGCCCAAGGAACACCTGGGCCTGCCCAACAAGAAGGACGTCAAGGACGGCATCATCACGTACAAGATCGCGGCCCATGCCGCGGATCTGGCCAAAGGCCATCCCGGCGCCGCGATCCGCGACAATGCGCTGTCGAAGGCGCGCTTCGAGTTCCGCTGGGACGATCAGTTCAACCTGGGACTGGATCCGGATACCGCCAAGGAATTCCACGACGAGACCTTGCCCAAGGACTCGATGAAAGTCGCCCATTTCTGCTCGATGTGCGGCCCGCATTTCTGCAGCATGAAGATCACGCAGGACGTGCGCGACTATGCCGCCAGCCAGGGCGTGGCCGAACAGGAAGCGCTGAAGAAAGGCATGCAGGAAAAGGCCGTGGAATTCGTGCGCAAGGGCGCCGAGATCTATCATCAGACCTGATGCCGCGGCCGGTCGCGCGGAGACCGGCCTGGCAGGCTAGCCACGGGGTGCGCTGGACATGTTCCAGCGCGCTTTTTGTCGCCGAATGCACCGCCGCGCCGGTACCGATGGATTATGCAATGAGCTTATTGAAACGCCTGTTGAAGCAGCGGCCCTCGCGCACGCTCGATGCCCGCCAGTTCGCGCAAGCCTATGCCGAGGCCGCCCGCGCGCGATTTCCGCAGGATGGTGTCAACGTCGAAGCTGACGCCGAAGGCGACGGCAACCAGGTGCGCTGGACGCTGCCCGACGGCAAGCAGGTGATGCAGTCGCTGGGCAACGCCTACACCGCTTACGTCAAGGCACCGGCCGGCCTGGATGCCATCCTGGCCGCGCACCTGGATGCCGCGCCCGCGGCCGTCAAGCCGGACGCGGCCACGCGCCGTGCCGCCATCATGCCGGTGGTCAAGACGCGGATGTGGCTGGCCGCCAGCACCAAGCAGCTGCAGGCCGCCGGCGCGGGCGATGGCGATCGCTTCGTCGCGGAACCGCTCACCGACGACCTGATGACGGTCTATGTGGAAGATCGTCCCGACGCCATGAGCTACGTCGCGCCAGAACATCTTGCGGACCTGGAAGTGACACGCGACGCATTGATGCCGTTGGCGCTGGAGAATCTGCGCCGCCTGCTGCCGCAACTGACCATCGAAGGCGAGGAAGGCTGCTTCGGTGTGCGCCTGGACGGCAACTACGATGCCAGCCTGGTGTTCCTGACCGAGGATTGGCGCGACCGCGTGGAAATCGAAGGGGACGCGGTGATGGCGATTCCGGCGCGCGAGGAACTGCTGGTGTGCGGTACGAAAGACCGCCACGGCCGGAACCGGATACGCAACATCGCCGCGCATATCATGGCGCGCTCGCCTTACGGCCTGTCGGCACTGCTGTATGTGTGGCGTGACGGCGTGCTGACGCGATACGAGGATTGACGGGCGGGCATTGGACGTCTAAGCACAGGCATCAAGGGCCGGCCTAGGCCGGCCTTTCCGTCTGACCCGCCGGTTCCGCCAGCAGCATGATCAGCTTCAAGTCCGCATGCGTCGCCAGGCGGAAGGTCACCTGCTGGAAACGCAGCAAGCCTCGCCGCGGATGCTGGAATTCGCGCAGGCCGCCTTCGCGTTCGACCACCGCATGGCGGGTCCACCAGTGCTCGAATGCCGGACTGTCGCGCAGCAACGGGTCCAGCAGCTCGCGTACATCGTCTTCATCCAGATGCGGCCCGGCGTCGTGGCGGAATTCCGCCACGGCACGGCGGGCGCGCTGTTCCCAGTCCACCACCAGTTCGCGGGCGGCAGGGTCCAGGAAGATGTAGCGCAACAGATTGGGCGCGGGATCCACGACAGGCCAGTTGTCGAACAGGTCTCGCATGGCTTCGTTGTAGGCCATGACGTTCCATGCGCGGTCCAGTACGTAGGCAGGCGCGTCGATGGAATCCACGCAGGCTGCCAGGATGCCCGAGACGCCTGACGGCTCGTCGCGGGGATGCTGCGGGTCCGCGCATTCGGCCAGCTCGAAAAGGTAGGTCCGCTCGGCGCGGGCCAGTTGCAGAACGCTGGCGATGCGGGCCCAGACCGCCGGCGACACCGATACCTCGCGTCCCTGTTCGATCCAGGTGTACCAGGTCACGCTTATTCCGCACAGCTGGGCGACTTCTTCGCGGCGCAAGCCGGGCGTGCGGCGGCGCAACCCCGCCGGCAGTCCCGCCATCTGGGGGGTGATGCGCGCGCGGGCATTGCGCACGAAGTCGCCCAGGGTACGGCGCCGCAGCGTGGCGCCGTCGTTGGGCACGGCGGAATTGGCGAGAGTGGCGAATGTCATACCAGGATAAGAGAGATTCAATACCTGTATGGAAACGCCCCTATCTTACTTCCGCGCCGTCTCCGCGTAGGCGGGGCTTTGCAGATCGTGGTAACGGTACTTCTGCCTGGCCTCATCCATGCGCATCCCGCCGCGGATGGCGTCGCGCAGTTGCTTTTCCTGGCTGGCGATATGCTCGGCCACGTCCAGCAGCTCATCTTCCCGCACCTTGGGCAGGACCACGACGCCGTCGGCGTCGCCGCGCAGGATGTCGCCCGGATTGACGACCACGCCGCCGATGATGACAGGGACTTCCAGCGCCTTGAGCTGGATGCGGCCCTTGCCGGTGCGCATCCACGTGTCGTGGCTGAAAATCGGATAGCCCAGTTCGCGGCACAGGGCCACATCGCGGTTATTGCCGTCGATCACCGTGCCGGCCATGCCGCGGTGATGGGCCAGCTCGGTCAGGATGTTGCCCCAGGTGCCCATTTCGTCGCGGCTACGGTTGTCGATGACGATGACCCGCCCCGGCGGGACGTCGTCCATGTATTCGCCGACGTTGCCGGTTTCGATGGTGGTGGGCTCATACAGCACCGTGAAAGCGCGGCCGGCCAGCCGGAAGGACGGATCGCAGGGCCGGATCTTGTAGCACTGCCCGACGATGCCCAGGCGATCCAGCGCGTCGCTCAAGGCGCCGCAATCCAGCTTGGAGGCCCGTACGACGTTGGCGTCGTTGGTATCGATATTCATGCATAGACTCCTTGGGCTTCTCGCCCGCTATTCGATGGTGATGTTGGCTTTGCGGATGACCGGCTGCCAGTAATCGATGTCCTTGCGGACTTGCTGGTCCAGTTCCTGCGGGGTCATGTACCAGGCCGAGACGCCGGCGGTGGCTAGCGCTTCCTTGACCTTGGGGGTTTCCAGGGACTTTTTCGCGGCCTCGTTCAAGGCGGCCACGACATCCTTGGGCGTGCCGGCGGGGGCGAACAGGGCCACCCAGGCTTCCAGTTCGAATCCCGGGAAGCCCGCCTCCGCCGTGGTCGGGACGTCCGGCAACATGGGAATGCGCGATTTGGCGGCGATGGCCAGCGGACGCAGCTTGCCGGTGGTGACGAAACCGGCCAGGGACGGCGGCGTGGCCACGGTCATCTGCACATTGCCGCTAAGCACGTCCTGGATCGCCGGGCCGGCGCCCTTGTATGGAACATGGGTGATCTGGATGCCCGTCTTCTGCTTGAACAGCTCCATGCCGATATGCGGCACCGAACCATTGCCGGAGGTCGCGTAATTCAGCTCGCCGGGATGAGCCTGGGCGTAGTCGACCAGCTCTTTCAGCGTATGGACGGGCAGCTTGGGATTGACCGCGATGACGTGCGGCGAGGAAACCAGCATGACGACCGGCGCAAAGTCCTTTACCGGATCCCAGTCCAGTTTGTGGAACATGACAGGGTTGCCGACGTGGAACATGGAATATCCCGCCAGCACCGTGTAGCCGTCCGGGTTCGACCGGGCCACATAGGAAGCGGCGATATTGCCGCTGGCTCCGGCGCGGTTTTCGACGATGATGGACTGCTTCAGCATTTCCGCCATTGGCGGCGTAATTATGCGCACGACCTGGTCGATAATGCCGCCCGGCGGAACCGGTACGATGATGCGAACCGGCCGCTCGGGGTAAGCGGCATGGGTGGTGGTACCGGCCAATGCCGCCGCGAATGCAACGGCGGCCAGGGAGGCCGCTTTCAGGACGCGCTTCATCGTGTCTCCTCGTTTTAGTAATAATATGTGTGCCTGTTGTAATTATGAAGAACGCCGCTAAAATTATCAACATGGAGCAGAACACCACGTCGCCGGTCAACACGCCGGAGCGTATCCGCGGCCTGATCGAACGCGACATTGCCGACGGCATCTTGCCGCCCGGCCTGCCGCTGGACGAAAAGGCGCTCGCGGCGCGGTTCGAGGTTTCGCGCACGCCGGTGCGCGAGGCGCTGCTCATGCTGGCCGCCCGCAAACTGGTGGCCATCGTTCCGCGCGCGGGGACCTTTGTCTATAAGCCCGGGCCGGCCGAACTCATTGCCCTGCTGGAGTACCTGGGCGAGCTGGAAGGGGTGGCCGCCCGCCTGGCCGCGCAGCGGATGAGCGCCGCGCAACGCGACGAATTGGGCGCCCTGCATGAAACGGCCTCAGTGCTGGCCCAGGAAAACGACCGGCCTCGATACGAAGAGGTCAATCTGGCCCTGCATCAACTGATCTACGCCGGCAGCGGCAACGGGGTCGTGCGCGACGAAATCGACGACGCGCGGCTCAGGCTGGCCAATTTCCGCCGCAATGTGTTCGACCAGCCCGGCCGCCTGCGGGTGTCCTGCGGCGAGCACGAAGCCATCGTGCGCGCCATCCGTGCCGGTGACGGCGAGACCGCCGCGCACGCCATGCGCGACCACATCATCGGCAAGGGCAAGGCTTTCGCGGATCTGGTACTGGCCAATAGCCAGATTACCGGTCAATGACTGGCCGATAAACAGCGCCGACTGCCCCAGGCAAGGCCGGCGTCTGACGGAAATGCCCGGACCGACGTGCCCGGGCATGGAAGGCCTATAAAGCGGCGGCCAGCGACGCCGCACTCCCGCCCGCGGCGATCAGCCCAGCGACGGTCCCAGGGTACGCCGCACGTCCTCTTCGCTACGGCCGCTGCGGGCGATGTAGTCCTTCAATTGGTCCTCGCCGATGGTGCCGACGTTGAAGTACTGCGAATCGGGATGGCTCAGATAAAAACCGCTGACGCTGGATGCCGGGAACATGGCATAGCTTTCGGTCAGGTCGATCCCGACATCCGCCGCGTCAAGCACGTCGAACATGTCGCGCTTGACCACGTGTTCCGGGCAGGCGGGATAGCCGGGCGCCGGCCGGATGCCGGCGTACTTTTCGGCGATCAGGGCGTCGTTGTCCAGCGACTCGTCAGCCGCATAGCCCCACAGGTCGCGCCGCACGCGCGCATGCAGGCATTCGGCAAAGGCCTCGGCGAAACGATCGGCCAGGGCCTTGAGCATGATGCTGGAGTAGTCGTCGTTCGCGGCGGCGAATTCGGCTTCCTTCTTTTCGATGCCTAACCCCCCAGTCACCGCGAACAGGCCGATGTAGTCGGCGACGCCGCTTTCCTTGGGCGCGATGTAGTCCGCCAGGCATTTATTGCTGACGCCTTCGCGCTTGGCTCCTTGCTGGCGCAGGTTGCGCCAGGTGAAGAGCACGCGCGAACGGCTTTCGTCGGCGTAGACCTCGATGTCCTCGTCATTGACCTGGTTGGCGGGGTAAAAGGCCGCCACGCCATTGGCGGTCAGCCAGCGGCCCTCGATGATGCGCTTGAGCATGGCCTGGGCGTCGGCGTAGACCTGGCGCGCCTGCTCGCCCACGACCTTGTCGTCCAGGATGGCCGGAAACTGGCCAAACAGGCTCCAGGTCTGGAACAAAGGCGTCCAGTCGATATAGGTGGCGATCTCGGCCAGGTCGTAATGCTTGAAGGTGCGCCGGCCTATGTACTTGGGGCGCGGCGGCACATAGGCGGACCAGTCGATGACCGGCCGCGCGGCCCGCGCATCGGCCAGCGAAACCAGCGGCGTGGCCTTGCGGTTGGCGTGGCGGCGGCGAACGTCTTCGTATTCCTGCTTGATCTCGGCGACGAAGGCGTCCGCCTGCTGGGACACCAGATTGGTCGCCACGCCGACCGCGCGGCTGGCGTCCGGCGTGTACACCACCGGCCCATCGTAGTGGGGCGCGATCTTCACGGCGGTGTGCACGCGGCTGGTCGTGGCGCCGCCAATCATCAACGGTATCTTGCGCTCGCGGAAATACTCGTCGCGCTGCATTTCGCTGGCGACATAGGCCATTTCTTCCAGGCTGGGCGTGATCAGGCCGGACAGGCCGACGATGTCGGCGTTTTCCGCCTTGGCTTTTTCCAGGATCTGCGCGCAGGGCACCATCACGCCCATGTTCACGAC
>DATJHN010000558.1:0-6224 GCA_035493915.1 Bordetella sp.
CCGACGGCGGCGACGCCGCATTCGGCGGCGATGTCCATGGCCGCGCGGGTGGCCCGATGCGCAACCACGATGCCCAGCCCCTGCCCGCCGTTCACATGCGCGGTGGCGGCACCGGTGCGGGCCACCTCGATGGACGGCCGCGCCAGGACGGAGCCATGCGCCAGGCGATCGAGGTAATGCGGCAATCGCGCAATGCCGTGGGAATCGATTCCCCACAGGCTGGTCTGCACCAGGCTTTGCGCCACGCGCAGCGCATCGTCCTCCGGCACGTCATGCGCGCGCAGGCAGGCGGTGCCCCAACCGGCAAGCGCGTCGGCATCGCAATGACGCATGGCAAGTCCTACCAATTCCATAGTGTTCCATCGTGGGCAAGCCGGTTCACCGGCAGATAGGCACGCTGGTAGGGATACTTGCCCGCCAGCGTTTCATCGATATCCACGCCATGTCCAGGCACGTCGCCGGGCTCCATCATGCCGCCTTCGAAGCGATAGGCATGAGGGAAGACGGCGTCCGTCTCTTCCGTATGGCGCATGTATTCCTGTACGCCGAAGTTCGGCACGGAAATGTCGAAGTGCAGCGCGGCTCCCATGCAGACGGGCGACAGGTCGGTGGCACCGTGGCAGCCGGTACGAACCTGATAGAGCGCGGCAAGGTCCGCGATGCGCCGCAGGTGGGTAATGCCGCCGGCATGAACGACCGTGGCGCGGATGTAGTCGACCAGCTGGTTCTGGATCAGGTCCTTGCAGTCCCACACGGTGTTAAAGATCTCGCCAACGGCCAAGGGCGTGACCGTATGTTGGCGGATCAGGCGGAAGGCTTCCTGGTTCTCGGCGGGCGTGGGATCCTCGATCCAGAACATGCGATACGGCTCCAGCGATTTGCCCAGCCGCGCGGCTTCGATCGGAGTCAGGCGGTGATGCACGTCGTGCAGCAGATGCACATCCCAGCCCACGGTATCGCGTATCTTCTGGAACAGCTTGGGCGTGTGGTCCAGGTATTTCTCGGTGGACCAGTCATGTTCGGACGGCAGCGATGCGTCCGCGGGTTCGTAGGACATGCGGCCGCGGCCGACGCCATACACGGATTGCAGGCCGGGCACACCGCTCTGCGCGCGGATGGCGCGATAACCCATGTCGCGATAGCGCAGGACTTCGTCGGCCGTCTCTTCGATGTCGCGGCCATTGGCATGGCCGTAGACCATGACGCCGCTGCGGCTCTTGCCGCCCAGCAATTGGTATAGCGGCAGGTTGGCGGCCTTGGCCTTGATGTCCCACAGCGCGGTGTCGACGGCGGCGATGGCGGTCATGGTGACAGGCCCCTTGCGCCAGTAGGCCCCGCGGTAAAGAAATTGCCAGATGTCCTCGATCTGATGGGCGTCGCGTCCGATCAGGCAGGGAATGACGTGGTCGGTCAGATAGCTGGCGACGGACAGCTCGCGGCCGTTCAGGGTGGCGTCGCCTATGCCGGTCAAGCCCTGGTCGGTCTCGATCTTCAGGGTCACGAAGTTGCGTCCGGGGCTGCAAACGATGACGCGGGCGGAGGTGATTTTCATGGACGCGGTTTCCTGGATGACTAGGGACTGTTAACGCGGGCAGAACGGAGCGTGGGCGCTGCCGCCTGCCTCCGGGCTGTCGATTTCCCCGCTCTACATCACCGCGCCCAATTGCCAGGGCACGAACTCGTTCTGCCCATAGCCGTGGGCTTCGCTTTTGGTGGTGCGGCCGGACGCGGTATCCAGCATCAGCTTGAAAATCCGCTCGCCCATCTCTTCCACAGTCGCTCGGCCTTCCACGATGGCGCCGCAGTCGATGTCGATGTCGTCTTCCTGGCGTTCCCATAAGACGGTGTTGGTCGACAGTTTCAGCGATGGCGCGGGCGCGCAGCCGTAGGCGGAGCCGCGGCCGGTGGTAAAGCAGATCAGGTTGGCGCCACCCGCGACCTGCCCGGTGGCGGATACCGGGTCGTAGCCGGGCGTATCCATGAAGACCAGGCCGCGCGCGGTGACGGGTTCGGCGTATTCGTACACATCGACGAGGTTGGTGGTGCCGCTCTTGGCTATGGCGCCCAGGGACTTTTCCAGGATGGTGGTCAGGCCACCCGCCTTGTTGCCAGCGGACGGGTTGTTGTCCATTTCGGCGTCATTGCGGCGGCAATAGTCTTCCCACCAGCGCAGTCGCGCGATGAGTTTTTCCGCCACCGCGGGCGAGACGGCGCGGCGGGTCAGGAGATGTTCTCCGCCATAGATTTCAGGCGTCTCGGAAAGAATCGCGGTGCCACCATGACGCACGAGAAGATCGACGGCGGCCCCCAGCGCCGGATTGGCGCTGATGCCTGAATAGCCATCCGAGCCGCCGCATTGCAGGCCGACGGTAATGTGACTGGCCGGCACAGGCGTGCGCTGGACGCGATTGGCCTCTTCCAGCATCCATTCGACCAGTTCGATCCCGCGCGCAACCGTCTTGCGAGTGCCACCGGTATCCTGGATGTTGAAGGTCTGCAGCTGGCGGCTTTGCTGCAAACCTTCCTGTTCCATAAGCCCGCCGATCTGGTTGGTTTCGCAGCCCAGGCCGACCAGCATCAGGCCGCCGAAGTTGGGATGGCGCGCATAGCCGCCCAGCGTGCGGCGCAGTACTTTCAGCGGCTCGCCCTCGCTGCTGGTGGCACAGCCGGCGCCATGGGTCAGGGCGACCACGCCGTCCACATTGGGGTAATCGGCCAGGGCACCCGGATTGATATCGCGCCGGAAGTGATCGGCAATGGCACGCGCAACGGTGGCGGAACAGTTGACGGAAGTCAGCACGCCTATGTAATTGCGCGTGGCAATGCGTCCGTCGGGGCGGACGATGCCATCGAAAGTAGCGGGCGCTTCGACATACGCGGTGGAATGGGCATCGCGGCCGACGGCGTAATCACGCTGGAACTCGCTGAATTCCAGGTTGTGGCTGTGTACATGCTGGCCTGCGCCGATGTCGCTGCGCGCGATGCCGATGATCTGGTTGTAGCGGCGCACGGGCGACCCGGCCGGGATATCACGGACGGCGATCTTGTGGCCCGGTGGAATCAGGCCGACGACGGTCACGCCTTCCGTGGGCAGGCGGGTGCCGCCCAGCAATTGCCGTCGCGCGATGACGACGTTGTCGGCCGCATGAATGCGGATGACGGGATTATCGGCGGCAGACATGTAATGCCCTCCTGTCGGATCAAGCGTCCGGATCAACCATCGATCAGTTCCGGATTCCAGGCATGAACGGACTGCTGCTGTTCGCCCAGTCCATCGATGCCCAGCCGCATCTTGTCGCCGTCCTTCAGGAAGGTGGGCGGCTTCATGCCCATGCCGACGCCGGGCGGCGTACCGGTGGTGATCAGGTCTCCGGGATACAAGGTCATGAAGCGGCTGACATAGCTGACCAGCTGCACGACGTTGAAGATCATGGTGCGCGTGCTGCCCTTCTGCATGCGCTTGCCGTTGACGTCCAGCCACATGGACAGATTTTGCGGATCGGCGATTTCATCGGCGGTGACCAGCCAGGGGCCGACGGGTCCGAAGGTATCGCAGCCCTTGCCTTTGTCCCAGGTACCGCCGCGCTCGATCTGGTATTCGCGTTCCGACACGTCGTTGACGACGCAGTAGCCCGCGACGTGCTTCAGCGCATCGGCTTCGGAGACATAGCGGGCGCGAGCACCGATGACGATACCCAGTTCGACTTCCCAATCGCCCTTGACCGAGCCCTGAGGCAGGACCACCGGGTCATTGCAGCCGATCACGCAGCTGGTGGGCTTCATGAAAACGACGGGCTCGGCGGGAACCGGCAAGCCGGACTCGGCCGCATGGTCCGCATAGTTCAGGCCGATGCAAACAAATTTGCCCATCCCGCGCCAGGGCGGCGCGATACGGCCAGGCTCCACCACCAGCGGCAGGCTGGCAGGATCGACCTTGGCCAGCGGCGCCAGCCCTTGCGGAGTCAACAGGTCCGCCGTAATGTCCGGCACCACGCCGGACAGATCACGCACCTTGCCGTCGCGGTCCAGAATCGCGGGTTTTTCGGCGCCCTTGGCGCCATAGCGCATCAACTTCATCGTGTTTCCTCGTGCTAATAGTGTCGTTTCAATTGCCGTAAGTGTTCCACGCATCCTGCAACACCCGAAACGGGTGCTCCTCGATCGGGGACGCCGCGGATCCGGCTCCGCCGGTCCGCTAGCGTCGCCCCCTTGAGGGGGAAGCGCGCAGCGCTTCGGGGGTGTTCTCAATTAGACCAGCCGCCGTCGATGACCTGGGTCGTGCCCGTCGTGAAGGCGGATTCGTCGCTCGCCAGGTACACCGCTAGCGCGGCGATTTCCTCGGCGCGGCCCAGGCGGCCCATGGGTTGCCGCGCCACGAAGGACGCTTCGACGTCCTGCGTCGCCTGCCCGCTCTGCTGGGCCTGCGCCGCGATGCGGTCGCGCAACGAGGGGGACTCTACCGTACCTGGACAAATTGCATTGCAACGGATGCCCTTGCCGACGAAATCCAGGGCGACGGATTTGGTCAGGCCGACCACGGCGGCCTTGGTGGTGCTGTAGATAAAGCGGTTCGGCACGGCCTTGATGCTGCCGGCGACAGAGGCCATGTTGATGATCGAGCCGCCGCCCTTGGCCAGCATGCCGGGCAGGAATCCCTGGATCAGCCGCATCTGCGCGCGCACGTTCAGGTCGACGGCAAAGGTCAGGTCTTCGTCCGTGGCCTCCAGGATGCCGCCGGCATGGACGTAGCCCGCGCCATTG
Source organism: Bordetella sp. (assembly GCA_035493915.1). Classification (GTDB taxonomy): domain Bacteria; phylum Pseudomonadota; class Gammaproteobacteria; order Burkholderiales; family Burkholderiaceae_B; genus Bordetella_C. Next base: position 4,762 of record DATJHN010000558.1, read on the forward strand.
AACAGGATGTCGATGCTGCCGGCGTCGGCAACGGCCTTCCTGACCGCCTGCGCATCGGTCACATCCAATACCAGCACCGTGCAATGGGGCAATTCCGCCAGCGCGCTCAATCCCGTCGGATTGATATCGGCGGCGATGACCCGCGCGCCTTCGCGCAGGAACGCTTCCGCCGTTGCCCTGCCTATGCCCTGCCCCGCCGCCGTTACGAACGCCGACTTACCTGCCAATCGCTGACCCATGGTGCTACCGCCTCCAGTGAAAAATCAGTTGCCCATGCCCATTGCATGCGGCAACCACAACGTTATCTGCGGCACGTAGGTGATCGCGATCAGCGCCAGGAACAGCGGCACCAGCCAGGGCAGGATTGCCATGGTGGTACGTTCCACGGACAGCCGCGCCACGCGCGCCAGTACGAACAGCACCATGCCCAAGGGCGGGTGCAACAGGCCGATCATCAGATTCAAGGTCATGATCAGGCCGAAATGGATGGGATCGATGCCCAGTTTAAGCACGATGGGCAGCAGGATGGGCACCAGGATGGTGATGGCCGCGATGGTGTCGATGAAGCAGCCGACCACCAGGATCAGCACATTCGCCAGCATCAGGAAAACCCACTTGTTCTGCGTCACGCTCAGGAAGCCGTCGGACAGCGCCTGGGCCGCCTGCGTGGTGGTCAGCAGCCAGGCGAACACGGATGCCGCGGTCACGATGAACAGCACCGAAGCCGTGGTTTCGATGGTCTCGAAACTGGCCTTGGCCAGCAGCCGCAGGGTCATGCTGCGATAGCGCACCAGGCCCAGGAACAGCGCCCACACCACGGCGGCCACCGCGGCCTCGGTGGGCGTGAACCAGCCCAGCGTCATGCCGCCGATCAGGATGACCGGCGCCATCAGGGCCATGACCGCGGAGAAATTGAAGCGCCAGTCCAACGCCAGCAGCACCACGAAGGCGATGATGGCCGCCCAGTTGGTCGACACGCCCATGCGCGTCATCGCCCAGATCGAGAACGGGAAGGCCAGCACGATCAGCACTTCCAGCGTGGCCCCGGCCAGACGGCGCAGGTTGAAGCCGACATCGCCGCCCCAGCCGTTCTTGCGGGCGTAGTAGGCAACGGTGAACATCATCAGCACCGTCAGCACCGCGCCGGGCACGATGCCGGCCAGGAACAGCGAGCCGATGGACACGTTGGCCATCATCCCGTAGATCACGAAAGGCAGCGACGGCGGAATGATGGGGCCCAGCGTGGCCGATGCCGCGGTTACGCCGACGGCGAACTCCGTCTCGTAGCCGTGGTCTTTCATGGCCTTGATTTCGATGGTGCCCAGGCCCGCCGCATCGGCAATGGCGGTGCCCGACATACCGGCGAAGATCACCGAACCGATGATGTTTACATGGCCCAGGCCACCGCGCATCCATCCCACCAGCGCGACCGCGAAGTTATAGATGCGCCCCGTGATGCCGGC
>DATJHN010000559.1:0-5042 GCA_035493915.1 Bordetella sp.
CATCCCCTGGCCTCGCGCGCGCATCTGGAACTGGCCGACTTGAGCGACTCGCGCTGGGTGGTGTATTCGGCCGGGATGCCCATGCGCCGCCTGCTGGAGCGCGAATTCCATGAAGCCGGCCTGCGTTTTCCGCATCGATTGTTCGAAACCACGTCGGCCTTTACCACGCTGTCGCTGCTGCGCCGGCAAGCGGACCTGGCGGCCCTGTTGGCAACTGATGTTGCCAAGGTCTTCGTCGACTCCGGCCTGATGCACATTCTGCCGATACAGCTGAAATCGCGCAGCGAGCCCTATCAGTTGGTCACGCGGCGCGGTGCCGTGTTATCGCCAGCGGCGCAGCTTTTCGTGCAGACGTTTCCCGCGGTCGCTGGCGGCAGATAAGGTCGCCAGGCACTCAGCCCGCTTTGCCCAGCCCCAGATAGCTTTCGACCACGCGTGGGTTGTGGGCGAGTTCCGCGGCGGGACCGGACAACACCACCTCGCCGGTTTCGAGCACGTAGCCTTGATCGGCAACCTGCAAGGCCGCGCGGGCGTTCTGCTCCACCAGCAAAATGGAAACCCCTGATTCTCGCAGCCGCGCGATGATGTGGAAGATTTCCCTGACGATGCGCGGCGCCAATCCCAGGCTGGGCTCGTCGAGCATCAGCAGGCGCGGCTTGGCCATCAGGGCGCGCCCGACTGCCAGCATCTGCCGTTCTCCGCCCGACAGGGTGCCGGCTTCCTGGGTGCGGCGCTCCTTCAGGCGTGGAAACAGCTCATAGACATCCTGCATGCTGTCACGCCAGTTGGCCTCACGCATGCGATAGCGCCGGAAACCGCCCAGCAGCAGATTGTCTTCCACCGACATGCTGGCGAACAGTTCGCGTTTTTCCGGCACCAGTGACATGCCTGACGCCACGCGGCGTTCGACCGGCCATGCCGATATGTCCTGCCCGTCCAGCCGGATGGCGCCCGCGGCTTGTCCGCTTGGCGGCAAGGCGCCCATGATCGCGTTCAGCATCGTCGACTTGCCGGCGCCGTTGGCGCCGATAACCGTGACGATGCTGCCGGCGGGGACCGCCAGCGAAATGGGCGATAGCGCCGCCACCTTGCCGTAGCGCGCGGCCAGGCCGTCGACGCGCAGCAGGACAGCACCGGCGTGCGTGTTGCCCGCGCTCATCGCGTCGCTCCCGCCGTCGCGCCCTGCTCGGCCGCGGGCACCGGCGCCTCATCGTCGAGGCCGCCCAGATAAGCTTCCAACACCGCCGGATCGCGCTGGATATCGGCCGGCACACCCTCCGCCAGCTTGGTGCCGAAATCCATGACCACCAGGTGATTGGTCAAGCGCATGACGAAATCCATATCGTGTTCCACCAGCAGAATGCTCATGCCTTCTTCGCGCAACTGCTCCAGCACGCGCGCCAAGGCCTGCTTTTCCTTGTAGCGCAAGCCGGCGGCCGGTTCGTCCAACAGCAGCAAGACGGGATCGCTGGCCAGCGCGCGCGCGATCTCCAGGATGCGCTGCTGTCCCAGCGCCAGATTGCCGGCCTGCTCATACATGCAGTCGCCCAATCCCACACGTTCGAGCTGGTGCGCCGCCTCGCGCAGCAGCCGCGCTTCGGCCGGCCGGTCCAGGCGCAACGCACCCGCCAGCACACCCACGTCGGCGCGCAAATGCGCACCCAGCGCAACGTTTTCCAGCACCGTCATGCCTGGCAGCAGCTGGACATGCTGGAAGGTGCGGCCAACGCCGAGCCGCGCGATCTCGCGCGCCGACAGGCGTTCGATGCGCTGGCCCATGAAGCTCACGCCGCCGCGCGTGCAGGGCAGCACGCCGGTGATCAGGTTGAAGGTGGTGCTCTTGCCGGCGCCGTTGGGTCCGATCAGACCCATGATCTCGCCGGCGTGTACCCGGAAGGAAATGTCGTTGACGGCCACCAGCCCGCCGAACGTCTTGCGGATGGCATCAACGTCCAGGACCACCTGCCCCGCGGCGGGGCGCTGCCGCCGGGGCAAGGCAGCAGCATCAGGCCGCGCGGCACTCCCGCCCGGGACTTTGCTACCGTTCAGAACATCGCCGTCACTTAAACCCTTGCCACCACCCAGACGCTCGCCGCCACCCAGACTCTTGCCAGCCCCCGAGACCTTCCCGCCCCCCAGGCGCCGCCAGCCCGCCGCCAGCATCGGCCACACGCCGTCGCGCGCGTACTGCAACATCAGGATCAGCAAAATCCCGAACACGATCAACTCGAAGTTGGCCGTGGTATCCAGCAAGCTCGGCAATACGTTCTGGATCTGATCCTTCAGCACCAGAATGATGGCTGATCCCAGCAAGGCGCCCCAGACGTAAGCTGCTCCGCCTACCACCGCCATGAACAGATACTCGATGCCATAGTTCAGCCCGAAGGGGCTGGGACTGACCGCCCGCTGCATGTGCGCATACAGCCAGCCCGATACACTGGCCAGCAGTGCGGCGTACACGAATACGATCACCTTGTAGCGCCGCGTGTTCACGCCCATGGACTCCGCCATGCCGGCACCATTGCGCAAGGCGCGGATGGCGCGGCCCGGACGCGAATCGAGCAGATTGCCTGTCGCCCAGACGGCTGCCAGCACCAGCACCCAGATCAGGTAATAAATATGCCGGCCGCTGGCCAGCGAGACGCCGAACACGGTCAGCGGCGCGATGCCGGCAATCCCGTCGTGCCGTCCCAACGAGTCCACCGTGCCATACAGATAGAACAGCGCCAGGCACCATGCGATGGTGCCCAGGGGCAGATAATGGCCCGACAGGCGCAGTGTCACCGCGCCCAGCATCCAGGCGATCAGGCCGGTCAGCACCAGTCCGGCCAGCAGGCCAAGCCACGGCGACCAGCCCTGCGCGGTAGTCAGCCACGCCGTGGCATAGGCGCCAATACCGACGAACGCCGCCTGACCAAAGGAAGTAAGTCCACTCACGCCGGTCAGTACCACCAGGCCCAGCACCACCAGGCTGGCCAGTCCTATGTAATTGAGTTGCGTGATCCAGAATTCCGGCGTGGCCGCGAACAGCGGCAATAGCGCCAGCAGCGCCACGAAAACCAGCAAGGGCAGCCGCCGCGCGATCGTCGTCTTCATGCGTGCCCCTTACTCCTCGGCCTCGGCATGGCCGCCGCCGCGCAGCGACAGCCACAGCAGCACGGGAATGATCAGCGTGAACACGATGACTTCCTTGTAGGCACTGGCCCAGAACGAGGAAAACGACTCCAGCAATCCCACCAGCAGCGCTCCGGCGGCCGCGACCGGATAGCTGGCGAGCGCGCCGATAATCGCGCCGACGACGCCTTTCAGCCCGATCAGGAAACCGGTGTCGTAATAGATGGTCGTGATGGGCGCGATCAGGATTCCCGATATGGCGCCCATCAATGTCGCCAGGGTAAATGTAATGCCTCCGGAAATCGTGCTGCTGATACCCACCAGCCGCGCGCCGCGGCGGTTCACGGCCGTGGCGCGCAAAGCGCGGCCATATAGCGTCTTGCCGAAGAACAGCCACAGCGCCAGGATCAGGACCAGCGACGTCAGGACCACGAACAGGCCTTGCGCCGACCAGGTGGTCACGCCCAGGTCCACCTGGCCGTCGACGAAAGCCGGCGTGCGCCACCCTTCGGCGCCGAAGAAGACCAGGCCCAGGCCGACCAGCACGAAATGCAGGGCGACCGACGTAATAAGCAATACCAGCACGCTGGCATCGGCCAGCGGCTGATACACGATGCGATACACCATCGGCCCCATCGGCACGATCAGCAGCAGCGTCAGCAGCATATTTCGCCACAAGGGCGTATCGGCGCCTGTCAGCCGGCTGGTCACCCAGTACAGCAGGACCGGCAGCACCACATTGGCCAGGAACGTCCTGGGCAGCGTGGCGGCGCTGCGCAGACGCAGCGCGCGGCCCAGTTCCAGCAGGAACACCACGCCGCCCATCAGGGGCAGCAGGTAAACCGTGCCAGGCAGCTTGCCATCCACCAGCATCGCCAGGGTCAATGCGCCGAAGGCGACGAATTCGCCCTGCGGAATGAAGATCACCCGCGTCACGGCGAATACCAGCACCAGCGCCATGCCCAGCAAGGCATAGATCGCCCCGCTCACGATGCCGTCCTGCAGCAGGATGAACGCTATCGAGGAATCCATCGACCGTTTACCGTGAAAGGCAGCGGCGCGCGCGAACCAGGCATCGCGTGCGCCGCCACAGGCTTTATGTACGCCGCGTCAGAGTCCCGGCTGATAGACCCACTTGCCGTTCTGCACCTTCACGATGACGCGGGCGCGATCATCGAAACCGGCGTGATCGGTGGGGCTCATATTGAAGACACCCTGCGAGGCCGCCAGGTTCTTGATGTTTTCCAAGGCGTCGCGCATCGCCGCGCGGAATTCCGGCGTACCAGGCTGCGCGCTCTTGAGCGCGACCGGCACCGCTGCCAGTACCAGTTGGCCGGCATCCCACATATGGCCGCCAAAGGTGCTGACCGAACCGGCGCCATGCGCTTTTTCATAGGTGGCGACATAGGCCAGCGCGGACTTCTTTACCGGATTGCTGTCGGGCAGCTGTTCGGCCACCAGCAAAGGACCGGCCGGCAGCAGCATGCCTTCGCAATCCTTGCCGCAGACGCGCAGGAAGTCGCCGTTGGCCACGCCATGCGTCTGATAGATCAGGCCACCGTAATTGCGGGCACGCAGTTCCTTCTGCGGCAAGGCGGCGGGCGTGCCGGAGCCGGCGATCAGTACGGCGTCGGGGCGCGCGCCGACGACCTTCAGCACCTGGCCGGTCACGCTGGTATCCGTGCGGCTGTATTTTTCAACGGCGACCACCTTGATGCCTTTTTTCTCGGTGGCGTTCTTGATTTCCTGCAGCCAGCTGTCGCCGTAGGCATCGGCAAAGCCGATGAAACCCAGCGTCTTGACCTTGCCCTTGACCATGGCGTCGGCCAGCGCGCTGGCCATCAGCGCATCATTCTGCGGCGTCTTGAACGCCCACTTGCGCGGCCCCTCGACCGGATCGACGATCTTGACGCTGGCCGCCACGCTGA
>DATJHN010000560.1:0-6598 GCA_035493915.1 Bordetella sp.
ATGATAGGGACGTTCTCGGTGATGGGCATCTTTCCCATGATCTTCACCAAGACCACCTACCATCTTTCCGACTTCGAGCCGGTGGCGCACATCGCCAACAGCAACGTCTGCATCGTCGCGCCGGTCGACGCGCCGTATAAAACGATGGCCGAATACGCCGACTGGCTGAAGAAGAATCCTTCGCGCGCACAGTTTGGCAACGAAGCGGCGGGCAGCCCCGCGCATCTGCTAGGCCTGGAGTTCGGCCGCGTCATCGGCGTCAACAATATGCTGATCCCGTACAAGAGCACGACGCAGATGATCTCGGACCTGATCGGCAACCAGATCCCGGCAGCCACGCTGGCGCTGCCCAGCGTCTACAAACTGCACCAGGCCGGACAGGTGCGCATCCTGGCCGTGGCTTCGGAACAGCGCACGCCCAGCGCGCCCGACCTGCCCACGCTGAAAGAGTCAGGCTACGACCTGAGCGTCAACAGCATGTACGGGGCGTGGATGCCCCTGGGCACGCCCCGTCCCATCGTCGATCGCATGAGCAAGGCCATCGTCGATGCGGTGGCGCAGGCGGACGTGCAGGACAAGTTCCGCCTGATGGGCCTGGAACCCACCGGCAAGGATCGGGCGGAATTCGTGAAGATCAGCAATCAATCCGAAAAGGACTGGGCCAAGATCGTCAAGGACACCGGGTTCAAGATCGACGAATAGGCCATGCGACCGGCAATACGATAGGCCGGCAGCATAGCGGTCGAGCGTGCCGCCACGACGAGCCGACACCGCCGGCTAGCGCGTATATCACCACCGCGAGCCGGTCGCGGCGGTCGCGTACACCGCCACCGCAAGCCGGCCTGAGTTCCGCCGCGTTATACAGCCTGGGGCAAGGCGTACACCCACGGGCGCGCGCCCGTGTCCTTGCCGCGGAAGACGTCGATGTCCTGCCGCATCGTCAGCGTCAGGTCTATCTCGTCCAGCCCGCCCAGCAGCATCGCGCGCAGGCGCGCGGGTGACTCAAAGCTGAGCACTTCGCCGCGCGACGTCGTGACCGTATTCTGGTCCAGGTCGACGTCGATCAGGGCGCCCGCGCCGCGCGCCATCGCGTCCTGCGCCATGGCCTCGACCGTGGCCTCGGGCAAGATCACCGGCGCGATGCCGTTCCGAAAGCAGTTGCCGTAGAAGATATCGCCGAACGACGCCGCGATCACCACGCGGAACCCCCACTGGCGCAGCGCCTTGGGCGCGCCTTCGCGCGACGAGCCGCAGCCGAAGTTGCGGCCCGCCACCAGGATCGTGGCCTGGTTCCAGGGTTCACGGTTCAGGATGAAATCCGGATTCGGCGTACCGTCCGGCCGCGTCTTCCATTCCGAGAACAAGCCTTCTTTCAAGACACCCGGCTCATGCGCACGCGGCAAGAAGCGCGACGGAATCATCTGGTCGGTATCGATATTGATCTGCATCAGCGGCGCGGCATAGCCCGTGATGCTCGAGAATTTTTCCATATCTAGGCTCCGCTCGGCAGTTGACCCGCGTTCGTTATGCGCCCGGTTACCGCTGACGCAGCCACCGTCGCGGGGCTGGCCAGATGGGTGCGCGATCCCAGCCCTTGGCGGTTCTCGAAGTTTCGGTTGGTTGTACTCATGATGCGCTCACCCTTGAAGCGGTCCTTGCGCTGGGCGCACAGGCCGCAGCCCGCATCGTGCCATTCGAAGCCGGCTTCCAGGAAGACGCGGTCCAGGCCTTCGGCTTCCGCATCGCGCTTGACCTGGCTGCTGCCCGGTATGCAAATGGCCGTGACGCCGGCGGCAACCTTGCGTCCCTTCAGGATGGCGGCGGCTTCGCGCAGATCGGACAGACGGGCGTTGGTGCAGGATCCGATATAGGCGGCATTGATCTGCACATCCTGCGCCTGCGTGCCGGGCTCCAGCCCCTGATAGCGCAGCGCGCGCTCCACCCAGGCGCGCTCGCCCGCGTCGGCGTAGTCGGACGGCGACGGGATGCGGCCGCTGATGGGTATGACATGCTGCGGACTGGTGCCCCAGCTGACCTGCGGCTCCAGCGTCGCGCAGTCGATGTCGTATTCCGTGTCGAAGCGCGCGCCGTCGTCGCGCGCCAGCTCGCGCCAATGGGCTTCCGCCGCGTCCCACTCCGCCCCCTTGGGCGAATACTCACGCCCGTGCAGGTACTGGTAGGTCGAATCGTCCGGCGCCACGAAACCGTACTTGGCGGAAAACTCGATCGTCATATTGCACAGCGTCATGCGCGCTTCGATCGGCAGCGCCGCAACGGCCGAGCCTGCGAATTGCACCGCATGTCCGATGCCGCCGTTGGCGCCGATCCGCGAGATCAGGTTCAGCACCATGTCCTTGGCGTACACGTGCGGCGGCAGTTTGCCGTGGAAATTCACGCGCATGGTCTTGGGCCGCGTCTGCATCAGCACCTGCGTCGCCAGCACGTGCTTGCACTCGGAAGCACCGATGCCCCAGGCCAGCACGCCCAGGCCACCCAGCGTACAGGTGTGGCTGTCCGGGCAGACGATGGTCAGGCCCGGCAGCGCGATCCCCAATTCCGGAGCGATCACGTGCGCGATCCCCTGGCGCTGGTCATCGACATCGATGAAATGCAGGCCCAGCTTGCGCGACAGCAGGCGCGATTCGTCGATCAGCTGCGTACCGATCTCGTTCCAGCCTTTGCGCTTGCCGATGCCGGGCTTGGTCTGCACGGCATGGTCGATCAGGCTGAATACCTGGCTGGGACTGGCGACGCCGCGCCCTTCCTGCACCAGCTCGCGCATGGCCACGGTGCCCATGGCTTCGTGCAGCATCAGGCGGTCGATCTGCAGCAAATGCTCGCGATCGTCGAACGCCTTGATGAAATGCTCGTCCCAGATCTTGTCGAAATAGGTGCGCGGCGAGGAAGCCGCCGCTTTGGAATGGATCGTTTCAGCCATGTTCCTTTCCTTGATGTGAAACCGTGTCGCCGCGCGGCGCGCATCTCGCCAAAAACCGGCCGCGCTGGCTCCCGTTGGCCGGGCGTGCCCGGCCCGGGTTGTCGTCGTCGAGCCCGTCCGCCGTGGGCCGGGCTCGCCCTTCAATGCATGGACGCCGCTCAGCCTTCCGCCGTGATGTGCGCGGTGTCGATCACCTTCTTGTACTTGGCGATCTCGCTCTGGATGTACGCCGCGAACTGCTCAGTAGACCACGGCATCGCTTCCGTGCTGTTCTTGTCGAAGGCGGCGATCACATCGGGCAGCGCCAGCGCCTTGTTCACTTCCTGGTTCATGCGCTTGACGACATCATCCGGCGTCTTGGCGGGCGCCAGCAGCCCGGCCCAGGTCGCCGAGACGATGTCGTAGCCCTGCTCGCGCATGGTCGGTACGTCCGGAGCAAAGCGCGAGCGCTTTTCCGTGGCCATGCCCAGCACCACCAGCTTGCCAGCGTGGACCAGGTCCTTCAGGTCCAGCCAGGTGCCGAACATCATGGTCGTATGGCCGCCCAGCAGGTCGGTCAGCGCCGGGCCCTGGCCCTTGTAGGGGATATGGGTGATGTCCAGGCCGCCCATCTGCTGCTTCAGCATCTCGCCGGCCAGGTGCGGCGTCGTGCCGACGCCGAAAGATCCGTAGCTGAGCTTGCCGGGATTGGCCAGCGCGGCCTTCTTCAGGTCCGCAAGCGTTTTCAGGCCACTACCGGGATACACCGCCAGCGCCTGGTCGGACGCGCCCATCATCGCCACGGGGCGCAGGTCGCGCAGGCTGTCGTAGGGCAGGTGCTTGACCAGCACGCTGTTCACACAGAAGCTGCCCGCGACGCATGCGTACCAATAACCATCCGGCGCCGACTTGGCGACGTAGTCCACGCCGATCACCGTGCCGGCGCCCGGCTTGTTCTCGACAATGGCCGCCTGCCCCACGCTCTGGCCCACCTTGGTGCCGATCAGGCGGGTGACGAAATCGGTCGTCCCGCCGGGAGGAAAGGGAACAACCAGGCGCAGGGGCTTATCCGGCCAGTCGGCCGCGCGGGCGGTGCCGGCCAAGCCGGACATGGCGGCCACGGCGGCGCCCCCCAGCAGCATGCTGCGGCGCGAGATGGAAGAAGTGACGATGGGCTGCATGGAACGGTCTCCGGATTATGAGTGGCGCGCACGCGTGTATGCCCGCGTGACGCGCGCTTGAGCCGTGCGCGCCTCGTATCCACGCCGCGCGTTCCGGCGAAAGCGTGGAGTATCGGGACTGCCCATGTAGTGGGCAAATTGGTTGGACCAATAATGCATCCGCGCCCGCCTCGTCCATTGGCACTGGCACTGGCCTCGACAACGACAACGACATCGGCAGTGGCAGTGGCACGGCATCATCGCTGGGCAGCCCCGGAGGCGGCAGTCACCCCAGCGCCTGCTCCTGCGTGTCCGGAATCAACCGCTTGCCGAAGCTGATCACATCATCCTGAGTGAACCCCAGGACGCGATAGAAGTCCTGCACCAGCGCATTGTCGCCACGTATCAGCAGATTGATCTTCGGGCAGCCGGCTTCGACAAAGCATTTCTCCACCGCTTCGACCAGCGCCTTGCCATAGCCGCGCTTCTGGAAGTCCGGATCCACGGACAGATAATTGATCCAGCCGCGATGGCCATCGTAGCCCGCCATGACCGACGCCACGACGCGGCCGTCCGCCACGCCGACCAGGAACCATTCGCGCTGCACGGTCAGCTTGCGTTCAATATCCTTGCGCGGGTCATTCCAGGGCCGCGTCAGGCCGCAAACCTGCCAAAGGCGGATGACGGCGGTTTCATCGGATGCCTGGTAAGGCCGGATGTCGAGATCGGGGTGATGCATGCTTACGCTCCTTATGGGTGGGGGAACGAAGACCGGACGACATCACCACATGGAGCAGCTTGAAAACACAAAGGCCACGAGGGATGTCGTGGCCTTCAGGGTGGATCGCTGGATCTTCAGCGACCGGACAACATGAAACCACTCAACGTCGGCGTCGAGTGATTCGTCGGAAAGCAGGGGTGGCGTACAGGCCGGGGGTATTTTCAAGCATGGCGGCGAGGATACAACAGCTCATTCACCCCTGGCAAACCGGGATGAGGTACGTCAGGATGCGGCGATCGACGGTGCGCTGGTCAACGACGAACGCAGCCACTCGATGAATGCGTCGGCCTGCGCGGGCAAGGATCGCCCCGGCGCCGGCAACGCGCATAGACTGCCGAAAGTCATCGCGCCAAACGGCGCGACCAGGCGCCCTTCGCTTATTTCGCGGCCGATCAGCCGTTGCTCGACCAGTGCCACGCCCAGTCCGGAAAGCGCGGCCTCGATGCACAGGTGCGTATGCGGAAATGCCAGCGTATCCCCGCGAGCAACGGAACGGCCCGTCGTGGCTTCCCATTGGTCCCAGGCGCTGGAGGTGTATTCGTGCGTGATGCGGGTCCGCTTGCGTGGTGGCAGCTTTGCGTACTCCGGCGCGCACACCGCGGCGAAAGACACCGGCGCCAGCGGAATGGCGTGGCGGCGATCCACGTCGCTATAGCCTGACAAATCCCAGGCCAGCAGCAAGTCGGCGCCTTCATTGCGCATCTCGCGCGTGGAGGTCATGGACAGCCGGATGCGGATATCGGGATGCTTGCGATAGAACACGGCGAGCTGCGGCACCAGGCAGCGCATGGCGAAGGTTGCGCTGCAGGCCACGTGCAATCCGGGGCCACGAGCGTGCTGACCAAGCCGGTCGTAAGCCTGCTCCAACTGGTCGAACACCGAGCGGACGGCGACATAGAAGTCGCTGCCGGCCTGCGTCAAGCGCAGGCCCGTTCCGTCCTTTTCGAACAACGCGACACCTGCATGTTCATGCAACAACCGCAAATGCCGGCTGACAGCGCCATGCGTACGAAAAAGTTCTTCAGCAGCCCGCGTCACCGATCCGGTACGGGCAACGGCTTCGAAAGCACGGACGGCTGCAAGCGGCGGCAACTGGCGCATGGCGGTCTATTCGTCAAAAAAACTGACGATACCCCGGAAATGTCCCAGCCGTGCCGTCATAAACCCGTGCCGTCATAAACATCACCAATATGGGAATGGAATATACACACCTGTCATCAGTAATCCAGCCGTTCGATCTTCAACTTGACCGGCGCGGCCGGGTTGACGATGTAGCCGAGTGCCCTGCCCACGATGTCGACGGAGTTGTCGAAGCAGCCGTGCTTCGATTCAATGGACCTCACGCCGTTGGAGACGCCATGCGCGGCAAGGACGTCCAGATTGGACGTGCCCAGGCTGTTCCAGAACGCCTGCCAGTCCGCCACGTCGCGCAGATACTCTGGCGCCCACACATCGTCCGCTGCATCCGGCCGCGCCGTTGCGGGGTCGAAGGACTTGGCCATCCCAAGCAGCGGCGTCTTGTGTTCCTCGAACGACCGGCTGACCAGATACAGCAGTGACTTGCGGTACGGCCCGACTTCGTCGTCCTGCTCGTTCTGGTCCGACAGGACGTGGATGTGGAAATCCTTCGCGGCCACGACTTTCTGCCGGATCGCCGGCACATAATTCTGCAGCGCGAACCGCGTCGTGCATGCGGGCGCGAACAGACGGACACTGGCGGCTTTCAGCCCGGCTTCCTTC
>DATJHN010000561.1:0-25744 GCA_035493915.1 Bordetella sp.
TGAAGTCCATTTCCACCGGCGCGGAGACATCGGAATTGCTGTCCGATAGCCAGCTGATGTTGGAATTCCAGTTGCCGTGATAGAAGCCGCTTTCTTGGGTGAAGTCGAAGCCGCCCTGGATGGCCGGCTTGTTGTCGGTCTGCATCAGGCCGCGATAGCGGTATTGCGATGCAAGCGTGACGTTGGCCGTGATGGTGTACGGCGCGGGAGCCGCCTGTTCCGGCGTGGGGGTGTCGGCGTGCGCGGCCGGGGCGATCATGCCGCCGCCGATCAGGGCGGCGCCCAGCAGCATGCCCGGACCGGCGCGCCCTGTTCCACGGGATGCTTGCCTCCGGTCTGTGACGACACGGAGAGCGGACTGCCGGGCGGGCAGTAGGGGGCGAGCGAAGCGCATGCGGTTTCTCCTGAATTGCGCGTGTTGCGAAAGAAGCGCAACGATAGGAAGAAACGCATAAACGGCGGCTCAAAAGACGGCCTGCCGGTGTAATGACAATATAAATGCCGGCGCTTTATGTGACCGCGTGGGCGATACGGTCGGCGTTTGAGGAAGGCGGCATGGTTCCGTGCCGAGCTTCAACCGGCGAAGCGGTAACCCACACCGATTTCGGTCAGCAGGAAGACCGGCTGCGCCGGGTCCGCTTCCAGCTTCTGCCGCAGATGGCCCATGTAGATGCGCAGGTAGTGGCTGCTTTCCACATGCGACGGCCCCCATACCTCGCGCAGCAATTCGCGGTGGGTCATGACCTTGCCGCGATGCGCGATCAGCGCCGCCAACAGGCGGTATTCCATGCCGGTCAGGTGTACGTGCTCGCCGCCGCGCTGCACGATCCGCTTGGAAAAATCGACGTGGACGTCGCCGAAGGCGATCTCCGCCGCATTGCCCGCGCCGCCGCGCGCGTGCCGGCGCAGCAGGACGCGCAGCCGCGCCAGCAGTTCGCCCACGCCAAAGGGCTTGACCAGATAGTCGTCCGCGCCGGCGTCCAGGGCGGCGATCTTGTCGGTTTCCGCGGTGCGGGCCGACAGCACGAGCACGGGGACTTCGGTCCAGGTGCGCAGTTCGCGCATCAGCGTCATGCCGTCGCCGTCGGGCAGCCCCAGGTCCAGGATAACCAGGTCCGGCTGCCGCGTGCCGGCTTCGATCAGGCCGCGTTGCACGGTTTCCGCTTCGAATACCACGCAGCCCTCGTCGTGCAATGCGGTCCGGACGAAGCGCCGGATGTTGGCGTCGTCCTCGATGAGCAGTACGGTTGGATGAAAATCGAACATGCAGTTCCTGTCATTCCGTGTAAAGAGTCGGCGCGTCGTCACCGGCCCGATCCGGCGCCGCTTCCGGCGCGATTGCCGGCGCCTGCGCCAGGGGGAGTTCTACGACGAACCGCGCGCCCGCGCGGCCGCCCGAAGGGCGCGCGGCCTCCCTTGGGGAGGAGTCGCGTAGCGACAGGAGGGCCTCGTCTCCCGCTCCTGGTTCGGCTGTCTCGACCCAGATGCGGCCGTGGTGCGCCTGCATGATGGCGTGGCATACCGCCAGTCCCAGTCCGGCGCCGGGTGTGGCGGACTCACGTTCCCCGCGCACGAATTTTTCGAAGATGGCCTTCTCCTGGCCCGGCGGGACGCCTGGACCGTCGTCGGCGACTCGGATCAGCAGTTCGTTGTCCCGGGCGATGGCGTCGATGTGCACGTGGCTGCCGGGCGGTGTGTACTTGCTGGCGTTTTCCAGCAGGTTGCACAGCACGCGCTGTATCAGCACGCCGTCGCATTCGACCAGCGGCAGATCCGAAAGCGGCGCCACCGAAACGATGTGCTGGCGCAGCGGATCGCGCATTTCCGCGATGGCGGCGCCGACCAGTTCTTCCACCGACTGCCATTCCTTGCGCAGCGTGACGTCGCGGTTCTGCAGGCGGGCCATGTCCAGCAGGTTGACCACCATGGCATGCATGCGCCGCGCCTGTTCGCGCATGGCCAGCGCGATCTCGCGCTGCTCGGGGGAGAGCG
The DNA here is from genome assembly GCA_035493915.1 of Bordetella sp. Taxonomy (GTDB): domain Bacteria; phylum Pseudomonadota; class Gammaproteobacteria; order Burkholderiales; family Burkholderiaceae_B; genus Bordetella_C. The sequence goes on from DATJHN010000561.1 coordinate 1,993, forward strand.
TGGCCGGATCGCGCATCAGCGTGTCCGTCATGCCGACCAGGCTGGTCAAGGGCGTGCGCAGGTCGTGCGAGATGGCCGACAACAGCGAGCTGCGCAATTTTTCCGATGCCATGTTCACCAGCGCCTGCTGGGCGACTTCCACATAGTGCACGCGTTCGATGGCGATCGCGATCAGCGTGGCGTAGGCATCCAGCTGCGGGCGGTCCGCCGAGGTCATGAACGCGGCGCGGCCGGGAGGTTCCAGCACCAGCACGCCGCGGGTGCGCATCGGCGCCTTCAGCGGCAGATAGAGCAGCGGGCTGCTGGACAATGTATTGGTGCCGCAGCCGGCCGGTTGTCCGTGATCGAACACCCATTGCGCCAGGGCGGTTTCGACCTGCAGCGGCGTAGCGTGGCTGACCAGGGCCAGGCGGTCGTCATCGCCCAGCAGCAGCAGCGCGCACGGCGTACCGAAGGCGGCATTGACGTACGAGGACGCCGAGGCAACGATCTGTTCCGGCAGCAGCGACGACGACAGGTCCCGCGCGAATTCGTACAGGCCGCGTGCCACGCTTTCGCGGCGCGCCGAGGACAGCGCCAGCAGGCGCAGGCCTGCCGTCAGCTGGCCGATCAGCAGCCCCACGGTCAGCAGCACCAGGAATGTCAGCAGGTACTGGACATCGGATACCGCGAAGGACCGCGTGGGCTGCACGAAAAAGTAATCGAATGCCGCGACGCTGATCACCGACGCCAGCGCGGCCGGTCCGCGGCCATGGCGCAACGCCACCGCCATGACCGCCAGCAGGAAGAACATGGCGATGTTGGTTTGGTGCAAGGCAGGAAAAGCCGTCAGCGAGATCGCGGTGGCGATGGCGCAATAGACGCAAGACCAGGCATAGCCGCCCAGGCGCGGACGCGGCGCGGGCGCGGCTGGCTGGGCGTGCAGCGTGCCGGGTTGCGGCGAACCCAGCCGCATCGTGGGTGTGCGCGTCGCCGCCGGCTGCGACGGCGCGGCCAGGCGCACGATGTCCAGTTCCGGACAGCCGCCGGCCAGCAAATCGGCGAAGCTGCGGCGCCGCCATAGTCCCGCGGGTGACAGCAGGGTGGCCAGCCAGTCGCCCCAACGCGTGCTCAGTCCACGGCCGCGCGCCGCGCGGGTGCGGCCGATGACGGCCTTGGTGATGTTGTGGCGGCGGACATAGGCGACCAGGGCTTCGACCATATCGGCGCCGCCCAGGGTTTCGACGCGCGCATCCAGGTCGCGCGCCACCGCCAGTGCGGCCTGCAGCGACAGGCGCTGCGCGTCGGATGGCGCGATCAGGCTGGGCGTTTCCACCGTGACCACATGCAGTTCGCCGTCCAGCTGCTGCGCCAGCCGGTGCGCGGCGCGCACGACATATTCGGCTTCGGCATCCGGCGCCAGGCAGGCCACCACGGCTTCGCGCGTGCGCCATACGGTTTCCACCGAGCGATCGCGTCGGTAGGCCTGGACGTCGTCGTCCACCCGTTCGGCCATGCGCCGCAGCGCCAGTTCGCGCAGCGCGATCAGGTTGCCCTTGCGGAAGAAATTGCGGGCCGCGTGGCGCGCCTGTTCCGCCATGTAGACCTTGCCGTCGCGCAGGCGCCGCAGCAGTTCATCGGGGGGCAGGTCAACCAGCACGACTTCGTCCGCCGCATCGAACAGGCGGTCCGGCACGGTTTCCCAAACGGGAATGCCGGTGATGCTGCCGACGGCCTGGTTCAGGCTTTCCAGATGCTGGGCGTTGAGCGTGCTCCAGACGTCGATGCCGGCCGCCAGCAGTTCTTCCACATCCTGCCAGCGTTTGGCGTGACGCGCGCCCGGCGCGTTGGAATGCGCCAGCTCGTCGACCAGCACCAGCGCGGGGCGCCGCGCGAGCGCGGCGTCCAGGTCGAATTCCTGCAGGACGTGGCCGCGATATGCATAGTCGATGCGCGGCAGCAGGGGGATACCGTCGAGCAGCGCGGCGGTTTCCCGCCGGCCGTGGGTTTCCACGATGCCCGCCAGCACGTCGATGCCCAGCGCGTGCTGGGCCGCCGCGGCCGCCAGCATGGCGTAGGTCTTGCCCACCCCGGCCGATGCGCCGAAATACAGGTGCAACCGGCCACGCGCCGCGCGCTGGGTCGCTCCGTCGATGTCGCGCAGCAAGGCGTCTGGATCGGGACGTTCGGAAGTGGAGCTGGCCATGGTGTCGTCGTGGTGCGGACAGCGCCACTATACGCCGCCCCAGGGGGCGGCATAGCGTGGCGCCGACCGCGTTTGCGCAGATGCCGCCGGCGGCTGCCGGCGGGCTGTCAGCGGGTGGCTTTCAGGCCATCCAGGTCGAGGTTCAGGGCCAGCACGTTCACCACCGGCTCGCCCAGCAAGCCGAGGAACGGGCGGCGCGTATGCGCTTCCACGCGCTTGGCCAGTTCCAGCGTGCTCATGTTCCGAGCCTTGGCGACGCGGTCGATCTGGTAGTCGGCGGCGGCGATGCTGATCTCCGGATCCAGGCCGCTGCCCGAGGAACTGACCAGGTCCACCGGAATGGGCTTGTTGTTGTCCGGATCGGCGGCATGCAGCGCGTCGATGCGCGCCTTGGCGGCATCGGCCAGCGCCTGGTTGCGCGGTCCCAGGTTGGAGCCGCCGGATGCCGATGCGTTATAGGGCATGGGCGCGGTGGCGGACAGCCGTCCCCAGAAGTACTTGGGCGACGAGAACTGCTGGCCTATCAGGGACGACCCGACCACGTGGCCGTCCTGTTCGATCATCGAGCCGTTCGCTTCGTGGGGGAACAGGACCTGCGACACACCGGTGGTGGCGTAGGGATACGCCAGGCCGGTAACCACGGTCAGAATTGCGAAGACGACCAGCGCGGGCCTCAATATGCCGCCTTGCGACGGTGCTTTCTCTTGGATGTTCATGATGATTTCCTTGTGGACAACGGCGGCGGATCAGACCCAGCCGAGCGCCGTCAGGACCATGTCGACCAGCTTGATGCCGACGAAAGGCACCAGCAGTCCGCCCAGGCCGTAGATGATCAGGTTCCGGCGCAGCAGAATGCCGGCGCCCAGGGGGCGATACTTGACGCCCTTCAGCGCCAGCGGAATCAGCACGACGATGATCAGTGCGTTGAAGATGACCGCCGACATGATCGACGACTCCGGCGTGGTCAGGTGCATCACGTTCAGCACACCCAGTTGCGGATAGACCGTGGCGAAGGCGGCTGGAATGATGGCGAAATACTTCGCCACGTCGTTGGCCACGCTGAAGGTCGTCAGCGAGCCGCGCGTCATCAGCATCTGCTTGCCGATCTCGACGATTTCGATCAGCTTGGTGGGGTTGGAATCCAGGTCCACCATGTTGCCGGCTTCCTTGGCCGCCTGCGTGCCGGAGTTCATCGCCACGGCAACGTCGGCCTGGGCCAGCGCGGGCGCGTCGTTGGTACCGTCGCCGGTCATCGCCACCAGCCGGCCGTCGCCCTGGTAGGAGCGGATCAGCTTCAGCTTGGCTTCGGGCGTGGCTTCCGCCAGATAGTCGTCGACGCCGGCTTCGGCGGCGATGGACGCCGCCGTCAGCTTGTTGTCGCCGGTGATCATGACGGTCTTGATGCCCATGCGGCGCAGTTCGGCAAAGCGCTCCTTGATCGCGGGCTTGACGATGTCCTTCAGTTCGACCACGCCCATGACACGGTTGCCGTCGGCCACGGCCAGCGGCGTGCTGCCGCGGCGCGCGACGTCGTCGGCCGCGCGGATCACTGCCGGATCCATGGCCACGCCCTTGTCGGCCAGCCATTGCCGGATCGCGTCGACCGCGCCCTTGCGGACCTGCCGTTCGCCCTGGTTCACACCGCTCATGCGGGTGTGCGCGCTGAAGGGCACGAATTCCAGGTCGTCCATGTGGCGCGCCGGCGCATGCAGGGCCTTATCGGCCAGCAGCACGATGCTGCGGCCTTCGGGTGTTTCGTCGGCCAGCGAAGCCAGGCGGGCGGCGTCGGCCAGTTCGCGCGGCGCCACGCCGGGCGCCGGCATCAGCGCGGCGGCCTGGCGGTTACCGAACGTGATGGTACCGGTCTTGTCGAGCAGCAGTACATCGACGTCGCCGGCGGCTTCCACCGCGCGGCCCGACATCGCCAGCACGTTGGCCTGCATCATGCGGCTCATGCCGGCCACGCCGATGGCCGACAACAGGCCGCCGATGGTGGTCGGGATCAGGCAGACCAGCAGGGCCACCAGCGCGGTCACGGTCACCACCTGGCCCGCCTTGGTGATCTCCACCGAGAACAGCGAGAACGGCAGCAGGGTCACGGTGACCAGCAGGAACACCACGGTCAGGCCCACCAGCAGGATGGTCAGCGCCAGTTCGTTGGGCGTTTTCTGGCGCTTGGCGCCTTCCACCATCGAGATCATGCGATCCAGGAAGCTTTCGCCGGGGTTGGCCGCGATGCGCACGAACAGCCAGTCCGACAGCACGCGCGTACCGCCCGTGACCGAGGAGAAGTCGCCGCCGGATTCGCGGATCACCGGCGCGGATTCGCCGGTGATGGCGCTCTCGTCCACCGACGCCACGCCGGCGATGATCAGGCCGTCGCCGGGGATGACTTCCCCTGCTTCCACCAGCACCACGTCGCCCTTGCGCAGGTCGCCGGAATTGCGCGACACGCCGCGATTGCGGTAAGCGTCAGGCTGTGCGCCGGCCGCGTCCGCATCGCGGAAATCGCGCAGGACGCGCGCCGTGATGGTGGTGCGCAGGCCGCGCAGCGAGGCCGCCTGCTGCTTGCCGCGGCCTTCCGCCAGCGCTTCGGCGAAATTGGCGAACAGGACCGTGAACCACAGCCACACCGCGACGCCGAAGATAAAGCCCGTGGGGGCTTCGGCCTGGCCTCGCAGCGCCATGATCCACAGGAAGGTGGTCAGGATGCTGCCCACGTAGACGACGAACATCACGGGGTTTTTCAGCTGCGCGGACGGAGCCAGCTTGCGCAGGCTGTCCATCAGCGCCGGCCCTACCAGCGCCGGCGAAAAGAATTGGAACTTGCGTGGCGGCGGCAAACCCGTCGCATCATGCGTCAGGGTTTGCGGAGCGACGGCCGCCAGGGCGTCGCTGTTCGGATGCTTGGCCATGTTGATTTTCCAGGCTGATCAATGTTGCAGTTGTTCCGCCACGGGGCCCAGGGCCAGCGCGGGGACATAGGTCAGCGCGCCAACCAGCAGGACGGAACCGATAAGAAGGATCACGAATAACGCGCCGGTGGTGGGCATCGTGCCCGGCCCCGCGGGTACGCGGTGCTTCTTCGCCAGCGCGCCCGCCATCGCCAGGATGGGAACGATCACGGCGAAGCGGCCGAACCACATCGCGATGCCGAGCAGGCTGTTGTAGTAGGGCGTGTTGGCCGAGAGGCCGGCGAAGGCGCTGCCGTTGTTGTTCGCCGCGGACGTCACCGCGTACAGGATTTCCGAGAAGCCGTGCGTGCCGGGATTCAGCACCCCCGCCTTGCCGGCCGTCATGGAAACCGCGAGCGCGGTGCCCACCAGTACCAGCAGCGGCGTGGCCAGGATGACGATGGACGTCATCTTCATCTCATAGGCCTCGATCTTCTTGCCCAGGTATTCCGGCGTGCGGCCTATCATCAGTCCCGCGATGAAGACGCCCAGAATGGCGAAGGCAAGCATGCTGTACAACCCCGAGCCGACGCCGCCGAAGACGACTTCGCTCAGCTGCATCAGCAGCATGGGAGAAAACCCGCCCATGGGCGTGAAAGAGTCGTGCATGCCGATCACCGCGCCGCACGAAGCCGCCGTGGTCGCGGTGGCGAACAGGGCCGTCGGGGCGATGCCGAAGCGGGCTTCCTTGCCTTCCATATTGCCGCCGGGCGACAGCGAGCTTGTCGTGCTGTCGACGCCCGCCTGCGCCAGCATGGGATTGGGCTGGTACTCGTAGTAGCCCGTGATCAGCGCGAAGCTGATGAATAACACCACCATCGCCGCCAGCACCGCGATCCCCTGTCGCCGGTCGCCGACCATCTGCCCGAAGGTAAAGCAGAGGGCGGCCGGGATGATCAGCATCGCCAGGGTTTCCAGGAAGTTGGACAACGGCGTGGGATTCTCGTAGGGGTGCGCCGAGTTCGCGTTGAAGAACCCGCCACCGTTGGTGCCCAGCATCTTGATGGCTTCCTGCGAGGCTACCGGGCCCAGGGCGATCGTCTGCGTGCGCGCGGTCAGCGATTCGGTCACCGGTTGGCCCTTGGCATCGAGTACCGGTTGGCCGGCCGCGTCCACTTTGGGCTGCGTATAGGCGATCGGTTCGACCAGCGGCACCTCCTGGTAGGAACTGAAGGTCTGGATCACACCCTGGCCGACCAGCACGATGGCCAGCACGAAGGAGATCGGCAACAGCACATAGAGCGTGCTGCGTACCATGTCCACCCAGAAGTTGCCGACCGTCTGCGCGTTGTGCCGCGCGAAGCCGCGGATCAGCGCCAGCACCACGGCAATACCGGCGGCGGCGGAGAAGAAGTTCTGCACCGTCAGGGCCAGCATCTGCGTCAGATAGCTCATGGTGCTTTCGCCGGCATAACCCTGCCAGTTCGTGTTGGTCACGAAGCTGATCGCCGTGTTCAAGGCCGAGTCGGGTGACACCGGGCCCATATTGGCGGGATTCAGAGGCAGCATGCCCTGGGCACGCTGCAGCAGGTAGGTCACCGCGAAGCCCAGGATACTGAAGACCAGCACGGCGATCGCGTAGCGTTTCCAGCCCATTTCCACGGCCGGATCGACGCCGGCCAGCTTGTATGTCAACCGTTCCAGCGGACGGCCCCAGGCCGACCATCGCGACCGGCCGTTTTCCATGACTTCATGGATATAACGCCCCACCCAGGGGGCGAGCAGAAGCAGCACTGCCAGAAAGAAAACCAGCAGGCCCAGATAGTGGGCGTTCATCAGAATTTCTCCGGCTTGAACAGGGCGATGAGCAGATAGACGAACAGGAACAGCGCCAGGGCGCCGCTGATCAGGTAAAGCCAACTCATGACTTTTCTCCCTTCTGCAGCGCGTCGCAGAACTCGACGAGCGCGAGGGTGAGCGCTGCCATGACGGCAAACGAGGCGAGGAAAATGGTGTCCATGTGTTCTCCCGGGATAGGTCCCGAATGGGTATGGCTGGCAGGCAAAATGGCGCGTGCCAACGGACACCGGCAGCTTAGGTAGGGCGCTGTAAAAACGGGATAAACGTTCGACTAGGGGGGTAAACAACATATAAAAAATGGCGAATGCACCATTGTGGTGCGATAGGTTCAGGCCGATATGCTCCGTCCTAGGGCATACCCCTAGTGTTTCAATCCCGTAGATGGTGCAGAATTCTGTCCCATGCAGGTGAGGAGACAAATGCCCCAAGAGGGCAAGACCGGGCGGCACCGGTACATAACTAAAAGCTGTATCTAGAAGAGCAAAACGCACAACGGCTGGCACCAGGCAGTGCCAGCCGTTGTCGCATTCAGGGAGCGGATTTCGTGTCATCCACGTGGTCGGCGTTACCTCTCCAGGCCCTGTCATGACGCATATGCCGACGTCGCCATCTTCCGAATCCGCCCGCGGTATTGCCGCCGGCGCCGATCGTGCCCCATTCTGGGCAAGTAACGTCAGACTGATCCTTTCGCTGCTCGTGCTATGGGCCGCGCTGACTTTCCTGCCCGCCTATTTCGCCCGTGACCTGCTGTTTACCGTCCTGGGATGGCCTTTCTCGTATTGGATGGCGGCATACGGCGCCCCGCTGGCCTATCTTCTGATCATCGTCGCCTATGCCCGGATCATGAATGGCAGGGACCGGGACCTGGGAACGCGGGAATAAGGCTCGCATGAGTCCGCGCACGCCTCGGGGTCCCCAGGATCTTTTTCACGGCGGCTGGAGCAGCTGATGCCCTTCCGCGGCAAAAACCTGAACGAACTGGATCTGCGGCTGCGGCGCGTCTACGTGCTTTACGCGGCCGGCTTCAGCCTGCTCATCCTGGTGCTGGCGCTGCTGGAAGTCCTGGGCATGCCGCGCAACTGGATCGGCTATGTCTTCCTGCTGGTGACGTTCAGCCTGTATGCGGGCATCGGCATCGTCTGCCGAACCTCCGATCCCATCGAATACTACGTAGCCGGCCGGCGGGTTCCCGCCTTCTACAACGGCATGGCGACCGCCGCCGACTGGATGTCGGTGGCTTCCTTCATCGGTGTCGCCGGGACGCTGTACGTCAGCGGCTACGCGGGCCTGGCCTATGTACTGGGGTGGACCGGCGGCTATGTGCTGGTGGCCCTGCTACTGGCGCCCTACCTGCGCAAATTCGGGCAATACACGCTGCCGGATTTCCTGGGGGCGCGCTACGGCGGCAATTTGCCGCGGGTGGCGGGCGTGGTCTGCGCGGTCCTGTGCTCCTTTACCTATCTGGTCGCGCAGATCTACGGCGTCGGCATCATTACGACCCGCATGACAGGTATTTCCTTCGAATTGGGCATTTTCCTGGCGCTGGGCGGCATGCTGGTCTGCTCTTTCCTGGGCGGCATGCGCGCGGTGACCTGGACGCAGGTGGGACAGTTCATCATTCTGATCATCGCCTACGTGGTGCCGGTGATCTGGCTGTCGATAAAGTTCACCGGGATGGCGATTCCGCAGCTGTCGGCGGGGGTGGCCCTGGAGCAGGTGGTGCGCCAGGAAAGCCGTCTGCTGGATGATGACGCCGAACGCGCCGTGCGGCGCGAGTGGCAGGCGCGCGCGGACCGCATGGATGAATTGCTGCGCACGCTGCCGGGATCCTGGGTCAGCGAGAAGACGCGCCTGCGCGACCGCCTGGCGCGGTTGAACGCGACGGACGCCCCGATGCTGGAAATCCGGTCGGTCGAACGCGAGCTCGACGCCTACCCGGTCACCGTGGAGGAAGCACGCACGCGCTGGTACCGCGACCGCCAGGATTTCCGTGCGCGCGCGCTGCCACCGGTGCCGGCGGCCATGCCGTATCCATCCATGGGAAGCGGCGTCGATCCGTACGGTTCACCTCCACCGGAGGCCGCTCCGGAGGATGGCGCGGCCGGCGGATTCGCGGTGAACGATTCCCGACCGGGCGGATCCCAGGCGGGCAGGTCGGGGGCAAACGGGGCGCCGACGCAGGGTTCGCAGCGCGCCAATTTCATTGCGTTGGTGCTATGCCTGATGCTGGGGACTGCAGGGCTGCCGCACATCCTGATGCGCTCCTACACCACGCCATCGGTGGGCGCGGCGCGGCGTTCCGTATGCTGGACCCTATTGTTCATCCTGTTGCTTTATCTGTTGGCGCCCGCGCTGGCGATCCTGGTCAAGTATGTCGTGTACACCCATCTCGTCGGAGCGCACTACAGCGCGCTCCCCGACTGGGTCGCGGCATGGAGCGCGATAAGTCCGGCGCTGATCGACGTCGTCGACGTGAACGGCGACGGCATCGTGCAACTGGGTGAAATCCACATGGGAGCGGATGTCGTGGTGCTGGCCTTGCCCGAGATCGGCGGCTTGCCCTATGTCGTGTCGGGCCTGGTGGCCGCCGGCGGCCTGGCCGCGGCGCTGTCCACCGCCGACGGCCTTTTGCTGACGCTGTCCAATGCCTTGTCGCACGACATGCTTTATCGCGTCATCTCGCCGCGCATGCCGGTGGCGCGGCGCGTGATGGTTTCCAAGATCCTGCTGCTGGTGGTGGCCTTCGCCGCGGCCTGGGTAGCGGCGCGGCGACCCGCGGACATACTGATCATGGTGTCGGCTTCTTTTTCGGTTGCCGCTTCTTCCTTCTTTCCAGCCCTGGTGATGGGCGTTTTCTGGAAGCGCGCCAACAAATGGGGCGCCACCGCGGGCATGGCCGTGGGGCTGGCGGTGACCTTTACCTACATGGCGCACAGCCATCCCTGGCTGCGCGAACTGGTCTTCGGCATACCGCCCACCCAGCCCCTGGATCTGTGGTGGGGCATACAGCCCGTGGCGGCGGGAATATTCGGCGCGCCCGCCGCGTTCCTGACCATCATCATCGTGTCCTGGCTTACGCCGCGTCCGGATCCCGCCACCGAGGCGCTGGTCGATTACATACGCGATCCGCGGCCGTCGCCACGAGCCTGATCGTCGCCACCAACCTGATCACAGGGGGCCGTTCACCGGCGCGCTTCTTCCTGTTGGCGCAGCAGCACCAGCAATGCCCCCGAACCGCCTTCGCGTTCAGGAGCTTCGGAAAAAGCGATGACCTCGGCCTTCTGCACCAGCCACGTGCGCGCCTTGTCCTTCAGAACGGGGTTCAGTCCTTCCGAGCCGTAGCCCTTGCCGTGCACCACCCGCACGCAGCGGATGCCATGTTCCAGGCACTCGTCGATAAAGGACAGCAGCGCATGCCGCGCCTGTTCGACGCGCAGTCCGTGCAGATCGAGTTCGGCACCCGTCTGCCATTCTCCGCGCCGCAGCTTGCGGGCCGTGTCCGGCGCCGCGTCCGCGCGGACATAGGCGGTGCCGCTTTCGGAAAGCAGGTGGGTGACGTCGCCGTCTGAAACGCCGGCGTCGGCGCGGCGTGCGGTTTCGCCCAGGGCTGCCGCGCGGCGCTGAGCTGGAATATCGCCAGGGTCCGGGCGGTGGGTGTGCACGACCCGTTCCGGGACACGCAGGGGCTTGACCGCTTGCATGGCGCGCTGGAGTGCCTGCAGGTCGTCCGCGGGGTTCGAGGGCGATGCGGCGCGTCCGGGACGGGTGGCGGCCTCGCGGGACTGGGCCTCGCGGGCGGCAGCCTGGGCCGCCTGGGCCGCTTGTTCGTCCTGCCGGCGCCGCGCCAGCGCCTGTTCGTGCAGGCGCTTCAGATCGCCGAAACCGGCTTTATTGTCCCGCATTCTCCAGCCACCGCTGTGCGTCCAGTGCCGCCATGCAGCCCGTGGCCGCGCTGGTGATCGCCTGGCGATAAACGTGATCCTGAACATCGCCGGCGGCGAAAACGCCCGGAACGGAAGTCATCGTCGCCATGCCGGACAGGCCGCTCTTGGTGATGATGTAACCGTCCTTCATGTCGAGCTTGCCCTGGAAAATATCCGTGTTCGGGTGATGACCGATGGCGATGAAGGTGCCCGTGGCGGCCAGGTCTTCGGTCTGGCCGGTCTTGGTGCTGCGGATGCGCACCCCGGTAACACCGCTGTCATCGCCCAGGACTTCTTCCAGTTCGGCGAACAGCTTCAACTTCATGTTGCCGTTTTCCACCTTTTCCATCAAACGATCGACCAGGATGGGTTCGGCGCGGAATTTGTCGCGGCGGTGGATAAGGGTGACGGTACGGCAGATATTCGACAGGTAGAGGGCCTCTTCCACTGCGGTATTGCCGCCGCCGACCACCACCACGTCCTGGTTCTTGTAGAAGAAACCGTCGCAGGTGGCGCAGCCCGACACGCCGCGGCCCATGAAGGACTGTTCCGAGGGCAGGCCCAGGTATTTGGCGGATGCGCCCGTGGCGATGACCAGGGCGTCGCAGGTATAGACATTTCCCGTGTCGCCGGTCAGCGTGAACGGCCGTTGCGTCAAATCCACGCTCGCGATGTGGTCGAACACGATTTCAGTGTTAAAACGTTCGGCATGCTGCTGGAAGCGTTCCATCAGCTCCGGGCCCTGCACGCCCTGGGCGTCGGCGGGCCAGTTATCGACTTCGGTCGTCGTCATCAACTGGCCGCCCTGTGCCAGGCCGGTAACCAGAACCGGCTTCAGGTTGGCACGCGCGGCGTATACCGCTGCGGTATAGCCGGCCGGGCCGGAGCCGAGGATCAGCAGTTGGGCATGTTTGGAAGTAGTCATCGGGCACGCTAGGCAAAGTGGACGCCCAATTATAATGAGGCCTATGCCGCGTATTTCAACTGCTTCTCCGCGCGCTTCGCGCAACACGCGCAATGGCCCGTCGCCGTTGCAGACCCGAATTTCCTCTTTGCTGCGCGAAGCCCGCTGGATTCTCTTCGCCGCCATGGCGGCCTGGCTGACATTGGTGCTGGCCACGTGGAGCTCTGCCGATCCGGGCTGGTCGCACTCCGTTCCGGCCGGCATGGTGCACAACAAGGGCGGCACCCTCGGCGCCTATCTGGCCGATATCCTGCTGTATCTGTTCGGATTTTCCGCCTGGTGGTGGGTGATCCTGCTGCTGCATCGGGTGCGCGCGGGCTACCGCCGGCTGGCGGGCCATCTGCGCACGCCGGGCGGTACGGCCGAACCATTGCCGCGGGTGCGCTGGGAGCAGGGCGTGGGCTTCGGCATGCTGCTTATCGGCTCCATGGGCCTGGAGGCCCTGCGCCTGTATACGTTGGGGGCGCACCTGCCTGGCAGCGCGGACGGCGCGAGCGGGGCTGGCGGGGTCATCGGGCATACTCTGGCGCAGCAGTTGTCCAGCTCGATCGGGTTTACCGGCGGCACGCTGGTTTTCCTGGTACTGGTCGCCATAGGCCTGAGCCTGTTCTTTTCGTTTTCGTGGCTGTTCATCGCCGAACGTGTCGGCGGGTTCATCGAAGGCCTGCTGCGGCGCGCCCGCGCGTCGGTGGACGCACGCCAGGACCGCAAACTGGGTGAGGTCGCGCAGGCGGTGCGCACCGAGCAGGTAGTCGCCAAGCAGGAAAAACTGGTGCACGAGCAGCCCGTGCGCATCGAACCGGCCATTACCGTGGTGCCCAAGTCCGATCGCGTCCAGCGGGAAAAGCAGCAGACGCTGTTCTCGCCTCCGGAAGGCGAGGGCGACCTGCCCACCATCAGCCTGCTCGACCCGCCGCCCATCATGCAGGAAACCGTATCGGCCGAAACCATCGAGTTCACCTCGCGGCTGATCGAAAAGAAGCTCGCCGATTTCGGCGTGACCGTCACCGTGGTCGCGGCGCAGGCCGGTCCGGTGATCACGCGCTACGAGATAGAACCCGCCACCGGCGTCAAGGGCAGCCAGGTCGTCAACCTGGCCAAGGATCTGGCGCGGGCGCTCAGCCTGGTCAGCATCCGCGTGGTGGAAACCATACCAGGCAAGAACCTGATGGGGTTGGAGCTGCCCAATCCGCGGCGCCAGATGGTCGGGCTGTCGGAAATCCTGGGGTCGCAGACCTATCACGCCAGCGCGTCCATCGTCACGATGGCGCTGGGCAAGGATATCGCCGGCAATCCCATCGTCGCCGACCTGGCCAAGATGCCGCACCTGCTGGTGGCCGGCACCACGGGTTCGGGCAAATCGGTGGGTATCAACGCGATGATCCTGTCGCTGTTGTACAAGGCCGATGCGGCGCAGACGCGGCTGATCCTGATCGACCCCAAGATGCTTGAAATGAGCGTCTACGAAGGCATTCCGCACCTGCTGGCGCCGGTGGTCACCGACATGCGCCACGCGGCCAACGCGCTGAACTGGTGCGTGGCCGAAATGGAAAAGCGCTACCGCCTGATGAGCAAAATGGGCGTGCGCAATCTGGCCGGCTTCAATACCAAGATCCGCGACGCGATCAAGCGTGAAGAACCCATACCCAATCCGTTCTCGCTGACGCCCGACCAGCCGGAACCGCTGCAGCCGCTGCCCACCATCGTGGTGGTGATCGACGAACTGGCCGATCTGATGATGGTCGTGGGCAAGAAGATCGAAGAGCTGATCGCGCGTTTGGCGCAGAAGGCCCGCGCCGCCGGCATCCACCTGATCCTGGCCACGCAGCGCCCCAGCGTGGATGTCATCACGGGCCTGATCAAGGCCAATATTCCAACGCGTATCGCCTTCCAGGTATCGTCCAAGATCGACTCCCGCACCATTCTGGATCAGATGGGCGCGGAGGCCCTGCTGGGCCAGGGCGATATGCTGTACATGCCGCCGGGCACCGGTCTGCCGATGCGCGTGCACGGCGCTTTCGTGTCCGATGACGAAGTACATCGCGTCGTCGAACACCTGAAAGCCCAGGGTGAACCCAACTATGTCGAAGGCCTGCTCGAAGGCGGTGTGGAAGGCGAAACAGGTGATGGCGTGGGTAGCGTCACGGGCATGACGGACAGCGAGTCCGACCCGATGTACGACCAGGCCTGCGAAGTCGTGCTCAAGCATCGCCGCGCATCGATCTCGCTGGTGCAGAGGCATTTGCGTATCGGCTACAACCGCGCGGCGCGCCTGCTCGAACAAATGGAACAGTCCGGCATGGTGTCTGCCATGCAATCCAACGGCAACCGCGAAATCCTGGTCCCGGCTTCGGCGCGGGAGGAAGCATGATGCAACTATCACGTAGCGTGGCCGCGCTGCTGTCGTCGGCGGCGATCGCCGTAGCCGCGGTGCTGCCGGTGCATGCCTATGCGGCCACGGCGCAGGAACAGCTGCATGCCTTCGTATCGTCCGTAACGTCGGCCACCGGGTCTTTCACCCAGGCCACTTCCGGCGGGCAGCAATCCAAACCGCAGCCGCCGCAAAGCGGCAGCTTCTCCTTCCAACGGCCCGGCAAGTTCAAGTGGGCGGTGCAGAAGCCGTATGAGCAGCTGATCGTGTCCGACGGCAAACAGGTCTATCAGTACGACCCGGACCTGGCGCAGGTCACCGTGCGCAAGGTGGACCAGGCCATCGGCACCTCGCCGGCGGCCATATTGTTCGGTTCCGGTTCGCTGGAACAGTCCTTCGACGTATCGGCCCTGCCGGCCAAGGACGGACTGGACTGGCTGCGCGCCAAACCGCGCACCACGGATGCCGGTTTTTCACGCGTCGATATCGGCTTCAAGAACAACCAGCCGGCTCGCATCGAACTGCTGGATGCATTCGGCCAGACCACGCGCGTGGATCTGTCCAACATCGTGCCCAACGCCAAAATCAATGCGCAGGATTTCACCTTCACGCCGCCCAAGGGCGTGGACGTGGTGAATATGTAGCCAGCCTTACTGCTTGCCGTTGACCACTGAAACCAGTGCGTCGCGTGATGCCGAGACGGTGCTGGCTTGAGACCGATGCGACCAGGCGGCCGCGGGCCGCGCTGCCGGCGCCTTGGCAAGCGTGTGACCAGGCCGGAAAGCTGTCAGGGCTTTTTGTACGCCACGCAGTCGATTTCGACCTTGGCATCCACCACCAGGCGCGACTCCACGCAGGCGCGCGCCGGCGGATTCTGGCCGAAGTAGGATTTGAATACTTTGTTGAACGAGGCGAAATCGCGCGCGTCGTCCAGCCAGACACCACAGCGCACGACGTGTTCGGGGCCGTAGCCGGCTTCCTTCAAGATGGACAGCAACTGCTGGATCGCCTTGTGGGCCTGCGGAACGATACCGCCCTCGGTGATTTCGCCGTCGTCATGCATGGGCACCTGGCCGGATACGTACAGCCATCCATCCGCGGCGACCGCGCTCGAAAAAGGCATGTGGGTGCCGCCGCCGCCCGCGCTGCCGGCCGCGCCGTAGCGGGTGATGCCATTGGCATCGGGCTTGGGGGTATCGCTCATCGAAGACTCCTTAAGTTGATGTCGTAAGCAGCGTGAACCCGCCGCGCAGGTCCCCTTGCCGCGGCAGCCAGCGTCCGGCGCGGTCGCCTGTCGCCGTACCCTGCCAATAGGAAAGGGCGCCATTGACCCACACGCCGTCGATGCCCGCGGCAGTCTGCAGCGGGGCATCGAAGGTGGCGCGGTCCATGATCGTGTCCGGATCGAACAATACCAGGTCCGCCCAGTTGCCCTCGCGTATCAGGCCGCGATCGCGCAGGCCGAAGCGGGCGGCCGACAATCCGGTCATCTTGTGGATGGCCTCGGCCAGCGGGAACAGGCCGACGTCGCGGCTGTAATGGCCCAGGACGCGCGGGAACGCGCCCCACAGACGCGGATGGGGATGCGGATCGTTGGGCAGGCCGTCCGAACCGATCAACTTCAGCCGGTGCGCCAGCACGCGCCGCACGTCGTCTTCGTGCATGCCGTGATAGACCGCGCCCGCGGGCTGCAGCCGGCGCGCGGTATCCATCAGGGACATATTCCAGTCGCCCGCGATATCGGCCAGCTTGCGGCCAGCCTGTTCCGGATGCGGCGTGGACCACGTGATGTCGATGTCGAAATCATCGGTCACCTGCTTCAGGTCCAGCGTCGACGAACTGGCCGAATAGGGATAGCAATCGCAGCCCACGCGCTGCATGCGGCCGGCTTTCTCCAGCCCGGCCAGAACTTCCGTCGTGCGCCCCCAATTCTGGGCGCCCGCGCATTTCAGGTGCGAGATGATGACCGGCACGCGCGCGTGCCGCGCGACGTCGTAGGCTTCCTGCATGGCTTCCATGATCTCGGCGAACTCGGAGCGCAGGTGGGTGGTGTAAAGCGCGCCGAACTCATCCAGGACCTGGGCCAGCGCCTTCACCTCGCCGGTGTCGGCATCGAAGGCGGAAGCATAGGCCAGGCCCGTGCTCAGGCCGATGGCGCCATGGGCCAGCGCATCGCGCAGCTGCGCGCGCATGCCGTCAATTTCCGCCGGTGTCGCGACGCGGTCCAGGCGGTCCATGTGGTTGTTGCGCAGGGCGGTATGGCCGATCAGCGCCGCCACGTTCACCGATGGCCGGGCGCGATCGACGGCGGCCGTATAGTCGGCAAAGGTCGGGTACTGGAAATCGCCTTCCTGGCCCAGCAGGTTCATGGGATCCGGGACCTGGCCGCGCAACCGCACCGGCGAGGCGCTGATGCCGCAATTGCCCACCACCACCGTCGTCACGCCCTGGGACAGCTTGGGCAGCATGGCGGGCGTGCGGATGACATTGGTGTCGTCGTGCGTATGCACGTCGATAAAGCCGGGCGCCAGCACGCGGCGGCGGCCGTCGATGCGGGTCCGCGCCGGCACATCGTCGGCCACGCCGATCGCGGCGATGCGGCCATCGTGCAAGGCCACGTTGGCCTGGAATTCGGCGCCGCCGCTGCCATCCAGGACGCGGACGGGGCCGATCAGGGTGTCGTACATCGTGTCAATCTCCAAGCGGCAGGCGGTTGGGCCCGCCGCGGTATTCGTCCAGCGCCAGCTTTATGCGGCGCAGGCGGTCGCGCGTTTCTTCCTGGCGCGCCATGGCGAGTTCGGTCGCCAGCAGGTCTATGGCCAGCATCATCGCGTAGCGCGACGACGAGGGCTTGTAGATGAAGTCCGTTTCGTCCGTGCGCACGGGGATGACCACATCCGCCAGCTCCGCCAGCGGCGCGGTGGCGTCCGTCAGCGCCACGATGCGCGCGCGGTATTGCTTGACGATGCGCGCGCCGGACAGCATTTCCGGTGTCAGGCCGGAGGCCGACAGCATGATCACCGCGTCGCGTTCGTCCAGCGTGGCGGCCACCATGCGCAGCAGTACGGCGTCGCTGTAGGCCGCCACCGGATAGCCCAGGCGCACCATGCGCGACTGCATTTCCTGTGCCAGCACCGCCGATGCGCCGCCCATGCCGAACACATAGGTCATGCGCGCGCCGCGCACGATATCCATGGCCTGCTCGAACAGGGTTTCCGAATACAGCGGCAGGTGGGCGCGCAGCGTGCTCTCGATATCGGCGTAGATGCGCGCGTAGAAGGTGCTTTCTTCCGCCGGCACGCTGCGATCCAGAAAGCGCGTGCCGACGGCACTGGCCTGGGCCAGCTTCATTTTCAGGTCGCGCGTATCGTCGCAGCCCACCGAACGCGCGAAGCGCGAAATGGTGGCGATGCTGACGCCGGCCTTGCCCGCCAGCTGGTCCACCGTGGCGCCGGCCGCCATCGCGATGTCGTCCAGGATGGCATCGGCGACCTTGCGTTCGGTCGCGCTGAGCGTATCGCGGCAGCTGCGGATCTGGTAGACGATGTCGCGAATCTGATTCATGGGTTTTCCGGGAGAATGGCAATCCTGCGGTGGGGAATCCCGCATTCAAGCCAGTTCGGCCGCGCGCAGACAGGCGACCATCTGACCGCCGCCGACGGCTTCGGCCTGGGGCACGGTGCGCGCGCAGGCGTCGATCGCGTGCGGACAGCGCGTGCGGAACACGCAGCCGGAGGGCGGGTCCATGGGACTGGGAATGTCGCCCTTCAGCAGGATGCGGTTGCGCGGCGCGCGCGGGTCCGGCACCGGCGCGGCCGACAGCAGGGCGCGAGTATACGGGTGGCGCGGCGCCGCATAGACGCGCCGCGTCGGCCCGCTTTCCATGACGCGGCCCAGATACAGCACGACCACTTCATCGCACAGGTAGTTCACCACCGCCAGGTCGTGGGCCACGAACAGCATGGCCAGCCCCAGGTCGCGCTGCAGGTCCTGCAGCAGGTTCAGCACCTGCGCCTGCACGGATACGTCCAGCGCGGACACCGGTTCGTCGGCCACGATGAAGTCCGGTTCGACCGCCAGGGCGCGCGCGATGCCGATGCGCTGGCGCTGGCCGCCGGAAAACTCGTGCGGATAGCGGCGGGCGTGGTCGGCGTGCAAACCCACGCGCGTCAGCAGTTCGGCGATGCGTTCCTGCCGGCGCTCGCGCGCCAGCTTGTGCGTGTCCAGTGCTTCGCCCAGGATCTCCGCCACGGTCATGCGCGGATTCAGGCTGGCATAGGGATCCTGGAAAACGATCTGCATGCGCCGCCGCCAGGGCAGCATCGCGCGCTCGTCCAGTCCGCTCAGATCCGTGCCGTCGAACAGCACGCGTCCGCTGGTGGCCGGCAGCAGCCGCAGCAGCGCGCGCCCGGTCGTGGTCTTGCCTGAGCCGGATTCGCCGACCAGGCCGACGATGGAGTTGCGGCCCACGTCGAAACTGACGCCGTCGACCGCCTTGACGACAGGCGCGCCGCGCCGCGACGACGTGGGGAAATGCACGCGCAGGTCCTGCACGCGCAGCAGGGGACTGGCATCCCGCGGGGCGCCGGCCGCGGGGCCGTGAGGGGGAGCTTCGGTCATGGCGTCCATCATTCGGGAATCACTTTGATGCAGCGGGCGCGATGGCCGGTGCGCACCGCCGCCAGATCCGGCACCGCGCGCATGCAGGCTTCGGAAGCCAGTTCGCAGCGCGGCGCGAAAGTACAGCCGCCGGGCAGCGCCATCACGCTGGGCACATTGCCCGGTATCGCGCGCAGGCGCTCGCCGCTGGCCAGCAGGGCATCGGTGGGAAGACAGGACAGCAGGCCGCGGGTGTAGGGATGGCTGGGCTTTTCGAACAGATCGTAGACATCGGCATCCTCAACGACGCGGCCGGCGTACATCACGGCCACGCGATGGGCGATCTCCGCCACGACGCCCAGGTTGTGGGTGATGAACAGGATGCTCATGCCCAATTCCGCCTGCAGGCGCCGCAAGAGGTCCAGGATCTGCGCTTGCACCGTCACGTCCAGGGCCGTGGTGGGTTCGTCGGCGATCAGCACCGACGGATTGCAGGCCAGTGCCAACGCGATCATCACGCGCTGGCGCATGCCGCCCGACATTTGATGCGGATATTCGTTCACGCGCCGCGCCGCGGCGGGAATCTCGACGCGCTCCAGCATTTCGCGCGCGCGGTTCAGCGCGGCGGCGCGCGAGCCGCCTTCATGCTGCAACACTGCCTCGGCGATCTGGTCGCCCACCGTGTACAGCGGATTCAGGCTGGTCATCGGCTCCTGGAAGATCATGGCGATCTCCTTGCCGCGGATGTCCCGCATGCGCGCCGCCGATGCCGTCGCCAGGTCGTGCTCGGCGCCGGCGCGGTCGCGAAAGCGGATGTGACCGGATTCGATGCGTCCGGCGGGCTTGGGCAGCAGGCCCATGATGGACAGGCTGGTCACCGACTTGCCCGACCCGGATTCGCCGACGATCGCCAGCGTCTCGCCGCGGGCCAGGTCGAAGGTCACGCCATCCACCGATTTGGCCACCCCGTCGCGGCTATGAAACCACGTCTTGAGTCCTTCCACGGAAAGGACGACGTCGCGTGTGCTTGCCGTCATGGCTCACAGCTCCTTGCGCAGGCGCGGGTCCAGCACATCGCGCAGCCCGTCGCCCACCAATTGCAGGGACAGCACCGACAGCACGATGGCGATCCCCGGAAAAATCATGATCCAGTCGGCCGAGCCCATGTACTGCTGCCCGGAACTGATCATCGTGCCCCAGGTAGGAATGTCGGGCGAAACGCCCACCCCCAGGAAGGACAGGCCGGCTTCCGCCAGGATTGCGTAGGCGAAGATGAACGTGCCCTGTACCAGAATCGGCGACACCAGGTTGCGCAGCACGTGCACGGCTACGATGCGGCGCGTCGGCACGCCCAGGGCGCGCGCCGCTTCCACGAAAGGCAGCTCGCGTATCACCAGCGTCGATGCGCGCACGATACGCGCCAGGCGCGGCGTATAGACGATGCCCAGCGCGATCACCACGTTCAGTACCGAAGGACCCAGCGCCGCCACCAGCGAGATCGCCAGCAGGATATCCGGAAAGGCCATCATGGCGTCGATCAGCCGCGATACGAATTTGTCGGCGCCGCGGAAGAAGCCGGCGATCAGTCCCAGCGCGATGCCCAGGATGCTGGACAGCACCACGACGGCGAAGCCCACCGTCAGCGACAGGCGGCCGCCATAAATGACGCGGCTGAACACATCGCGGCCAAAGTCGTCGGTGCCGAACCAGTGTGCCGCGCCGGGCGGCTTGAGACGATTGACGATGGACAGCTTGAACGGATCGTAGGGGCTGATCAGCGGCGCCAGCAGGGCGGCCGCGACCAGCACGATCAGCACGATCAGGCTCAGCAGCACGGTCTTGCGCGTGACCAGCAGGCGCAGGACCTGCCAGCGTTCGCCGCCGGCTTGAGAGGATAGGGCCATGGACATCAGTAGCGTACCCGCGGATCGACCACCAGATAGAGCAGGTCGATGAAAAGATTGATCAGCACGTAGATCGCCGCCACGACAAGCAGGGCGCCCTGGATCACCGGATAGTCGCGGCGCAGCACCGCCGACACCACCAGGCTGCCGACGCCGGGCAGTCCGAACACCGTTTCGGTGACGACGGCACCGCTGATGAGCAGGGCCGTGGTCAAGCCCAGCACGGTCAGTATGGGGATCAGCGCATTGCGCACCGCATGCTTAAGGATGACCTTGCGTTCGGGCAAGCCTTTCGCCCGCGCCGTGCGCACATAATCGTCGCGCAGCACGTCCAGCATGCTGGCGCGGATAAAGCGCGTGATCAGCGCCGAGTTGACCAGGCCCAGCACGACCGCCGGCAGGATCAGATGGCTGAGCCGCGTGCCGAATGACGCGTCCGGACCGCCATAGCCCGATACCGGCAGCCAGCCCAGTTTCACCGCGAATACCTGCATCAGCAGCAGCCCCAGCCAGAAGCTGGGCACGCTGGAGGTGAACATGGAGAAGCTCACCACCGACTGGTCCAGCGTGCTGCCTCGCTTGACCGCCGACAGGATGCCGACCGGCAAGGCAATCGCCGTGGCAATGATCAGCGACAGCAGCGTCAGCCAGAACGTCGGCTCGGCGCGATCGGCCAGGGCCGACAACACGGGCTTGTTCAGGAAAATCGATTGGCCCAGGTCGCCGCGCGCCAACTGGCCCAGCCAGGTCACGTATTGCACGGGCAGCGGCCGGTCCAGGCCCAGCCGCGTGCGCAGGGCGGCGATGTCCTGCTGGGTGGCCTCCGGGCCGAGCATGACGGCGGCCGGGTCGCCGGGCGTGACCCGGATGATCACGAAGACGATCGTGGCCACCAGGAACATGACCGCGACCAGGCCGAGCAGGCGATTGAAAAGATAGGACAGCACGGGAAATCCTTGATGCGCCGGTTACTTCGACGCCTTCCACGCATTCCAGAAATAAGGCCAGGGCGCGGCCGTTACGCCTTCCAGCGCGGGCGACTTGGCAGCCACGGCGTTGAAGTCGCCGACCTTGATAAAGGGCACTTCATCGAAGATGACCTGCTGCACGTCGCCCCACAGCTTGACGCGTTCTTCCTGCGACGTGGCGCGGTTGAAGGCGTCCAGCGCGGCGTTGCGGCGCGGCGTGTCCCACCATCCCGGCGAATTCTTCGACGGGAAGTCGATCAGCGCGGGCTCCGGCAGGAAGGGGCTGTGCGTAATGAAGATATCCCACAGGGCAGGGTCCTGGCGGCGCTGGGTCAGCGTCGCCCAGTCGACCACTTGCATGTCGACCTTGAAGCCGGCCTGCTTCAGGTATTCCGCGGCGACCAGTGCCATCTTGTAGTGGAACTCGTACTGCTGGCTGGTCAGGATGCGGATGGTGCGGTCGGGAATGCCCGCTTCGGCGATCAGCTTCTTGGCGCCTTCGGTATCGCCCTTGTTGTAGGCCTTGGTGCCGCGGTCGGTGTACCAGGGATAGCCCTTGGGATACATCGCGCCGTCCACCGTGTAGTAATCGGTGCTGCCGAAGGCGGCGGCCAGCATGTCTTCTTCGTTCAGCGCCATCTGCACGGCCTGGCGCATCTTCTGGTTGGCCATGATGCCCTGTTTGGTATTCATGACCAGGCGGGGCCAGCCGAAGGGCTTGAGCAGCACGGCCTGCGACTTGCTCGACTTGAGCTTGCCGGCGGATTCGACGGCGATCGAGTCGACATAGTCGTACTGGCCGGCCACGGCGCTTTCCAGGCGCGTATTGGCGTTGGGCACCGGAACGAAGCGGATTTCGTCCAGATACTGCTCACGCGCGCCGCCGTAGCCGTCGGGCTGCCCGCCACGCGACTTGTAGCCGGGAAAGCGCACCAGCTGAAGGTACTGGTCGGGCACGCGGGCCTTGACCATATAGGGGCCGGTCCCGATGTAGTCGGTGATCGTCGCCGCGATCTTGCTCTTGGGCATGATCACCGCGGCGGCGTTGTTCATGGCCAGCAGGGCCGTCAGCGGCGCATATGGCTGCGTCAGGGTGATACGCACCGTATGATCGTCGGCCGCTTCGATGGCCTTGATCAGCGGCGCGGTCTGCTTGCCGCGCGAAGCCGTGGTGGTCCAGCGCTGCAGCGAGGCGATGACGTCGTCGATGGTCATCTTGCTGCCGTCATGGAAGGTCACGTCCGTGCGCAGCGGAATGGTCACGGTCAGGCCGTCGGCGCTGACGGTGGGCAGGGCCTGCGCCAGCAGCGGCGTCAGGTTCCACTTGGCGTCGAAGGTGTACAGCGTTTCGTAGATATGCTGGCTGATCAGGCCGACCAGGTCGGCGGTGCTGATCATGGGATCCAGCGTCGGCGGTTCGCCGATGGTGGCGACCGATATCGTGCCGCCCTTGACGGGTGCCGCATGCGCCGGACCGGCCAGCGCCGCGACGCTCAGCGTGGCGGCGAGCAGGAATGTTTTCAGCCCGTCGCGGCGACGGGAGACCAGTGAGTTCATCGAGCGTGCTCCAGAAGTTCAGGACGGACGGCGCCGCCGGGCGGGGAATAGCGGATCAGAAAAAGGTTTGGGCGATATCGACGACGCGATACTGGTCGTCCACCAGCAGCACCTGCTTCCATTTGTCGAATGTCAGGCAAGGATGGGATATATCGAAGGCGATCATGTCGCCGACCTGGATGTCGTCGCCATCGGCGATGCGCATGAATGCGTGCTGGTCCATCATCGCGGTCACTTCCCAGCCGGCCGGTGCGTTGGAGGGGGCCGCGTTGCCGGGGCGATGGTGGCGCGCGGGCACGGGCAGGCCGGCGTCGAAGGCCGCATCCCGCTTGCCCATGCCGATGATGGCGCGCCCGGGTTCGGGCAGCGATTGCACATACGCCCACACCTGCAGCGCCGGCATAAGGCCGGGGGCCATGCCGCGCGCCACCTCGTTGTCGCGGCCGATACGTTCGGCCGCGCTGCGGTAGATGCCAACGTCGTGGCTCAGGTAACAGCCGGGCCGCAGCACGATGTCCAGCGGGCGG
>DATJHN010000562.1:0-10551 GCA_035493915.1 Bordetella sp.
CAGGCGGCACCGCTGCCGCCGGCGTAGCTCAGGACCGCGGCGGTTCCGGCGGCGTCGTGTCGCCGTCCCCCAGTGCACGCTGCATCAGCACCGTATCGCGCCATTCCCCGAACTTGTGTCCCACCGATCGCAGCGTGCCGACCGGATGAAAGCCGCAACGGGCATGCACGGCCAGCGATGCGGCGTTGGCGCTATCGCCCACCACCGCCAGCATCTGCCGCCATCCCAACGCGGTACAGCGCTGGATCAATTCGGCCAGCAGGCGGCCGCCGATGCCGTGGCCGGCCATACCGGGCTTGACGTAGACCGAGTCCTCGCACGTAAAGCGGTACGCGGGGCGCGGCCGGTATAGCGTCGCGTAGGCATAACCGGCTACCTGGCCGTCGAGCTCGGCGGCCAGGTAGGGCAGATTGTGCGCCAGCACCGCGGCGCGCCGCTGCAGCATGTCGTCCAGGGTGGGCGGCGCCAGCTCGAAAGATGCCGTGCCGTGCAATACATGGTGGCTGTAAATGGCCTGAATGGCCGCCATGTCATCGGTGGTGGCGTCGCGGATGAGAAGTTCGGATGATCGTGAGTCGGGCATTGCGCGAGGGGACGGTGGCAGGATGATCGGTAAATGACGCGAGTGCGGCGAGCGCGGGCTGGCCCCGCGCACCGTTGAAACAACGCCGAATTATGCGATCCAATCGGGGCTTTTGGGGGCCGCAGGCACATCCGGACATTCCCTGGGCGGCGTTGCCAGGCGTTATGATGAGGGCCTTTTTCCCGGTCCGCACCGGCACGCCGCGTCGCAGGCGCCGCGGGGGCCGTCCCCTTCCACCCATCCGTTCTTCCCGAGACGACACGCCATGCCGCATTACCGTTCCCGCACCACCACCCACGGCCGCAACATGGCCGGCGCTCGCGCCTTGTGGCGCGCCACCGGCATGAAGGACGGCGATTTCGGCAAACCCATCATCGCGGTGGTCAACTCCTTTACGCAATTCGTCCCCGGTCACGTGCACCTGCGCGATCTGGGCGCGCTGGTCGCTCGCGAGATCGAAGCCGCCGGTGCGAACGCCAAGGAATTCAACACGATCGCGGTGGATGACGGCATCGCCATGGGACATGACGGCATGCTGTATTCGCTGCCGTCGCGGGAACTGATCGCCGACTCGGTCGAATACATGGTGAATGCGCATTGCGCGGATGCCATGGTCTGCATCTCCAACTGCGACAAGATCACCCCGGGCATGCTGATGGCCGCGATGCGCCTGAATATCCCCGTCGTTTTCGTGTCGGGCGGCCCGATGGAAGCCGGCAAGATCACGTCTCCCACCGACGGCAAGGTGTTGGCCAAGATCGACCTGGTCGACGCCATGGTCAAGGCGGCCGACCCCAAGATGTCCGATGCCGACGTCGCCGAATACGAGCGCAGCGCGTGCCCGACCTGTGGTTCCTGTTCCGGCATGTTCACCGCCAACTCCATGAACTGCCTGACCGAAGCCCTGGGCCTGGCGCTGCCCGGCAACGGCACCATCGTGGCGACCCATGCCTGGCGCAAGGGGCTGTTCGAAGAAGCCGGCCGGCTCATCGTCGACCTGTGCCGCCGCTACTACGAGCAGGACGATGCATCCGTCCTGCCGCGCAACATCGCCACCCGCGCCGCATTCGAAAACGCCATGACGCTGGACGTCGCCATGGGCGGTTCGACCAATACCGTGCTGCACCTGCTGGCCGCCGTGCAAGAGGCGGGCGTCGATTTCACCATGACCGACATCGACCGCATTTCGCGCCGCACGCCCTGCCTGTGCAAGGCCGCGCCGGCCACCGACAAGTACCACATCGAAGACATACATCGCGCCGGCGGCATCATCGGCATCCTGGGCGAACTGGCCCGCGCCGATCTGCTGGACCTGTCCGTGGGCAACGTCCACAGCGGCACCCTGGGCAAGGCCCTGGAAAAGTGGGACGTCAAGGGCGGAGCCGGCGAGCAGGCGCAGAAGTTCTTCCGCGCGGCGCCCGGCGGCGTGCCCACCCAGGTCGCCTTCAGCCAGGACGCGACCTACCTGACCCTGGACCTGGACCGCAGCAATGGCGGCATCCGCGATCTGGCCCATGCCTACTCCAAGGACGGCGGCCTGGCCGTGCTGTATGGCAACCTGGCCGAAAAGGGCTGCATCGTCAAAACGGCGGGCGTGGACGAAAACCAGCTGGTATTCCAGGGCCGCGCGCGCGTCTTCGAAAGCCAGGATGCCGCGGTCGAGGCCATCCTGGGCGACAAGGTCGTGCCCGGCGATGTCGTGGTGATCCGCTACGAAGGTCCGAAGGGCGGCCCCGGCATGCAGGAAATGCTTTACCCCACGTCCTATCTGAAATCCAAGGGCCTGGGCAAGTCCTGCGCCCTGTTCACCGACGGGCGCTTCTCCGGCGGATCGTCGGGCCTGGTTATCGGCCATGCCTCGCCCGAAGCCGCCGAAGGCGGCGCCATCGGCCTGGTGCGCGAAGGCGACGCGATCCAGATTGACATTCCCAACCGCCGCATCCACCTGGAAGTCAGCGACGCCGAGCTGGCGGCGCGTCGCCAGGAAATGGAAAGCCGTGGGGATCAGGCCTGGCAGCCCGGCGAGCGCCAGCGTGTCGTATCCCAGGCCCTGCAGGCCTATGCGGCGCTGGCGACTTCGGCCGACCGCGGCGCGGTGCGCGACCTCAGCCAGCTGAAGCGGCGTTGATCGCCAGGGTGCCGGCACAGGGACAGCGGCCGGCACCGCTGCAATAACTGCCGCGGCGTGCCGAAGGCAAATGGCCGCCCAGATCCGCAAGGGGTTTGGGCGGCTTTTTCATGTGCGAGGATAAGCATGCAGCGTGCGCTTATACACATTCCGAAGCTGGGCGTGCCGTGATCGCCGGCTGTGCCCGACGATCCAGCCGCCAGCTGAACAACGCCACCAGCAGCCCGCCCGCCGTCATCAGGCTCGCCACCCAGGGCAGCGCCGCCAGTCCGGGGCCGTGATCGATGGTCAGTCCACCCACCCAGGCTCCCGCGGCATTGCCCAGGTTGAACGCCGCGATATTGAAGGCCGAGGCCAGGTTGGGCGCGCCGGCCGCCTTTTCCAGTACGCGCATTTGCAAGGGCGGCACCGTGGCGAAGCCCGCCGCGCCCAGCAAACCGATGGTGATCGCGGCGGCGATCTGCGCATGGGCCGTAAAGGTGAAAACAGCCTGCAGCAGCGCCAGTATCAAGAGCGTGCCGATCAGCGTGGGCATGAGCCGACGATCGGCGAATTTGCCGCCCAGCGTATTGCCGATCACCAGTCCGACGCCGAAGAGCAGCAGAATGGGCGACACCGCTGAATCCGGAAATCCGGCCAGCTGCGTCAGGATGGGCGCGATATAGGTAAAGGCCGCGAACACGCCGCCGAAGCCCAGCACCGTCATCAGAAAACCCAGCAGCACCTGCGGCCGGCCCAGCGTGCGCAGTTCCTGCCCGAAATGGGCGCGCTGCTCGTCACGGCTGCGCGGCACCAGCAAGGCGATGGCGATCATGGCGACGACGCCGATGGCCGTGACCGCCCAGAACGTGCTGCGCCAGCCAAAGTGCTGCCCCAGCCAGGTGCCCAGCGGCACGCCCATGACGTTGGCCAGCGTCAGCCCCGTGAACATCAGGGCGATCGCAGAGGCCTTCTTGTCCGCCGCCACAAGGCCCGTGGCCACCACCGAACCGATGCCGAAGAAGGCGCCGTGCGCGAACGAGGTCAGCACGCGCGCCGCCATCAGCGTTCCATAGCCGGGCGCCAGCGCACAGGCCAGGTTGCCCACGGTGAACAGCAGCATCAGGCCCAGCAGCACGGTCTTGCGCTGGAGCCGGGACATCAGGGGTGTGACGATGGGCGCACCGACAAACACCCCCAAGGCATAGCCCGTAACCAGCAGGCCGGCCGTCGACAGCCCGACGCCCAGGTCGGTCGACAGTTGGGGCAGCAGGCCCATGATGACGAATTCGGTGGTGCCGATACCGAAGGCACCGGCCGCGAGCGCCCACAAGGCGATAGGCATGACAGTTTCCGCAAATAGGTAGAAAGCGCGTATTGTGCGCGCCGCCTACTCCGGGAAACAGACCGTCAACAGCAAAGGAGTTGTACGCCTGGCGTGGAAATCCGTGTGGATCCGGTCACGGATGGTCCGGACAGCCTATACATCCACATGCACGTGTGGTCGCGTCACAGATAACCTTGTTCCATCTCGCGCCGGAACTGCAGCGCATCCTGCGCGTCGTCATATTCGACGTCCGACCATTTCAGTGCCTGCGTGGCCCGCACCGCGTTCTTCAATTTGACGTTGTGCGCCAGCCCCAAGGGCAGGTAGCCGCCTTCCACGGAATCGCGCGCGGGCATCAGCCGGCCATAGACGGTATAGCCGCCTTCGCCGTCCAGTAGCTGGCCGGGCTTCATGTCGCGCTTGGCCGTGGCCACTACGTCGCCATGCCAGCCGGTCGGCGCGCCTGTCGGTTCGCGCCGCAGCGCGACGCTGGCCACGCTGATGCCCAGTTCCATCCCCATCAGATGGTAGGGCTTGTACATCGCGGAATAATTGCCGTTCGGGTCGGTCACCACGCCGTATTCCTTGAAGCAGCGGCGAACGTAATCGCTGTCGGCCGCGATCACCACGTAGACCCCCCATCGCAGATCGCGATACACCGGCCGGCCGTCGCGTTCCAGCGAGGACACGACTTCGACCTGGCCACGGTGATGCAGCGTGCCGCCATCGTCGCGCGGCCGCAGCACGCGCGCCAGATCGTCCACGCCGCAAGGCGGGAAATGCAATCCGGACGGGGCCGGCAACAGTCCGGTCGAATTGGATACCGCCGCCATTTCGATCGCGCTCTTGGTGCCGTCCAGAAAGCTGTTGAACATCTGCGCATTGAAATCGCCGGCCGCGACCATTTCCGGCGTGAAACCGTAATAGGGCCAGACGGTGTCGGGCGTGGACGTATGGAAGGCCGGCAGATACTTGGTGCCCTTGCCGGCGGCGATGACTTCGAAGCCGCTGGCCCGCGCCCAATCCACCATTTCGCAGATCAGCGCCGGCTGGTCGCCATAGGCCAGCGAATAGACGATGCCCGCTTCGCGCGCGCGGCGTGCCAGCAGGGGGCCGGCCAGGGCATCGGCCTCTACGTTGACCATGATGATGTGCTTGCCGTGTTCGCAGCAGGCCAGCGCGTGGCGTATGCCGGCCGCGGCGTTGCCGCAAGCGTCGATGACGACGTCGATTTCGGGATGCGCGATGATCGCCAGGGCGTCTTCCGAACAGTACACGCTGCCGCCGCGGCAGGCCTCGTTGATGGACCCGGCCTGCAAGGCCTTGGGCGGCCAGCCTACCTTGGTCAGTGCCGCGCGCGCGGAAGCGGGTTTCAGATCGGCGACCGCCACCAGGCGCATTCCCGCGGTGCGATGGGCCTGGCTGAGAAACATGGATCCGAATTTGCCGGCACCGATCAGGGCGATGCGTATCGGCTTGCCGTCCGCCTCGCGTTGTTTGAGCATGCGGTAGAGGTTCATTCTTGTCTCCTGGCGCCCCCGTTGGCGATTCGATCAGCTTACAGCAGGCAGGCGTGTCCGCGATGGGGCGGGTAAAGCGGGAATGCCAGGATTACCTCGGCGTTACGGCGGCGTTACCGTCAGGCTACGGCATTTGGCCGACCCGTCATCCGCAATCAGCCGTCGGCGCGATAGAGTTCGCCGCCGAGCACGTTGCGCCAGTTCGCCCAGGAAAGCCGTGGTTTGTCGGCGACGCCGCGGTTATAGGGAGCGTCGTAGACGATGTGCCGCCAGCGTGGCCGCGCCGCGCCTTCTATGGCGGGCCGGTCATCGACCAGGATGTCGCCTTGCACCAGCGTCTTATCGCGCGTCAGGATCAGCCGTTCGGTCCAGGCGCGGCCCAGGTGCCGTTCCACCCACTGGTATTTCTCGGCAACGCAGTTCTCGTATTGGCGCAGGGGTGAGCTGCAGATACGCACGTCCATGCCCAGGTCGGCCAGTTCACGCACGGCATCGATTGCGCCGGGGACCGGCGGCAAGTCGCGAATGAAGCCCGGCGCGGTGTAGAGCGCTTCCGCGCGGGGGCGCAATTCGGGCGGATAGTCTTCCAGGATATGGAAGGACTTTCGATCCTCGAATTCAACAGGGGCGATGTCCGGGTAGGCGTTGCGCCAGGCCGCCACGAAGGCATGTTCGAAATCGGCGAGCACGCCGTCTTGATCGATCAGGATGAGCATGGTCGTCGGTTGTTAGATCTTTGTCGATGCCACGATGCGATAGCGTGCCGCGCCGTTCTGCGTGGAGGCAACCAGTACGTAGCGATCGTAGCGCCACGCGATGGGGGGCGGGGATTGCGGCGGAAGCTCCCGTGTGTCCGCGTTGCGCAGCAGCGTGACGTGGGGGCGGAAATGCGGTTCCGGGCGGGCGGGGTGCAGCGGTCGCACCCAGTTCCATAGGTTCTGGTGCTCGGCGGTCAGGCGCGCCGTGCCTTCGTCGGGGTTGCCGTTGCCGGTGTCGGCCGGTCCCGCCCACACGATACGCGGGCGCGGGAATGCGCCATAGCGGCTCAAGGTGACCATGCCAGGTTCGATGCGCCGGGCCTGTACTTCCCGCGCCAGCGGCGGCAGGAGTTCCGGCGCGGTATCGCCCAGGAAGGCCAGCGTCAGATGCAGGGTATCGGGGCGCATGATGCGTCCGCCGCATAGGGCGTGGGCATCTCCGGCCCAGTCGTTGAGCGCGCGCACCGTCGCGGCATCGGGCCACAGGGCGAAGAACAGCCGCACCGACCGGGCGGGCGACGCGCCGTGGGACGTAGCGAGGGCGGCATCAGCGGCATCAGCGGCGGACGGGGTGGACGGGGCGTCCGTGGCAGACGCCGCGGATGGCGCAGACATGGCGGGCGTGGCGGGCGTGGCAGACATGGCGGGCAGCGGAGGTGGAACGTGCGGCAATCAAGTTGCCGTCAGCGTACACCTTGCCGCTTGTCGCAGCACACATCATTGCAGCACGTATCGGCAGGGGCACCGGCACGTCCCTGCTGTTCTTTACACCGGTTCGGCCTTCGATGTCAGTGCCGCCTTCAATGGAGGTGAAGCCGGGCCTGGAGTTGTCGAACCGCCAGGCCCGCCTCCGATCCTTCAGCGCCGTGCGACGGGTTGCGCAGCGGGCGCGGCTTGGGTTCCAGCCGCACTTGCCGGCTGTGTGGCGGCGGGTTCGGCCTGTTGCGCCTGCTGGGTGTCCAGGCCCCAGCCGCCGCCCAGGGCGCGGATCAGGTTGACCGTGGACCGTGCACGCTCGCCGTCCAGCTGCACCGATACGCGCTGCTGCGTCAGCACTGTGCGGTCGGAGTCGATAACGTCCAGGTAGCTGATCGAACCCTCTTTGTACTGGGTATGCGACAGCTGCGCCGCGCGCGCGGAGGACTGTACCGCGCGGTCCTGGGCTTGCGTCTGTTCGTCCAGGATGCGCAGGTTCGCCAGGTTGTCTTCGACTTCGCGGAAGGCGCCCAGTACGGTCTGCCGGTAGTTCGCCACGTCTTCCTGGTAGACGGCGCGAGCACGGTCCAATCCAGCCTGTCTGCGGCCCGCATCGAAAACGGGCAGGCTCAGCATGGCGCCTGTCAAAGGACCCAGCAAGAAGGTGCGGCTGGACCATTCGAACAGATTGCCCAGTTCCGAGGACTCGTAACCGGCATAACCGGTGATGTTCAACTGCGGAAAGAACGCCGCGCGCGCCGCGCCGATGCGGTCGTTGGCGGCGGCCATGCCGCGTTCGGCCGCGGCGATGTCGGGCCGGCGTTCCAGCAGCGAAGACGGCAATCCGGCCGGCACATTGATCGCCACGCGAGCCAGCGGATTGGCCGGCAGCGCGAATTCCGCCGGCGCCTTGCCCAGCAGGACGGCCAGCGCGTGTTCGGACACTGCGCGGCGGCGGTCGATGCCTAGTGCTTCTGATTGGGCGGACGCCAGTTCGGAGCGGGCGCGCGCCACGTCCAGTTCGCCGATATCGCCTTCCTTGTAGCGGCGTTCGACCAGGTCCAAGGTCTGCTGGCGGAGTTCCAGCGTGCGCACATAGATCTGGCGTTCCGCATCCAACTCGCGCACGATGAAATAGTTCTCGGCGACGTCGCCTTGCAGGGCCAGCTGCACCGATCGCAGCAAGGCTTCGCTTTGTTGCGCGTCGGCCGTGGCCGCGTCGACCGTCGACGATACCCGGCCGAACAGGTCCGCCTCGTAGGACACGCCCAGCTGTCCGCGCCACAGCGTGCTGCTGGTGGCGGGCCCGTTATCGGGAAAGCCTTGCGATGCGGGCGAAGCCCGCTCGCGCGTGGGACCGAAATTGGCCGTGACTTCAGGGAACAGGCCGGAACGCGTCTGGCGTTGCAGCGCGCGGGCTTGCGCCAGCCGCGCGGCGGCGGCCTTCAGGTTCTGGTTCGCGTCGGCGGCCTGGCTTTCCAGCGCGTTCAAGGTGTCGTCGCCAAAGACTTTCCACCATTCGCCGCGCAGCAGGGTTTCGGACGGCTGCGCGGTTTTCCATTGGCCGGCCTGTTGCGGCGGCAGCGCTTCCTTGAACTCCGCCGTCATGGGCGCCGCCGGCCGTTCGTAGTCCGGCGTCAGCGAGCAGCCCGCCAGGATCGCCGCGGCCAATGCCGACAACGCCAAGCGGTTCAGGGTTTTCATGCGGGACTTCATGTCTGTCATCCAGTTCGATTTATTCTGCGCCGGGCACGGGGTGGCCCTGGGTAGCGGGTTGGCTGTGCGGCACGGTCGCCGGTGCTTCATGCCTGCCCGCCGAATGCAGCTTGCGCGGATTGAGCGTGCGCAGCGTCACATAGAAGACCGGCGTCAGGAACAGGCCGAACAGCGTCACGCCCAGCATGCCGAAGAACACCGCGATACCCATGGCGTGGCGCATCTCGGAGCCGGCACCGGACGAGTACACCAGCGGCACCACGCCCATGATGAAAGCGATCGACGTCATCAGGATCGGCCGCAGGCGCAGGCGGCAGGCCTCGATCGCGGCTTGCAAAGCGGTGCGGCCCTGCATTTCCAGTTCGCGGGCGAATTCCACGATCAGGATGGCGTTCTTGCATGCCAGGCCCACCAGCACCATCAGGCCGATCTGCGTGAAGATGTTGTTGTCGCCGTGCGTCAGCCACACGCCCGTCAGCGCCGCCAGAATGCTCATGGGCACGATCAGGATCACGGCCAGTGGCAGCGTCAGGCTTTCGTACATGGCGGCCAGCACCAGGAACACCAGCAGCACGCTGATCGGGAACACCCACACGCCCGCATTGCCGGCCAGGATCTGCTGGTAGGTCAGGTCCGTCCACTCGAACTTGATGCCGCGCGGCAGGGTTTGAGCCGCGATGCGTTCGGCGGCTTCCTTGGCCTGGTCGGATGAATATCCAGGCGCCGGCCCGCCGTTGATGTCGGCGGCCGTATAGCCGTTGTAGCGAACCACCATTTCAGGGCCGTAGGTCTGCGACACGCGTACCAGCGACGATAGCGGCACCATCTCGCCGGCGGCATTGCGCGTCTTCAGCAGGCCGATATCCTCGGCACGGGCACGGAAGGGCGCATCCGCCTGCGCACGTACCTGGAACACGCGGCCGAAACGGTTGAAGTCGTTCACGTACAGCGAGCCCAGATAGATCTGCATGGTGTCGAATACATCGGTCACCTTCACGCCCAGCTGCTTGGCCTTGACGCGATCCAGGTCGACGTCCAGCTGCGGCACGTTGATCTGGTAGTTGGAGAACGACGGTCCTAGTTCGGGCGCCTTGGAGGCCGCCGCGACAAAGGACTGGGTGGCGCGGTCCAGCGCTTCATAGCCCAGCGCCGCGCGGTCCTCGATCTGCAGCTTGAAGCCGCCGAGCGTGCCCAGGCCCATCACCGGCGGGGGCGGGAAAACAGCGATGAAGGCATCCTTTACCGAACCGAATTTCTGGTTCAGCGAGGCCGCGATCTTGTCCGCCGACAGTCCCTCGCTGCCGCGTTCGTCGAACGGCTTGAGCGTCACGAACACAATGCCCGCGCTGGAACTATTGGTGAAGCCGTTGATGGACAGCCCAGGGAAGGACACGGCATGATCGACGCCGGGTTCCTTCATGGCGATATCACCCATGCGGCGGATCACGTCTTCCGTGCGGTCCAGCGATGCGCCGTTGGGCAGCTGGGCAAAACCCACCAGGTACTGTTTGTCCTGCGCCGGCACAAAGCCGCCGGGCACGATATACGAAATGCCCACCGTTGCAGCCAGCAGCACCACATACACCGCCAGGCTGGTCGACTTGCGCTTGATCACGCCGCCGACGTTGGTGGAATAGCCTTCCGATGCGCGGTTGAAAATACGGTTGAACCAGGCAAAAAATCGGCCCAGCACCCGGTTCATGATCCGCGCCAGCAAGTCGGGCTTGGCGTCGTGGCCTTTCAGCAGCATGGCGGCCAGCGCCGGCGACAGGGTCAGCGAATTGAAGGCCGAGATCACGGTGGAAATCGTGATCGTCATGGCGAACTGCTTGTAGAACTGCCCC